>JANOKW010000227.1:0-13263 GCA_031419475.1 Hyphomicrobium sp. | reverse complement strand
GCGCTGGCTTCACTCGGCGGGGGATGCGAATGAATGAGTCAGAACACTAGGTGGCGGATATCTGACGCGCAACGGTGTGAGGCAGACGGAGAACGTGCTTATCGATCCTATTCCGATTGGCGAAATCGGGCTGTGGGCATTCGTTGCCGGACCGGCTGGATCGACAAGTACCATTGGGTTTAATGCCAATGATTCGCTTGGCGGCTTCAACCCAAGCGCCGTCTCAACGGTCATCGCAGCGGCTGCAGTCAATAACGTGCCAACGGCTTCGGGCACGACTTTGAACACCTCTGCCGGAGTGAGCACGCCTCTCAGCGCCTTGTTCAGTTTCTCGGATTTGGACAATGACATTGTGTCCTTTGCCGTCAGAGACCGTGAACTAGGCGGAGGTTATCTGACACGCAATAGTGTAAGACAGGCAGAAAATACCTTGTTCGATCCCATTCCAATTGGCGAAATCGGACTATGGGCGTTCGTCGCTGGCCCAGCGGGCTCGACCAGCACGATTGGATTTAATGCCAACGACTCGCACGGAGCGTTCAGTCCTAGTGTTTCTGACCACAGTGAGCGTAGCGGGTGCAACCGTCGGCGTATTCTCGATCACGCCAGCAACAGCGAGCGTCGCCGAAAACTCACCCGGCTTCATAGATTTCGTCGTGACGCGTACAGCCTCGACATCGACAGAGAGCGTCTACTTCAGCACGATTCTCAATGGTGGCGTGAATACCGCCGACTACACCTCCATCGGTGATCGTCAGCTAACCTTTGGACCGTCCGCCACAGCCACGTCGCAAACGGTTAGAGTGCAGATAACCCCCGACACGCAGGTCGAGGCCAACCAAACTTTCGGAGTCATCATACAGCGAACACCAAATCCGGATCCGAATGTTTTTCTCGACAAGTCGCTCTTCACAATCTTGAATGACGATGTGGCGACTGGGACCGCTGGCGTATTCTCAATCACTCCAGCAACAGCGAGCGTCGCGGAAAACTCACCCGGCTTCATAGACTTCGTCGTGACGCGCACAGCCTCGACATCGACAGAGAGTGTTTACTTCAGCACCATCCTCAACGGCGGCGTAAATACCGCGGACTACACCTCCATCGTTGATCGTCAGCTCACTTTTGCGCCGTCTAGCACCGCCACATCGCAAACGGTTAGAGTGCAGATTACGCCCGACACTCAGGTTGAGGCCAATCAGACTTTCGGCGTCATCATTCAGCGAACTCCAAATCCAGATCCGAATGTCTTTCTCGACAAGTCGCTCTTCACCATCGTGAATGATGATGTGGCGCAGCCCACGTTGCTGGGAAGCGATGCGCTGTTTTCAAAAAATGGGGGGCAGTATGTAACGCTGGCAGAGTTCTCAAATGCAGCTTATGCAGAAAATAGTCTAACTCGAACCGCGTTAGGCTTCGACGGTTGGAAGCCTTTGGCGTCAGCCGACTTAGGCGGTCTTCCCGGGCTGAGCAATGGGATGTATGTGAATGGGACGGCCGCCGCATTTTTAGCTCGGTCGCAAGATGCGCTTGTCGTTTCGTTTCGGGGGACCGATAGCATTTGGGATTTTGCGCAAGGGTCAGTGTCGATCATACACTATGCTCAGTATCAAGCACTATTGAGCGCAATTGAGGCTGCGGCAGGTTTGTACTCAAAGATTTATGTTACGGGACATAGTCTGGGTGCAGCGGTCGCCCAGATGTTTATGGAAGATCATCCAGATCTCAAATACAGCGCGGTTACGTTCGCTAGTCCAGGATCGCCTCTGCTTTTCGATCTCGCAGACTCCAGAACCATTAACTTTAGAAATGAAGACGATCCGATTAGAGCCGCGAGACTTACAGGCGTTTATCATTGGGTTGGCGATGACAAGAATATTATGTTCAACGAAGGCGTCGATAACATAAGCCTTACATTAACGAGCCAACACGAGATGTCGCTTTATTTTTCGGTCCTGCGTTACCTATCAACCGAAAAAGTCTCTGAAAGTTGGTATGGCTTGGGCGGAATTGACACTATTGTTGTGCCGTCCACATCGACAGTTAGCTTGTATCAGATCGGATTGAATGACTACTTCGATGGCGGCGCCCAAAATGATCGCCTAATAGGTAGTAACGCACGCGATCTCCTAGTCAGCGGGGCTGGTGCCGACGTCATCAATGGACTTGCAGGCGCTGATGTGATGTACGGCGGCGACGGAAACGACACGTACTATGCCGACCACAGAACGGACGTGGTGACCGAAACAAACACTGTCGCTGCTACAGGTGGTTTCGACCGTATCATCACGACTGATAGCCGTACCCTTGGTGCCAACATTGAGTACCTTTTCCTCAGTGGCGCCGCCCCGATCAACGGGACGGGGAATACTCTTAGTAATCTGATCGTCGGCAACGTGGCCGCCAACGCCATCAATGGTGGTTTGGGTACGGATTTCATTTACGGAGATGGTGGTAACGATGCGCTTACAGGAGGATTGGGCACCGATTATTTCGTTTTCCGCACGACACCGAATGCGACGACAAATCGCGATATCATTACTGACTTCGATGCGGCATTGGATACCATCAGATTGGAGAACACTGGCGTTGGCCTGTTCAATCTGTTGGCACTCGGCACCTTAAATGCCGCGTTTTTCAAAGCAAATGCCGCTGGTGTTGCAACGGACTCCAATGATCGGATTATTTACGACATTGACTCTGGCGCGCTGTTCTACGACACAAACGGCAACGCTGTGGGCGGTGCGGTCCAATTCGCAATGCTTACGTCGGCGGTGAAGCCTGTTCTGTCCTCTGCAGATTTTTTTGTGATCTAAGGCAAAGAGTGAAGCGGTCAAGAGAGCGCTATCCGAAGCGCTTCGAATGAAGTGTTTTCGAGTGCGCTCTTGACTCAACTAAAAAAACCCCGCGGCTGCCCGCGGGGTTTCATCATTGCGAAATTCTCAAGCCGGGCATCAAGCCGTCACGCTCGCCGTGATCCAATCTTCGAGCTTCTTCTTCTGTACGATGGCGCCCGTGTGCTGGGCTGCAACCTTGCCGCCCTTGAATAAAATCAAAGTCGGCATGGCGCGAATGCCATAGGTGCCGGTCACCTTCGGGTTCTCGTCAACATCGACTTTCACGATTTTGACCTTGCCCTTCATCTCAGCGGCGACCTGCTCAAGCGCTGGCGCCATGGCCTTGCACGGCCCGCACCACTGAGCGTGGAAATCAACGAGCACAGGCTCGGTCGATTTCAGAACTTCGGCATCGAAGCTTGCGTCGGTAACGGCGGTCGCCATGAAGGTCTCCTATTTGCGGCGTTTTATAAACGCCCCTTTGATCTCACCGGGTGCCTTTTTCAAGGCCACCCTTAAACTTGCCTTCGCATAAGTAGGTATCGCCTCAGGTGGCGTCAAGGGTCGCGGTATCGAGGTCCCACAGGCGCCCCACGTATTCCTTGAGTGTCGCCTCTGGGATTTCCATCAAACGCGGCCCGTCCGTCCAAAGCAGTGCGGCTTTGACGCGCTTGCCCGGATAAATCTCCCCGAGTGCCAAGACATAAGCCGCGAGCTGGTAGAGGTAGGCGGGCGCAACATTCTCCGCGTTCAACGGCGGCGGACGATTGGTTTTGTAGTCGACGACGAACACCTCGCGCTCCGTTACAGCGAGGCGATCGATTTGGCCAGAAAGTTTCAGCGCCGGACCCTTGCCTGATGGACGCGGCAGCGTTGCCGCGATAGGCACTTCAGCGCGGCTTGTGACTGAGAACAGTTCCTTGAATTCCGGCCGCGTCAAAATTGCGAGCGTCTCATTGACGATCGAGGTGCGCGCTTTCTTTGTCAGGCCAATGCCGCGTTTCTCGACGAAGGCCTCCGCTGCTTCAGCGCGAAGATTTTCAGGTAGCGATGGCAAATGTTCGAGCAGCGCGTGCGTGAGAGTGCCACGCAAAAACCGGTTGCCAGCCGCCAGAAGTGTTGGCGAGGGCCGGTCGCGCGTTTCTCCGGGCGCGGCCGCACGCGTGATGATGGGCTCGCCTTCCGCGTCGGGCGCATAGGGCTCAAGGCGTGACGGCGACAGCGGTACAGTCAGTTGCGGCTCGGCTGGCGCGCGCTGCTTAGCGAAATCCGGCAATGGCTGGGCTGCGTGCAATCCTGCGGGGGCACTCTTTTCTTTTTCTGCCGGTTCCGATTGTGAGCCTTCGAGCCGTTTAACTTCGACGCCATCAGGATATGCGAATGGCGCCATTTTCGTTTCGAGAGATTCCACGATGCAATCATACCAGCACCCGGCCGAGCGTCCCTTGCGGCCCTCGAAGCCGGCGATATAAAGGCGGTCGCGTGCGCGCGTCATGGCAACGTAAAGCAACCGGTTGCGTTCCTCGCGATCGCGCTTCTCGTTGTCGCTGATTGCCTGTTGCACGGCTTCGATGCGCGACGTGCCTTTGACAGCCCAAAGGATTGGCTTGGGTGTCCCGGGCGGGCGGGCGGCATGATTGAGTTTGACGAGGCGCGCGCCGGGACTCTCGCCTGAGGCGGTCGTACAGGTGTCGGCCAGAAAGACAATCGGCGCTTCGAGGCCTTTGGCGCCGTGCACGGTCATGACGCGCACTTCGTTGCGGCCGTGCTCCATGTCGCGTTTGATTTCGCGTCGGCCTTGGCGCATGGCCGCGAGAAAGCCTGTCAAGGATGGCGGCGACCCATCATCGTAGTTGAGGGCGGCATCGAGAAACTCGTCGATCGCATCCGCCGATTCCGGTCCGAGCCTGTTCAGCATCTGCGCACGCCCGCCATCGCGATCGAGAAGGGCGGCAAAGAATTCGTAAGGCGGTGTGAAGTCGGCTTTCGCGCGCCAGCGCTTCAGGGTCTCGGCCGCCACCCGCAACCTCGGTGCCGTATCCGCTTCCGCTAGGAACGCTTTCCACAACGCGCCTTTGCGGGCAGGCGCCACACCTAACAGATCATCATCGGTCAAGTTGAATAGCGGGCTCTTGAGAACTGTGGCCAAGGCCAAGTCGTCTTCCGGTAACGTCAGAAAATCGCCAAGCGTGAGGAGATCCTGCACAGCCACTTGCTCGATCAACTGAATGCGGTCGCTCCCCGCGACTGCAATGCCGCGCGCCTTGAGTGCCGCGACCATGGGAATTGCAAAGGGATGGCGCTTACGCACCAGAATCAGCACATCGCCGGCTCGAATGGGCCGTTCGAGTGAGGGAAGCATTTCACCTTGGCTAATCCAATCGTCGATTGTCGCGGCGATGCGTTCGGCAACCCGGCTGGCCGGCGCGCGCTCGGACGAATCTTCCAGCGGCTTCCAAGGATCGGCGGGCTCCGTCTCGCCATATGTCTCAAGAGGCCAAACCTCGATGAGACCCGCTTGGCCAAAGCGGCTGGCGATATGGCGGATATTTTGCGCTGAGGCCGTCAACCCCGGCGTGCGTTGAGGGTCCGCGAAAACGCTATCCACGGCATCGAGGATCGGCTGCACAGTTCGGAACGACAAGTTGAGCGGCACGTGGCGCCATCCTCCTTGCACTTGCACGGCGAATTGGGCGAAGCGCTTGCCCATGAAATCGAATTTTTCGGGTTCAGCGCCCTGGAACGAGTAGATCGATTGTTTTTCGTCGCCGACGGCAAAGACCGTGCGGACCGTATCGCGCGCACTGGCGCCGGAGAAAAATTCGCGCGCGAGGGATTCTATAATCTCCCACTGCACCGGGCTCGTATCTTGTGCCTCATCGACCAGGATATGATCGAGACCGCCGTCGAGTTTGAACAACACCCATTCGGCTGAGTCAGAAGTTTTCAGCAAGTCGCCGGTTTTGACGATCAGGTCGTCGAAGTCGAGCGCACCGCTCGCCGCCTTGGCGTCTTGATAGCGTTGCAGCACCGCGTCCGCGAGGCGGTAGAGCGCGGTTGTGGCTTCAACCGCTGCCAGCGCTTTGCGTTCATCGTTGTATTTGCGGAACGCCGATTGGGCGCGCTCTGCTATTGCCAGAAGGTCAGCGCGTTCGTCGGCCAGTTTTTTGGTCATGAGACTGGCGCGCGGTTCGTCTTTGCCAGTTAGAAAATAGCCGGCGAGGCAGGCCGCGCGCGCGGTTGCACTCATCTGAGCCAAGGCGTCGCCCAGAAACCGGCTGTTCTTAATATCGGTCTTGCTGCCCCCGGCGAGGTGATCGCGCAGACTTGCGAGCTCCGCGTCACTCAGAACATTGGCGCCAGCCGTGGCGAGGCTCGCTTCGCTGGCTTTGGCGCCGACGCCCAGTGTCTTGCGTAGAAATTTCTCGGCCGCTGTAAAGTCGTCGTGCCGGACGCCTTCGCCCAAGCGGCTTGCAGCGGCGAGCCAATTGCGTTCGGCGATGGTCTTGGTCAGGAGTTCGTCGAAATTTGAATCGGTGGCGTAGCGGATTGCGGTCTTGAGGGCCTGACCGAGCGACGCGTCCGGATCGCCTGTTGCTTCTTCCAGCGTATCGTTGATGGCGCGCTGTGTCAGTTCGCGGCCCTTTTCGTCGTCGAGAATTTTGAACCCAGGAGGAACGCCCGCTTCGAGGGGAAAGCGCTGCAACAGTCTTTCGGCAAAGGCGTGAATGGTTTGCACCTTCAAGCCGCCGGGCGATTCAATGGCACTCGTGAACAGCGTGCGCGCGTGGGCGATGGCTTTTTCGTCTGGTATAACGCTTGTCAACCCGGTCAAGAGCGCCGCGAGTTCCTTGTCGGATTCCGTTACCCAAGCTGCCAGCCGGTCGAACACGCGTTTCGACATCTCGGCTGCTGCTGCCTTGGTATACGTGAGACACAAAATACGCTCAGGCCTCGTGCCCGCGAGCAGCAAACGCAGCACGCGGTTGGTCAAGACATGCGTTTTGCCGGTGCCGGCGTTGGCGCTGACCCAGGCAGAGGAGAGCGGGTCGGCGGCGTCCGACTGGGCGTTGCCAGTTTTATCGCGCGCGGCTTTGATGTCGTGCGCGGTCATTGCGTTCGTCATGCTCACGTCTCCTCGTCGACGTGGGCAGACCACTCGGCAACGCGGGCGAGGCCAGCGTAATCGTCATAGTCGTAACGGAAGCCTGGACGGCGCACGGCCCTATACGGCGTCCGGACGTCATCGAATGCGGCAACGAGACCGAGCACCCCGTCGCTGGCGATTTGAGCGAGCGTTGCGATATCGTCCGCCGCGACGGTTTTGTCTTCGCCCGGCGGTTCGCCGCCTGACGCTCTAATGTAGCGTAACCCCGTGACAGGGCGGCCCGCGACGCCAGGGAAACCGGAAGTCCCGAGCGCGATCGCAGCTTCAAGCGGTAATTGCGGAGATCGATTAGACGCGACGGCCTTGGCGTTGGGAATGACGCCTGTCTTATAATCGGTGATGATGAGGCCTTTGGCGCCATCGTCGATCCGGTCGGCGCGCGCCGTCAATGTGAACGCACCACCTGGGGCTGCCAACACGAGGCTGCCTGACGTTTCAGCGATGACTTTGGAAACGCCTTTGCGCCGCTCCGGTTCTGTTTCAGCGAACCACGCCAGGAAGCGTTGCAAGCGCGGCATCCAGAACGCGGCGACGCGCGGGTGCCCGGTATAGTCTTCAAGCACCTCAGACGCGATTTTTTGTAATGCGCCGTAGCTATCGGCCGGTAAGGCATGGGGATACGCGATAGCAAATCGTGACAGGACTTCATGGACCAAACCGCCCCGTAAGCTCTGATCCGGTGCCGTGCCAAGTACAGGCAACGGTTCGAGCTTCAAAATTGCGCGCGCGAAAACCGCATAAGGATTGCGGATCCATTCCTCGACTCGCGTCACGCTCATGCGGCGCGGGCGCAGTTCAAGTGCGGGCGTTGGAGCCGGAGCGGATAACCTGACGCGCGTCGCCTCATCTATCCGGTCGCGCGCCCGCGCCCATCCGAGCCACGGCTGGTCAGGCGTTAGCGACGCAACAAGGTCCAAGCCGTTGAGGAGCGCTTTGAGGCGCATCAGCCAACGCGACGGCACAGTGGGCACGCCTTTGATTTTCTCGGCGCGCGTCAAGTAAACGACCTCAGCGCCAAGGAAGGAGATGAAATCGTGGGCCGAGCGGCCGATATCTTCTTCGGGCGACGGAAGGCCTAGCGCCGCCCTCATCGGCCGGTTGAGCCAGGCGCCGGGTTCGGCTGCTTCCGGCCACGTACCTTCGTTGAGTGACCCTAAGATCAGCACATGGGGTTGCTGCAAGCGCGCTTCGAATGGGCCCCAAATCGAAAGTCGCGGATGCACGGGTGTGCGCTCGCGCACATTCTCGCGGGCGAGCAGGCCACGATAGAGATCGCCATAGTCATTGGCGGCAATCTTGAGCGGCGGCATGTTCTCGTCCAACAGTCCGGTAAAAAATGTGTTGGCCGCCTCTCCCGCTTCGCCTTGCCAAAGCGGATTGGCTGGCACGTCGCCGCCCTCTTCGGCAGGTGCCGGCAGTGCTGCCAAAGCTTCTGCCGTCGCAATGTGCGCCGCCGCCATGTCCTTGAGGCTCCGGTCGCGCGGCTTTGCGTAAACCGCGACGAGCGGCGCGTAGGCCGCGTCAAGCCGATCAACGAGCGTGCGGGCGCCGTCCCAATCTTCTTGCCAGAGCCGCTTTACGGCTGGGTGCTGGCGTTCGTCTTCTGCATGGGCGCGGTTCGCATTTGAAAGCGCGGCCCTTACGCCTTCGATGCCGCGACCGAGATATGGCGCGCGAAACGCCGCGAGTTCGAGCGCACGGCCAAAACGGCGGATGTCGAACGGTTCAAAACCGAGACGGCAAAGCGGATGCTTCAGCAACGCCATCAATTCGGCAGGCGCGAACCCGTTGCGAACCGCGTTGATCGTGAGATTGAGAAATGTTCCAGGAACCGTCTTGACGAAGGGGCGGCCGGCGCTGTCGTCGACGCGAATGCCCCAGGTTTGCAGCCGAATGGCGACGCGCCGCGCGAGCAGCCGGTCAGGCGAGACGAGGGCTGCCGTGCGTCCGGGTACTTCGATGGCATTGCGCAGAATAAGGGCGATTGCCTCCGCTTCGTCCTGGGCGCTCGGCGCTTCGATGAGCGATACGCCGGTCAGCGCTTCTTTCATTTCGCCACGATCAGCGCTGTTTGCGAAATGGTGCCAGCGTTCCGTCGTCGAAGACGGGCGCATTGCTTCCGATACCAGCGCGCCGCGGGCAGCAAGGCGCTTGGAGGGCGCTGCTCCGTGCAACGTCTTGACGTCACACCGTGTTGTGCCGAGCTGATCGAGCAATTTCTTGAGACCGAATTGGGGATGCTCTGGATGATCGGGGCTGATGCTTTGCCAGCTTGCGTCATCCAGCGTCAAATCAAGTGCGGGCAGAACAATGGCGCCGTTGGGGAGAGCGGCCACCGCGCGCATCAACGTGACGGTTGCGGGAATGGATCCGGTGACGCCGGCAATGATTACAGGCGCGCCGGGCGGCAGTTTGGTAATGCGCTCGGCTTCAGCCAGAATGAGTGCGTTGCGTCGTCCAACCTGCGACGTCAAACCTTTTTCCGCGAGATGGCGCGGCCACACGTCCGTGACGATTTCGAGGAACTGGACGGTTTGCTGCCAATGGATGGCGAACGCCTCAGGCACAAGATCTTTGAGGTTCGCAAGCGAGACGTTTTCCGTTTCGACCAAATCCATCAGCGCCGCGAGTTCCGCCGCAAGGGCTGCAGCTTGAGCCGGTGTATTGCTCGCAGCGCCCGCGCCGTCAGGATCGTCTTTCGCTTTGACCTCGCGCCAGCGCTGCACGAGCTGCATGAGTGTGAGCGTGCGCTCCAACGGCGAGACGGCGGGCGGCAGATCAAGCGCACCTGTGCCGAGGGTTGTCAGACCAGCAAGACCGGACAGCAGTGTGAGTTCTTCTTCGCCCTCCGATATGGGCCGGATGCGCGGCATCAACAGGGCCCGCGTCCCGGACGCCGCCAGAAACGCCTCTTGCAAGGCACGCGCGGCGCGGCGCGTTGGCAGCAGCAGAGTGACGTCTTGCAGATTGAGAACGTCAGGCTTTGGTCCGCCAGCCACAGGCAGATCGCCATTGAAAAGCGCACGCGCCAAACTGGAGAGGAAACCCTCTCCGGGCGGCACTGTGTAGATATTGGGTTTCATGGGGGCCTTCATGGCCGCGCACCAGGGCGGCCGGTGACGAGGTGCTGATTGGCGATTTTGAGTTCGGCTTCCGCAAGTGCCTCGGGCGTGCCGACGTGCATCCATAGGCCATCGAGCTGGACGCCAAACAGGCGGCGTTTCTCGATCGCTGCGTTCCACAGCGTGTTCAGAGAAAAGCGCCCCTCTGGCGCTTTCTCGAAAAGGCGCGGATGCGCAATCGACACGCCTGCGAACACGAAGGGCGCGAGGCGTGGTCCGCTTTGGCGCATGAGGAGGCCATCGCCATCCATATGGAAATCACCGTGGCCGTCATATCCAAGACTGCCGGGTGTCGTGGCGAGCAACATGAGACTGTCCATGCGTTCTTCGTCCCAAGAGGACAACAGACGGCTGAGGTTATTGCCCACGCCTTCGATCCAAACGGAATCCGAATTGTGAATGAGAAACGGTTTGTCGCCAATTGACGGCAGAGCACGGACAACGCCGCCGCCGGTATCGAGGAGCACACCGCGTTCATCTGAGATTGCGATCTCAGGGTTCGTTCGCGTTCTGAGATGTGCTTCGAGCTTGTCGGCGTGGTGGTGCACGTTGACGATGACGCGCTTGATGCCGGCAGTCGCAAGCCGGTCGAGCACGTGATCGATGAGCGCGCGCTCGTTCAGCCGGACAAGTGGCTTCGGGATTGTATCGGTCAACGGCCGCATGCGCTTCCCAAGCCCCGCGGCAAGAATCATCGCGGTATCTGGCAACGCCCCCCGGCGGTCGTCTGTCGGCATACGGTGAACTCCCTCGGCCTGTTGCATGGGCCCCGTCAAATTTTCAACGAACGCTGGCGCGCCTCAACCGTCAGATTGCGATCATACCACGCCTTGAGATCAGCAAGCTCTGGGTGCGCAAGGTCGCGCGCAAGATAGCGCCAGATGCGCGGGATATGCGCGAGATATTGCGTTTTGCCGTCGCGCATCGCGAGGCGGGCAAAAATTCCAAGTATCTTGGTGTTGCGTTGCGCCCCAAGCGCGCCATAGCAGTAGCGGAACCGATCTTCGGAGAATGCGGCGTCGTCCGTGCAGACGTTGGCGATGTAATGCGCGAGCAGCTGGGTCTCTATAGTTTCCGGCACATCTAGCCGCGCGTCCTGCAAGAGCGACACGAGATCGTAGGCGTGGGGTCCAAGAAGAGCATCTTGAAAATCGATGATGCCTGTGTCGCGCGGGCTCGGGCGCCCCTCAAGCACGATGAGATTTGGCGAATGATAGTCGCGCAGTACCCATCCCTGCGGCGCTAAAACGAGCCGAGTGAACACGGCCGTCCAAAGTTTTAGAAAGTCTTCGCGGATGGACTGGGGCGGCGGCGTACCGTGAAGTGCTGGCCAATACCAATCCAACAGCAACTCAACTTCAATTTGAAGAGAGCCCTGGTCCATGCGCGGCAGAATGTACGTGTTGCCATCCGGCAGTGGCATGGCCGCAGGCTGCGGCGTCTTGCGCAGCTCGACAAGTGTATCGACGCCGCGCTGCCACAGCGCTGCATGGTCGTGTCCGGCGGTCACTTCGCCGCCGAAGACCTGATCGCCGAAATCTTCGATGAGCAACAATCCATTGGCGAGATCGTGGGCATATATTTCGGGGCCCGAGAACCCTTGCGCGCGCAAAGCGCCGGCGATTGCAACGAACGGCCGCACGTCTTCCGCAAGGTGTGCGATCTGGCTGTAGGGCAGTCCGTTGCGTACGACCGGCCCGTCCGGCTGCTTTGGCGAATCCATCAGGATCGCAATTGAGCCATCGTTTTTCTTAAGACGCCCGTAGCGGCGTGGCGAGGCGTCTCCTTGGAGGTATGAGAGCTGCGTGTCGGCACCACCCCAACCGTTCGCGTCTACGAAGTCGCGGATGGTCAAAAGCCTATTCAGACGGGCGGCAAGCGGTGCGCCGGCTTCGAGCGTGACATCACGCGTTGCGGGATCGCCGGTATCATCGAGGTGCACCACGAATTGATCTTGCGGCAAGAGATCGGCGGCGCGCTCCGGCCATTCGATAATGGCAACGCCTTTGATGAGCGCATGATCAAGTCCAAGCTCATGCAATTCCTCGGGCGCAGCCAACCGGTATAGATCGAAATGCGCAACATCGAACCGGCCGGCGCTGTAGGACTGCACCAGGGTGAACGTCGGGCTTGGGATCTCAATATCCTTGCGGCCCGAAATGGCGCGAACGACGGCGCGCGCAAACGTTGTTTTTCCAGCACCCAAATAGCCCTTCAGCGCCAGCACGTCGCCGGGCTTTAGGGCAAAGGCAATATCCTCCGCCAATCGGCAAAGTTGTTGTTCCGTCTGGGCGGGGAGTGTCTTGGACGTCATCATGTGTGGCGCGAGTTTACGCGGCTCGCGAGGGTCCCGCTAGGGTTCTGCGGCCGCTGTCCTCAACTGGAATCGGTCTTTCGGGAATTTTGACGGTCACCCGCGTGCCACGGTTCTCCTGGCTTTCGATAAGAATGTGGCCGCCGTGCAATTCGACGAGGCTTTTTACGATCGAGAGACCAAGTCCGGCGCCACGAGGCTTGCCGCCCTGGCTCTTGCTGACAAAACGCTGGAACACCTGGTTGATCTGGTCTTTCGGAATGCCGACACCGCTGTCTTCGACGGTAAAGACAATCTCGCCGGTCTCACGCCAGCATGTGAGGTGCACGGTATTCCCGGCCTTAGAGAAGCCGACGGCGTTCGAAAGCAAATTGTACAGCACCTGGCGCATGCGCGCTTCGTCCGCCATGAATTCCGTGACGTCGTCCGCGACAGCAATGTCGATGGTCAGCCGCGACCTGATCGCGCGTTCGCGGATGCCAACGATAGCGGCATCGATGATGCTGCGGATGCCAACGGGCGCCAGTTTCAGATCGAGGCTGCCCGCGTCGATCGTTGCAAGGTCGAGAATGTCATCAATGATCGCGAGCAGAGTTTTCGATGACGACATGATGTCGGCCACGTATTCGCGCTGCTTGTCGCTGAGGTCGCCCATGAACGGGCTGGCCTGCAGTTCGGTGAAGCCGATGATGTTGGTCAGCGGGGTTCTAAGTTCATATGAGATGTGCCCTATGAACTGCGTCTTCAAGCGGTCAGCGGCAACGAGTGCTTCGTTGCGCTCGACGAGTGCGCGCTCTGCCCGCTTGGCGTCCGTCACATCGG
>JANOKW010000226.1:0-2799 GCA_031419475.1 Hyphomicrobium sp. | reverse complement strand
TATTGCCGTTCGCCGCCAGCGCCTCAAGGGCGTTACGGTCCTTGCGCGAAAGCGCGATTTCGTGTGTCGTGCGTGCCATGCAAACGTTGAATCATATTCGCGGCATGCGCAGATTCAAATGTTTGTGACATAACACTAGAGACGTCAAAACAAACTGCGCGACACTCAAATCGGGAAGTGGCGCCACAACGGCAATTCGCGAACCTTCAGGTCGCATATTAGATTATGGGCCAGACTATGGTCCAGACCGTGGGCAGACATGGACCAGATCATGGGCCAGATCATTGGAAAGAGACAAGGGAGCGATGCGCGATGACCGGACCTCTAACCCCACCTGGGCCGCGCCTCCGGGTTCTGTTCGACGGTCGGTGCGGGCTATGCTCCAAGACCGTCCACTTCCTCTTTCGCAACGAAAGAACCGCAACGTTCGTCTTCACGCCGATCCAATCGGAGGCGGGACTCATTCTGGCCAAATCCGCAGGTCTTGACGCGCAAGATCCCTCAAGCTTTGCGGTTTTTGACGAAAGCGGCGCGACCCGGCTCAAGTCGGACGGGGCGTTCTTAGCCCTTGGCTATTGCCGGCAACCGTGGCGTAGCGTGGCTGTCATTTGCCGTTACGTGCCGCGCCGCATCTGTGATGCCGCCTATGATTTTGTGGCACGGCGCCGTCTCAGATTTTTCGGCACGACTGCCGTTTGTGCTCTGGCTCCAGAGCCGCTGCGCGCCCGCCTCGAAACGTCGGCTGAGAGCTTGGTGTGACGCTGCGCGTAGAGTGCCCGACAATTACTCCGCCGCGACCTGACAGCCAGAAACCGGCCCAGCCCGCAGCACCTCGGCATCGACGTAGGCTTCAAACTTCGCGAAGTTCTTCGTGAACATGTCCGCGAGTTTGGCAGCCGTTGCGTCATACGCCTGGGGATCGGCCCAGGTATCGCGCGGTATCATCAGTTTTGGGTCAACGCCCGCGAGCACGACCGGCACTTTGAAACCGAACACGGGATCGACGCGCATGGTCTGGTTTTTGAGATCGCCCGACAGTGCTGCATTGAGGAGGGCACGCGTCACCTGAATCGGCATGCGCGTGCCTTCGCCGAATTTGCCGCCGGTCCAGCCGGTGTTCACCAGCCAGCAATCGACATCGTGGCGGGCGATCAGGTCGCGCAGGAGATTACCGTAGACGCTTGGGTGGCGCGGCATGAACGGCGCGCCGAAGCAAGTCGAGAATGTGGGCTTGGGTTCGTTCCCCATGCCCTTCTCTGTGCCCGCGACCTTCGCGGTAAAGCCGGAAAGGAAGTGATACATCGCCTGGCTTGGCGACAGCTTGGCAATGGGCGGCAATACCCCGAAAGCGTCAGCGGTCAACATAACGATGTTTTTCGGGTGTCCGGCGCGTCCCGAAGCGCTGGCATTCGGGATGGCTTCGAGCGGATAGGCGGAGCGGGAATTTTCAGCCAGCCGGTTGTCGTCGAAGTCGGGTGTCCGGCTATCCGGTCTCAGCACCACATTTTCAAGCACGGTCGCAAAGCGGTTCGAGGCGTCCCAGATTTCGGGTTCAGCCGACTTTGAAAGGCGGATGGTCTTGGCGTAGCAGCCGCCTTCGAAATTGAAGATGCCGTTTTCCGACCAGCCGTGCTCGTCGTCGCCCAGGAGTTCGCGTGCGGGATCGGCAGAGAGCGTTGTTTTGCCCGTGCCGGAAAGCCCGAAAAACACGGCTGAATTACCGTCTTTGCCGACGTTGGCGGAGCAGTGCATCGGCATCACGCCTTTTTGCGGCAGGATGTAGTTGAGAAAGGAAAACACGCTCTTCTTGGTTTCGCCGGCGTAGCTTGTGCCGCCAATCAAAACGATCCGGCGCGAGAAGTTACAAGCAATGACGGTTTCGCTGCGCGTACCGTGATAGAGCGGTGCGGCGCGGAAACTTGGCAGATTGACGACCGTGAATTCCGGAACGAAGCCGTTCAGTTCTTGGCGCTCAGGACGGCGCAGCAAATGGCGGATGAAGAGCGCGTGCCACGCATATTCCGTGACGACACGCGTATTGAGCCGATGCTTAGTATCGGCTCCTGCAAAGAGATCCTGAACGAAAAGTTCCTTGTGCTTGGCAAACGAAATGAAGTCGGCGAGCAAGCGATCAAACTGCTCGTCGCTCATCGCCTTGGCGTTGTCCCACCAGATCGCCTTTTCGGTTTCGGCGTCGCGGACAACATATTTGTCTTCGGCCGAGCGGCCGGTATGCTGGCCCGTTTCGACGCAGAATGCGCCCGTCTCAGAAAGCCTGCCTTCGCCGCGCCGGATGGCAATTTCGATGAGTTCGGCCGGAAGCGTGTTGCGGCGAATTTTAGGGGACGATTCAAGGGGAAAGAGTTGAATGGTCATCGAAAGCTTTCTTTTGCAATCAGCGTGGGTCTAGTCGTGACGTGAGCACTGTTAGTGCGTGGACGGCCCATGCACGGGCGTGGCCAACTCTAGTGCCGCGCCTTCAATTATTAACTTATGGACCCACAAACCAAGGGGCCCAATTTTGCTGCTGAACTGCGCGCGATGGCCCCCTTTCATGGACTACGGGAGCCGGACGATCGTCTCAAGCTGTCCCTTGGTCGGCATACGAAAGTCGAAGGCGCACCTGTCCAACCCAAGGATATACCAGCATTTTCCGTATAATTTGTTACTCAGATTAGCGGTTGTAGAGATTCCCGCCAAGACCCCAATTTGCATTGCAAACAGGCATTGACACTGCCTTTGCTTGCGGCCCGGCGCCTCCTCGCCTATTCAGGTATCATTCAGGCTCATAAAGCGAAT
>JANOKW010000225.1:0-2270 GCA_031419475.1 Hyphomicrobium sp. | reverse complement strand
GCGGAAAGGCATCTTCATAACAACCTCTGAATTCTCAAGGGAAGCGCTGGAATATGTATCCCGCATTGATTCGAAGATCGTGCTCATCGACGGGAAGGCACTTGCGGGATTGATGATTGATTTTGGCGTAGGGGTCACGTCGGTAGCCACGTATGAGATCAAGAAAATTGATTCCGACTACTTTGGCGAGACCTAGATCCAACCACGTGTTGCAGCGACGGTCTTCGCGCTGCGCGCTCGGCCCCCCCCGTGGCTGAACACAAGCATTAGACGCCACGAGTTCCTTCTCAATGAATCGTTGGAACATCCCAGCCTGGCTCGAGCGTAATATTGTTGAACGCGATCGTTCGTGCGTCTACTGCGGCACCTCGTTCGCTCAGGTTTCTGCCGCGCGTCGCGACCGTCCTTCGTGGGAGCACATCGTCAATGATGCGCGCATCATCACAAAAGAGAACATCGTCCTTTGCTGCATCGGGTGCAACGCCAGCAAAGGCACAAAGCCCCTTGCGGTGTGGCTTCAGTCGCACTATTGCGTTGCTCGTGGCATTACCGAGCGCTCCGTAGCGCCAGTGGTCCAAGCGGCAATTGTTGCCTTTGAATTGCAGAGTGCGATTGGCGTCTAACCCGCGTTGCACCCGACCTGAAAGCTTGGGGGCCTTGCGTTTTGCCTGGCAAGGCCCCAATGGCGCACCCAGTTGAAACCGACGAGCGAGAGCGCGCGCGGTTCACTGTAACGTTTGCCGCCTGATTCTCAAGGAGCTGGTATGGCAGTCCGCGACTATTTTGCTGATACCTATGTGGAAGCCCGCAAGAAATTCTTGGCTGCGGCTAACGCTGCTGGCGCTATGCACGAAGTCCATACTCTTCCGGACCTGCGCGCGCCCGATGGGGAACCGCTCACTATGGACGTCGCCACGCTTGGTCCGAGCAATCCCGACGCAGTGCTCTTACTGATTTCCGGAACACATGGGGTCGAGGGGTTCGCTGGTTCCGGCTGTCAAATCGGCTATCTTGCAGATCAACTCTACAGTGCACTGCCAGCCCGAACGGCGACGATCCTGATTCACGCCCTCAACCCTTATGGATTTGCCTGGCTCAGGCGGGTCAACGAGAGCGGCATCGACCTTAACCGTAATTTCCAGGACTTCTCGAAAGCGCTACCGGACTCATCGGCATATGAAGCTATCCACGACTTGCTGATTCCCGACGATTGGGAGGGTCCTGGACGCATGGCAGCTGATGCGGCCATGCAAGAGCACGTCAAGGCTTTGGGAATGGCGAGATTTCAGGCAGCGGTGTCAGGGGGGCAATATTCACGGCCCCTGGGGCTGTTCTATGGCGGCACTGCGGAGAGTTGGTCGAACACCACGCTGCGGCGCATTCTGAAGAATCACCTCGCACCAACGGTAAGAAATCTGGCCATCTTCGATTTTCACACCGGCCTTGGTCCCACCGGCTACGGAGAACCGATCTACACCGGCACTCAAGACGCGGGTTTCGAGCGCGCGAAGCGCTGGTACGGACCAGAGTTGACAAGTATGACGAAAGGAACGTCGACATCGGCCGACGTCGCGGGAAGCGTCGCAGGAGCGTTCGGTGATTTGTCACCGGCCGTGGCGGTGACATATGTCGCTCTCGAGTACGGTACCCGCCCGCTTTTGGAAGTTCTCACAGCTCTACGCGCCGACCACTGGCTGCATGCCATCACTAATCGGCAAACACCACTGCGCGACCAGATCAAACGCCAGATACGCGACGCCTTTTATCCAGACAGCCCTGCTTGGAAAGCGGCTGTCTATGGACGGGCAGCGGATTTCGTCTTGCGCGCGTGCCGCGGACTTGGCAGCGTGTCCTGATGGGCGGCTGGTACGCAATGCCGGCTATCCATGCGTTCGAATCGGACGGGGTGGCAAATTCCTTTGCTCGTAGGAAAACAATGGGGTCATAGGAAAACCGTTGGGTCATGGCGTGCTCTAGCCAGGAGAAAGCGGATGCGTACTTCCATTATCGGTTGCGGTGCAATGGGATCGGTATACGGCGGGCTGCTTGCGCGAGCTGGATTCGACGTCACGTTGATCGATCCCAGCGAGGACCACATCAAAACCATTCAGCGCGATGGGCTTGTCATTGAGGGTGTGCGCGGCCGCCATGTCGTTCGCGTGCCGGCACACACCCGCCATGCTGGTTTGCTTCCGGCCGACTTTGCGATCGTCTTCGTTCCGACCCATGCATCGAAGGAAGCGGCGCGCGCTTGCGCGGCGTTGCTGAAG
>JANOKW010000224.1:0-1742 GCA_031419475.1 Hyphomicrobium sp. | reverse complement strand
TCATCGTGCTCCGGCTTGAATTCCAAGGTCTTCCCAACTAATTCTTCGGCGCATGCTCAAGATCACCAAGATCTTGCGTCCATGTGAGCAGTGCGCTGGCTTTTTCGCCCGATCGCTTCAAACCCGATTGTCCCAAACAGGTATCCCGACAGTCAACATGGCCAAAATAACATTCATTCAGCCCGATGGGGCTGCCCAGACCGTCGATGCCGAGATCGGATTGACCGTTATGGAAGCTGCCAAACTCAACAACGTCGCTGGCATTGAGGCCGAATGCGGCGGTGCATGTGCGTGCGCCACATGCCACGTCTATGTTGACGAAAATTGGCGTGCCGCGACCGGCAAACCGGCCGATATGGAAGAAGACATGCTGGATTTTGCCTTTGACGTTCGTGCGGAAAGCCGGCTGTGCTGTCAGATCAAAGTGACAGCAGCGCTTGACGGCCTTGTGGTGCGCGTTCCCGGGAAGCAATTTTGAGGCGCGCCATAGGGCCTGCCATCACAGGAGACACGAGGCGATGACGCCCGCAGATCACGCCGCACCGCACCACGCTGGCGTTATTGAAACCGATGCCATCATCATCGGCGCCGGTCCGTGCGGTCTTTTTGCCGTGTTCGAGCTTGGACTACTCGATATTAAGTGCCACGTCGTCGATATTCTCGACCGGGCTGGCGGGCAATGTGCCGAACTCTACCCTGAAAAGCCGATTTACGATGTGCCAGCGCTTCCCGTCGTCACGGGGCAGGAACTCACCGACCGGTTGCTGGAGCAGATCAAACCGTTCAGCCCTGTATTTCATTTCACAGAACGCATCGACGCGCTGAGCCGCGAGCCTGACGGCCGCTTCCGTCTCATCACTGACGACGGCAAAGCTTTCCTCGCGAAGATCGTTGTCGTCGCGGCAGGTGGCGGTTCCTTTACGCCCAAGCGTCCTCCGCTTGCGGGTATTGAAAGTTATGAAGGCACGTCCGTTTTTTATGCCGTGCGCAAGACGGATGTCTTTCGCGGCCGCGATGTGGTGATCGTGGGTGGCGGCGATAGCGCGCTCGATTGGACGTTGAACTTGCAGCCGGTTGCCAAGTCCCTGGCACTCATTCACCGGCGCGATGATTTCCGTGCAGCACCGCATTCTGTCGAAAAGATGCGCAACCTCGTGGCAGAGGGCAAGGTTCGCCTGTTGATCGGCCAAGTGACGTCACTGGCGGGCGACGGCAAAACGCTGTCGGGCGTGAAGGTCAAAACTTCAAACGGCGAAGATCTGATTGCGTGCAATGCCTTGTTGCCATTTTTCGGCCTGACCATGAAGCTTGGACCCGTCGCCGATTGGGGACTTAACCTGCACGAAAACCTCGTTCCCGTTGATACCGAGCGTTTTGAGACCAGCGAAAAAGGTATCTTTGCGATTGGCGATATCAATCACTATCCGGGCAAGCTGAAGCTCATCTTATCTGGTTTTCATGAAGCCGCGCTCATGGCGCAGGCCGCGTATAAAATCATTTATCCAGACAAGAAACTGCTCTTCCAGTACACGACGTCGTCGACGAGTTTGCAAAAGAAGCTCGGCGTCAAGTAGGGCGGCGATCAGCCGATTATCATGGCATGGGCGCGGCCGTTTGAAACGATCCTGCGCAGCGCTTGCGGCATAGCCCCGATCACGGCTTTCATGCGCGGGCGCACAAATCCGAGATAGAGCCGGGCGTAGGTTTGCCCTGCAAGCGTCAGCGGGCGCGACCAATCTTGC
>JANOKW010000223.1:0-2803 GCA_031419475.1 Hyphomicrobium sp. | reverse complement strand
GCTGATCAGCCGGTTTGGGGCCCTGCGCACAAATGATGCGTGAAAAAGCGGCCCCGAGATTGCGGATAGTGCAGTTCACGCAGTGATTTATATGGTGCCGGCTGGAGGGTTCGAACCCCCGACCCCCTGATTACAAATCAGATTTTGGCTAATTTCATGGAATGCCACGATGCGTCAAGACGTCCCATAAGTCTCTGAAAAACAACCCTTGTTCATTCCTTGTTGTTCTCATTATGTTCTTTACTGTGCCATGCGATCTCGCTAACGGTGAAACCTAGGTGAAACCTTTGAGAGCCGTTTGTCATGGCGAAACGTGTTGCTCCACTGACTGCCATAGGCGTCTCACGCCTGAAGCCGGATCCGTCAAAAACAATTGAAGTCGTCGATGGAGCGGTGCCCGGTCTGCGGCTTCGAGTGACCCCGTCGGGGACGCGTACCCGGTCTCTAAATTTGCGTGCGAAGGGAGTGATGCGACGGTTCGATGTGGGCACCCGACTTGGCCTTGCTGAGGCGCGGCAAAAAGCCGACGCGCTTCGTAGAGAGGTCAAAACTGGAGCCGATCCCACCGCAGCCAGACGAGCCGAACGCAAGCGCACGATTGCTGCCACTTTGGGAATCGGCACATTCGGAGCTGTGGTCGATCTCTATTTTGAGACTGGGCCGGGCGCGGGCCTGCGCACGAAGCATGAACAGCAGCAACGCATTAAATCAGTTTTCGCGGAGCACCTGTCACGTCCCTCCACTGACGTCGCTTCGACATCCTTGCAGTTGTCGATCGACGCTCATCGGTCGAAAGTATCAGCAGCGCGTGCCGCTGCCTATCTCACCCCCATCATTAAATGGGCAAAGAAGCGCGGACTTATGATTGGCGAGTTCGATCTTGAGAAGCCATTGCAAGATGCTCCCCAGCAAAGAGTGCTGTCGGTTGAAGAGCTCAAAGTACTCTTGCCGACCTTTGGAGACGCTTACGGACGGTGCTGCAAACTGATGCTCCTCACTGGAGCAAGGCGAGATGAAGCTCGATTTGCCACTTGGGGACAGTTTGATTTTCGAGCAAAAGTGTGGAAAATTCCGGGCGAGCAGAGGAAAGACACGCGAGCTCAGGGACGGCGCAGGGCCCGCGCGAAGGAAGAGCTAGTCGTTCCGTTGTCTCGCCAATCAATCGAACTGCTCAAAGAGCAGCGCGTCGTTGAAGAAACTCGACGTCGGCTCGAAGAGGTTGCTGCCGAAGTTTCGGTCGAAAATCCCGTGTTTGTCGGGCAATCGGGTGGCAAACTCATGAATTGGGATCGATGGTTGAAATCGAAAGCGATTACGACGGGTGTGTCCGGTTGGTCAGCTCATGCGATGCGGCGGACTGCGGCGACACTTGCCGGCGAATGCGGTGCCGCACCCCATGTAGTCTCGGTTCTTCTCGGCCACACCAATATCGGGGGTGAGCTTGTCGCCGGTTACAACAAGAGCCGCTATCTCAAGGAACATGCAGATATTTTGCAACAAGTTGCGGATAATTTGGAGAAATTCGAACGCGGGAGCTGAGTACGCAACCTAATTGTGGGCATCTCCGGTCCACTCAACCTTCAACCGGTCCAGACCGACCACGAAGCATTCGGCGACAATTATTCGGCCGATCAAGTCGGGTTCGATGGCCTCGTTTTCGATCACCCGGCGATCGCCGGCTCCGCTGACGATAGCCAGCCCGCGAGGCCCATGGTCGAGCTGGCCAGCAATCCGGCGCCTCAGCTTGTTCATCCACATCCTCGCTCGCTCACTTCGTCCGCCATCACCCCAGTACGTTGCGAACATAATTCGGTGTCTCGCCGTTGAGCGGAATACTCCGGGCACGCGCAACTGCATTCGGCCCGGCGTTGTAGGCAGCAACCGCCAGATGGACCGAACCAAATCGGTCGAGCATCTGGCGCAGGTATCGCGCCCCGCCCTCGATGCTTGCGACAGGATCGTATCGATTGGCAACGCCGAGTTCACCCGCGGTGCCGGGCATGAGCTGGGCAAGACCGACCGCGCCTGCATGGCTAAGCGCCATGGGGTTGTATCGCGATTCGGTCCAGATGAGGGCATCGAGCAACCCCAGCGGCAGGCGATGGCGGTTTTCAGCGCCGAGGAAGCGTCCGGTTTCCTGCTACGCCTCGGCCGCGGCGAGGGCGAAATCACGGGCGATGTAGACGACGAGCGCGCTGCCAGCGCGCTTGCAGCTTGAAGGGAGGCAACCATGGGCCGTTCGGTCAGCTATCCTGCGCGCGCGCAGGTCGCATTCCGCATTTTCGATTCAGACCAGCCTGAAGATGCCGATTGGGAGTACGAGACGCTTTGCGACGATATCCTGACGCAAGCCTGCGCCGCGTTCCCCTCGTTCGATCCGTGCAAAGGCTGGCGCGGGCGCGAGGATCGCATCCTGCTGCGCAATTCGTACTGCGACATCGGTATCTCGACCTATGGTTGCATCGCCGCGATCTGGATCGCCGAACGCGACGATCCCGCCTATCATGACGCCGATGCGCGCACCGGACGGTCTGGCCGCGCACGGCACTGGTTGTCGCAGGTGGCACCGAACTTCGATGCGCTGTTTGCTCAACTCGATCGCTTCGGTCGGATGTCGAATGGCGAGGCGGTTTATCGGCGGCGCGAAGCGGCTTGATGGGGACTGTTCAAATGAACATCCTGATGCTATATCGCTCCTGTGAAAGGATCGCTCGATGGCTACGGTATTGGCTCAACCGCGCGATGACGCGCATATCCTGACCTCGGCGGTGGCGCGCATCGCGCAGGCCTGGAGCTTGAGCAA
>JANOKW010000222.1:0-6737 GCA_031419475.1 Hyphomicrobium sp. | reverse complement strand
GGATAGGGATAAACGTAGTGCATGCGCACCCAAGCGCCGAGTTCGCCTAGAGCCTTGCTCAAATCCAGGAACCGCGCTTTGAGCGGCGCGCCTTTCCAGGGGCTTTCAGCGTATTTGATATCGAGGCCGTAGGCGCTCGTGTCCTGGCTGATGACAAGCAATTCTTTGACGCCAGCCTTCACCAGCTTTTCCGCTTCGGCCATGACGTGGTTAGCCGGACGGCTGGCAAGATCACCGCGCAAAGAGGGAATGATGCAGAACGAACACCTATTATTGCAGCCTTCAGAAATCTTCAAATAAGCGTAGTGGCGGGGCGTGAGGCGCAAGCCTTCCGGCGGCACCAGATCGACGAAGGGATCGTGCAGCGGCGGCACCGCGTCATGCACGGCGTTGACGACCTGTTCGTACTGATGCGGCCCTGTCACGGCGAGCACGCCGGGGTGGGCTTCGCGGATGCGCGATTCTTCGACACCAAAACAGCCTGTGACGATCACGCGGCCGTTGTGCGCCATGGCTTCGCCTATCGCTTCCAGGCTCTCTTGCTTGGCTGAATCGAGAAACCCGCAGGTATTGACCACAACCACGTCGGCGCCGTCATAGTCGGCCGCGATCTGATATCCTTCGGACCTCAGTTGTGTGATAATCCGCTCGCTATCGACCAGGGCTTTGGGGCAGCCAAGCGACACGAATCCGACCTTAGGCGCTACCCCACCCATGGCCCCAGTTTTGGCGCGTTCCGGCCCGCCAACCGCTGGGCGCGCTTTCGCGCTTGCATTCACAGGTTCGTTCGTCGCATTTTTGTCCATAGGCGCGCTTCTAAACCTCCCGTAGGGGTGGCGCAATCGCGCGAATTGGCCGTCTAATCCGAAGCGTATGTTAAGGATGCCCCGTGACCCGTGATCCCGCAGAAAATGCCCCTTTTGACCCGCTTCTGGCAGCCGAGCATTGGCTGCAGGGCGGAGAGCCTGTCGCACTTGCCAGCGTTATCGAGGCCTGGGGCTCGGCACCTGTGCCGATTGGCGGGCAAATGGTTATCGCATCAGGCGAACGCTTTCAGGGCTCGGTTTCAGGTGGATGCATTGAAGCCGACGTCATCGCGGAGGCGGCTGACGTCCTGGCAAGCGGCAAGCCGCAGGTCTTGTCTTTTGGCATCGCCGACGAGACGGCCTGGCGGGCGGGTCTGGCTTGTGGGGGCAAGTTGCGCATTCTGGTGACGCGACTAACGCCGGATGACACCTTGCCACTTTTTGCCAAGCTGCACACCGCGCGAAACGCGCGCACGGCCGCTGTGATCGAGACGCGCATTAACGACGGCCGTCAGCGTCTTGTCACTGCACCAGCGGGCGAGAGCCCAGCGATTGCGGAAGCCCTCGCTTCCGGCGCCAGCAAGCTCCACGAAGACGCTCAAAGTGGCAATGTAGGCGGCACATTCTTGCAGGCCATCGCGCCCGCCCCTCGCCTCTTCGTCGTTGGCGCAACGCATGTCGCCCAGGTCCTCGCCAAGCTCGCGCAAACCATTGGCTATCAAATCACCATCATCGACCCGCGTTCGGCATTCACGGCCGATAGCCGGTTTGATGCCAGTATTGTCGAAACCGCTTGGCCGGAAACGGCTCTCAAGACGTTTGCTCCAGACCCTTTTACGGCCGTCGTCACCTTGACCCATGTCGGCCACATAGATGACGAAGCGCTGGCAATTTCGCTGCGCTCGCCCTGCCGATACATAGGCGCGCTCGGTTCACGTAAAACACACGCAAAGCGCGTCGAACGCCTTGTTGCGCTCGGCTTCAAAGACGCCGACATCGCCCGCATTAAGTCGCCGGTCGGCCTCAACATTGGCGCTGAGACCCCGGCCGAGATCGCCGTGGCCATCCTCGGCGAAGTCATTGCCGCGTTTCGCGGCGGGAAAGCCTGATGCAAATTGCGGCAGTCGTCTTGGCCGCTGGCCGCTCAAGCCGGTTCAAAGATGGCAACAAGCTTGTGGCTACGATTAATGGCACACCGCTCGTGCACCGCGTGCTAACAGCGGTCGCTGCCTCCCTCGTCAAAGACATCGTGCTGGTCGTCGCGCCGGAAGCACACGGTGTCATAGAGGCCGCCGGCACCGGCCGCTGGCGCACGATCATCAATGACCAGACTGAAAATGACCTCGCCTCATCGCTTCGGGCAGGTATCGCGGCACTTCCCAAAACAACAGACGGCGCCCTCGTCGTTTTGGCCGACATGCCGGGCGTCCAAGCGGATCTAATCGCTCGCTTAATCGCAGCCTTTACGGCCGAAGCCGGTGGCGTCATCGTCTATCCAGCCGACGACACCGGCCGCCAAGGCCATCCCGTTCTTTGGCCAAACCGTCTCTTTCCCGAACTCTTGGCGCTCGAAGGCGATGCAGGGGGCAAGACGCTGCTACAAAAACACAAGGCGATATCGCGCGCCTTTCCAGTTTCAGGTGCCGATGCCTTTCTTGACATCGACACCCAAGCCGACCTCGCCCACTTGAAAGGCGAACGCTGAACCTGAAGACGTCACGCCGACAACCGCACGGGGATGCGCAGATAATGCACGCCGTTGGCATCGGCAGGGGGCAGTTTGCCAGCACGTATGTTGACCTGGATCGACGGCAGAAGCAGCGTTGGTGCCGAAAGCGTCGCGTCACGCGCTTCGCGCATTTTCACGAAGCTGTCTTCGTCCACGCCCTCATGCACGTGCTTGTTGTTGGCGCGCTGTTCGCCAACCGTCGTTTCCCAAGCGTACTGATCGCGCCCCGGCGCCTTGTAGTCGTGACACATGAAAAGGCGTGTTTCTGTGGGCAGCGCCAAGAGCTTGTGAATTGAACGATACAGCGTGCGCGCATCTCCGCCTGGAAAGTCGGCACGCGCCGTTCCATAATCCGGCATGAACAGCGTGTCGCCGGTGAATACGTTGCTTCCGATTTTGTAGGCGACGTCGGCCGGGGTGTGTCCCGGCACATGCAAGACTTCGACATCGAGATTGCCGATGCTGAAATGCTCGCCGTCGCGGAACAGCCGGTCGAATTCGCTGCCGTCACCTTTGATGTCGCGCGCATCGAAAACGGGGCGGAAAATTTTCTGCACGTCGCGAATGTGTTCGCCGATGCCGACTGTGGCGCCGGTCTTGAGTTTGATATAGGGCGCGCCGGATAGGTGATCGGCGTGGGCATGCGACTCAAGCACCCAGTCGATCGTGAGACCGGCCGCGTCAGCTGCGGCAAGCACGGCGTCGGCCGATTTCACCGTGGCCTTACCACTCTTGTGATCGTAATCGAGGACCGGATCGATAACGGCGGCGCGTTTTGTTCCGGCGTCCCAAACCAGATAGCTGACGGTATTCGTCGGCTCGTCGAAAAAGGCACGGATCATGGGCTCTTGCGTCATAACTACTCTCCTTGCGGAAAAAAACTCAACGTTCATGCTTGACATATATATTAGTTTTCACTAATTTAGCAAACACTAAATAACAAAGAGGACAGCATGTCGCTTCGCACCCAGGATCTATCGGCATTCGAAAAAAATGCCACAGAAGTCGCCCAGATCTTGCGCGCACTCGGAAATGAGCGTCGCTTGATGATCCTGTGCAAACTGGCCGGGCGCGGCGAGTGTACCCCCGGCATGCTCGCTGACGAAGTGGCGTTATCGCAATCGGCTCTCTCGCAGCACATCGCAAGGATGCGTGAAGAAGGAATAGTGGATTTCCGGCGCGAGAGTCAGACGCTTTGGTACCGTATCTCCGACCCGCGCATCGAGAAGCTAATGGCAACTTTGCACCGGCTCTACTGTAACGAAGCTTGAAACGCGACCCAGAAAATCACAAGACGAGGATTACACAATGACTCTTAAAACAATTTCCCCAGCTGAAGCGAAAAAACTTGTCGCGCAAGGCGCCACTCTGATCGATGTGCGCGGTCCCGACGAGCACGCGCGCGAGCGTATTTCTGGTGCCAGCAACAAGCCGCTTGGCGAACTTAAAACGCTTGGGGCAACACCTGGGCCGGTCATTTTCCATTGTAAGTCGGGCGCACGAACAGCCGCCAACGCCAGCAATCTCGCGTCGGCAGCGCAGTGCGAAGCTTACATTTTAGAAGGTGGATTAGAAGCGTGGAAAGCGGCGGGGCTCCCAGTCTCAACGGACAAAAGCCAGCCGATCGAGATCATGCGCCAAGTTCAGATCACAGCCGGTTCACTCGTGCTTCTAGGCGTACTCCTGAGCGCGTTCGTATCGCCGTCCTTCATTTGGCTGTCTGCCTTTATCGGCGCGGGGTTGGTTTTCTCCGGCGTCAGCGGCTCGTGCATGATGGCGCAAATGCTCGGCCAGATGCCGTGGAACAAGCGCGCTGCGACAGGAGCCTAACGCCACGTGCTGCGGTTAGTCTAATAGCGCACACCTAACACCAGCGGCGATGGAGTATGTCATGATCATGGATATGTCAGTGGCCGCACTTGCGGCCGCGTCGGGCAGTCTTGTTGGCCTTGTCCTCGGCCTGGTCGGCGGCGGCGGTTCGATCCTGGCTGTCCCTCTCCTGGTCTATGTCGTCGGCGTCGCCTCGCCCCATATCGCGATCGGCACGGCCGCAATCGCGGTTGCCATCAATGCAGCCGCCAGCCTTGCGACGCACGCGCGGCTTGGCACCGTTAAATGGCCATGCGCAATTGTCTTCGCGCTCTCCGGCGTCGTGGGTGCCTATTTCGGCACCGTGCTCGGCAAGGCCATGGACGGAAAAAGCCTGCTCGCGCTGTTCGGCATTCTCATGATCGCCGCCGGGCTCAATATGCTGCGGCCCAATGCGCCCTCGAACGCCAATGTCCGCCTGACATCCGAGACGGCGGCTTATCTTCTCCCGCGCCTCATCCCAATCGGGCTCGGCGTTGGCGTGTTGGCCGGTTTCTTCGGTATCGGCGGCGGGTTTCTCATTGTCCCCGGCCTCATCCTTGCCACTGGTATGTCGCCTCGAAATGCCATTGCGACCTCGCTCGTCGCCGTCACCGGCTTCGGAGTGACAACGGCTGGAAGTTACGCTGCGTCCGGCCTTATCGATTGGCCGCTCGCCGCCGTCTTTATCGCGGGCGGTCTTGTGGGCGGCTTTGCTGGCGTCGCCCTCAACAGCGCGCTTCGCGAGCGGCAAGCCGTTCTCGCGCGCGTGTTCGCCGTTATTGTCATCTTGATCGGTGCCACCATGGCAATACGCGGTTGGCCGGACCTGGTATCATCGCTCCATTAAACTACTGACAAACTATTGGCAGTAAAACTCGGTCCTGTTCAAACCCTTTGCTTACCGCCCCGCAGATGAAGCCATGCCGCCTTTGCCTTGCTGAAATCGCGGTGCCCGATCTGCACTTCAAAGTTCTTGTTTTCGCGGATTGCCTGATTGCCGATTTTGTTTGCGAGCCAAAGTTCGCCGAGACTGACGAGCGCTTGGATTTGCTCTTGATCGACGGCATCGAGATCGAGATCGACAAGCGTTAAAAACGTATCGATGCTCATCCCCTCGGGAAGCGTCCATTGTGCGTTGGGATTTGAGCGAACGGGCCGGAGCAAAGGGCTCATCCTGATGACAGCGCCCGAAACCGGCGGCGTCACCGGCGGATAGGCGTTACGATCCGGGAGCCGCTCTCCCAGAACGACGTGCGCAATAAACGTTGCACTGTCGGGCGGATCGTCGAGAATACTCGTTGCCAACTGCCCGACGTCGCCGAAGAGCGTCGACTCGTGCCCGTGCTTTTGCACAAGGCGGGGATCGGACGTTGCTCCTGAGCCGTCCGGCGGCAGCGAAACGGTGCCGGTACCGATACTCAAAACTTCGATGTCGTCGCGTGAGTAATGCTTAGCGTTTGCAAGCGCTTCGACGACGGCGGCAAGTACGGGATTGTTGTAGCCGCCAATCGCGCCATCCCAATAGCGTTCGGTTTCGATCATTGCGGGCTCAATGAAATATTTGACCGGAGCGTTGGTCGAGGCGTGGATCGCTTGCGCGAGCGTCGCATCTCGCTTCGACTCTGCGGGTTTCGGCACCGGAATGAACGACGGCGCAACTTGAGAACTGCCGGCTAAACTCGCATTATTCGAGCGGAAAAATTTCGCGCGCTTGCGGTCGTAGTCGAAGCCGCAAACGAGAAAATGGATTGTGTGCGCGTGGCGCATGACGAAATATTGGTGATGCTCCAGCAAAGTCTTGTCGCCTGCCGGATCGAGCAATCCGCGCAAACCATCGTATTTCGCGCTCGTCGCATACTTGGCGCCAACGGGCGAAATGAAGCTCATGGTCTGGTTCCACACAGACCGTAATGGTTTGTTTCCGGGTTCGAAGTCAAAAGGCAAATTCTTGAACACGGACTTCCGGGCACCGGCATCCAGAAAAAACGCCAGAATCTCATTGAGCGGCTTGTTGGTCAGCAGGCCGCCAAGCACGATACTGCCGCCCGAGTTCGCGGCCACGAGATTGAAATCTTTCAAAACATCATGACCGTGGCACTTCGCGCCGTAGATCGCCTGAAGCGCCATGACTTGCAGAAGCGCCCACGAGCCGCCGCCGTCGAGGCTGAGTATCCGGTATGCACTCATGATCGTGCCCCCTGAAATGAGACTTAATACCAACCTTCATTGATGCTGACCTGTGAGGACCCAATCGCGGGTACCGATGGAAGCGATGCGGCCGGTTTCGGCGATGAGCTTGTTCCAAGCGTCGCAGCACGCATCGCAGATGTCTTTGTATCCTTCGAATACGC
>JANOKW010000221.1:0-4661 GCA_031419475.1 Hyphomicrobium sp. | reverse complement strand
CTCTTTGTCAGGCCATCGGGCCAATTGCTGTCAGGATCGAGCAGCCCTTTAAGCCGCTCGCGGCTGGCCGTTACCGCCTCGTAATCCTTATCGACATCGTCGATTGACAGCATCCGCAAATGAAAACCGTCGCCGGCGAGACATTCGGGCACGATAAAGCCGGGTGGAACAAGCGGGCGATTATACATAAGGGCACAGCAGCTGATGAAGTACGCCGTCCATTTACTTTAGTGACGGTTCCGCGCTCTGTGAAGCTGAGATATCGCTTGCGAACATCTCGCAATTTGATCTTACGTCTGCTTCGCCGGCTTGTCGCGGCATCCACGAGGTTTGAGATGAGCGATCGCGAGGTGCATCCCGAGAGTGATCAGGTATTCGCCCCGCCGTGCGGTATCGCACTGCGCTGAGGCACTTCATCTCGTATCTTGCATTGAAAACAACAGGACGACACGGCGATGCTCGCGATTGGCGATGTTCAGGGACTTTGGCGGCGGTCACTGATCCACTGGCCTGACGGCCGCCGAGACGTCACCACGTCCGTGACTTGGTTACAGGGCCCTAACGATTATGCCGACTTGCGGGTTCCTCAGCAGCGGCCAGACTTTTCGGGCATCGCCGCGCTCAATGACCTAACGCGCGAACAGATGTTGTTTCTGGCGTCTCAGGAAGGGTTTGCCGGCCAGCTATCGTTCGACGGCCGGTTCTTCGAATGGCACCGGCACATCGACTATCAACCCAAGAGCGCGATGGCGGATGCCGGGCGGCTTTGGTTTGAAGACGGCCGCATGATCGAAGAAGGGCGTGATGTTCGTTACATTGAGCACTGGCACCGCGACGAGAATACCGTGCGACTGCCGTGCGGAACCCTCAGACTTTCGGACCAAACAAGCCAAGCGCCGGGCTTCCTTGTCCGCTCCGGCTCGCACTTTATGTACGCGCGCGACCGTTCCAAACCGCTGCATCCAGGCGGCACACTGTTGGAACAGGTTAGCGCGGCGTCTGATGATGCGATGCGCGCCGCAATCGACTGCGAGATATCGTTCGGCCGCATTAGCGTGTTTGGCTGGACCATTGAGACATCAAGCCTGCCATTTCGCGAGGGCGCCAATCTTCGGCCTGAGATGACGGGCGACTGTCAGCAACTCAGCATCTCAGAAGTGACGGCGACGGGTGCTGCAACGCTGCGTCAATGGACGATTTCTGAAAGCGATGGCAATATCGCTCTCAACGGCGTGCCGCCGGCGGGACTGTGAAGCGGAAGCCTTCGAAAATCAAATCGCGATGCGAGTGCAGACAAATATTGACGTGATTGGCGCCCCGTAGGGGAAATCGCCTAAGTCTCTGATAAATCGACGCAAAGACGGCTGCTACTACTACTCTCAGTAGCAGTCTTTTGTAGCGGTTTGCGAGTCATTTTTCGAGACGCTGAATCGCCCGCCGTTGTCATTGGCACGCACTGGGGTGTGGGCAGTGCGCTGCGGGTGAGGGGTTGAATAGGCCGATCCGACGACAGACAAGTATTCGTCAATTAGCATCCGACGTGGTTCCTGCAACCCACAAAGGGGTGGATCTGACCCTGTCTTCGCTTGAATTGCGTTGGCGCGGCCCTGTAGTGTCTCAAAAAATTCGGGAGGAACAAGACGACGCGTGCGCGTAGCGACCAAGGGGACGCTCAGTGACGGTTCTTGTTCTAAGAAATACAGAGACGGCAATCGCAGCATTCAATTCCGCTATGTGTCAACGCCGGGACGCTCGAACTTTGATACCTTTCGTTTTGAAGGATGGCCAATTCTTGCGGTGACACTTGAGCCGGGGGACGGAAAGGGCTATCCCGAGCATTTAAATGCGATTCAGGGCTTACAGCGCTCGCTCAATCGAACGCTAGCGCTCATAAAATACGGCAGTCCTAGTACGCGACGGCTGACGAGAGCGGATCGTTACTCGGTTAAGCTGAGTTTCAAGATCGAGCACAAGTGTACGCAGCTCCTTATTGATGGGACGCGCGCTGCGAACACTTTTGCCAAAGAGCTTGCAATCCAGGCGGTGAAAAAACTCCCGCCGGGCCTGTTGACTGTCACGGCGCTGGCGATTGCCTGCATACTTGGTACGTCACACGTAGTCTCGACAAAATACTCTACAGACGCAGAAATTCGCAAAGCAGAAATCGAAGCATCGGTCCATCATCGGCATTTTGACGTGACAGAGGCCGCCATACGCCATGCGGACACCGATGCCCAAAATATGCGCGCGCTGATCACAGCAGCCCTACCGCAGACCGCTGGCGAGACGAACTTTGCGAAGAATATTCAACGTCTCGAAAGGCAATCGCAGGTGTTTCAATACGCCATGTCAGAAGTAGAACTTTGGCGTCCGGCTCTTCTTGACCTTGCACCACTTGGCGGTTCAATCGACTTCAACGGACTGACACTCGATAGTCGTCAAGCCAAAGCAATGGCGAAAGCCGCGACAAAGGCAACGCGGAAGGTACAAAAGGCACAAAAGGCGCGACCTATAGAGACGGGATGGACTACGACGGTGAAGCGCAACAAGCCGATCTCATCTTAGGCGGGGCAAGTATGACTACGCAGACGGCGACGCAAAAGGCGCTCTCGATTTTTGAGCAGTTGCGCCGCTATTACGAAATGAAGTGGCACATCTTCACGTACAATTTTTCGTGGCCGGACTACCTGCCACTATTTGACGGATGGCTGGCGCGAACTGCCGTCGCAATTCCATTTTTTGGCTATCTGATACTCTTCAACGATAGCGTGTCAGATCATCTGACCTTCAAGACACTTACCCGAGCAGATCAAGACGTCTTTGGGTTATCAACATCGGCCCGTCTGAAATTTGTCTATCTAGGTTTACTTTTCCTGTTCGCGGCCAACGTGTTCTATCGCGTGCGTAGACCTTATGTGTTGCGACTAGGGCGTGATCAATATGAGTACGTCGAAGCTGCGCTAAAGCACTTCACCGTGTCCCATTACATCAACATCAATGACACCATTCGCCATTCTGGCTTCGATCCATACACACAGAATGGCAAATATCACGATGCAGATTTTGAGAAGTTTGTCGATTCGGCCCTAAGCAAAAATGGTATAGATACAGGTTTTCACTGGGCCGACGCGAAAGCCAAATATGAGAACTTACTGCGCGACATCCTCATTGAAAATTTTTTTAGAAACAAAATAGCAACCCGAAAATCACTGACGGCGTGTATCTTCCTCGCGTTGTTCGGTTATGGTTTGTTGCTTGTGCCAAGCGCCGACCTTTTCATCAAGGTCATGCGCGTAATCGTTGGATCAATTTTAGGGGGATAGGATGCGCATTCAGCTTGCTATGGCGTTCGCGCTCTTCGCGACACACGCGAGCGCCGAACCCTGCGAAGCGCCGCGTGCTGCTTACATTGGCGACGGCTTCTCTAAAGCAGGTGAACTCGTGGATTTGCCCGACACCTATTTGATCGCATACTTAAATGGTTTCGTTGATACTGCACTGGCCGCAAGCGTTCTCGGTGCGAGCGACGGATGTGTGAAGCGCGCCGAACAGTGCTTGAAGGGCAAGACACTGCCACAACTTGTGGCGATTGTTCGAAAGCATCTGAAAGCAAACCCTGAACGGTGGCACATGAGCGCGAACCTTCAGGTGTTCGCGGCGCTATTTATGCCGTGTGTACACGCGCCGAATTAGTTAGCCCTCTCTCCGGGACGCACCACAACCAACGGGTCACTCTTACGCACGTGCGGAACTCTATGCGCAAGAATCTCACAACCCACGCCGCCGGTCTAGGTTCAAGATAATGACGCGCCGTCATTTCCCTTCACTTCCAACCCCCCACAATCGCCACAGACCGTATCGAACAAAATAAACCGGCATCCCGATCTTGCGCGCAACCGCTTCAATGTCGCCGTACTTCTCCCAGGCCTTCAACATGTGTGCGTTATCGTTTCGCCACTTCTGATGTTTCTTATTTTTGAGTGGTCCTCTTTGTACTTTGCGCCCCATACGATGCCCCGCCTTACGTCGTCGTATCGTCGGGAGGCGGCTTACGCGGGCCGCGCCGTTTCTTAGGCGGTGCCTTCGCAGGCATGGGCACTACAGCTTTAGCAGCGGCGCGTTCTTCGCACTCGATACGTTTCCTATCAACGGCAATTTCATCACCCCTTGCGGCAATCTCAGCTTCGCCGGGGGGCTGATACCTTCTCCCCAGTCTGTGTGCTGCTACGTCGCTCATCAGCGATGAAAAATCTTGCCCAGTCGTTTCTGCGAGCTTGCGCATTGGATGCCCGGGTCCCATGCCAACCATATCTGGCCTGCGCCGCTTCTCAGGATCACGGAAGGCACGGCTTCGCGCGTTGACGACGCTTTCAGGCAACGTCACGCCGGGTAGCAGGCCGGACTCGCTGGCGTTGATCAACTCACGGCGTGCTATTGAAATAAGGGCCGCTGAGCATTGTAGTGAGATCAGGATTTCCGTAGTTGTGAATTCGTCCGAAAGTAAAAGACACTTTACACGGTCTTTCAAACTTGCGGTTTTTGGAAGCTTCGATAAGAGAGCCGCCGCGCCGGTCGCGCCTGTCGCGCCTTCCGGCGCCCCAATGCGTTCAACGTCCTTTACCGGCTCCTCTGGTATACCCTTGTACGTTATGGAGCCATCC
>JANOKW010000220.1:0-3245 GCA_031419475.1 Hyphomicrobium sp. | reverse complement strand
AAGGTCGCCGAAATTAGCCTCCGAGAGGCCCTTCTGGAATTGAACCCGATTGCGTGCCATGCCACATCTCCTTGCGAAGACGTCAGAAATCGAAGATTCGCGTGGCCAGAAAATGGCTGACTATGGTGCGTAATCAGGATTTCGAAAGTGCTGTCAAATTTCTCTGCCTCATAAATGCGGCCGAGATTGCTCCCGGCCGCCGTTGGTTGTCAGCGATTATGCGGCCGAGAGATAATCACGAACACCCGCTCGTTGACCCACACGTATCGCATTTCAAGCAAGTCCCGTTCCGCACCATTGTGAAGTTTTAGCACCCGCCGTAGGTTGGGTTAGCGCCAGCCCGGTTGTCGCAAAGTGCAACGACAACGGAACCGGCGCGTAACCCAACGGAAAGAGCAGTTGGGTTACGGCGAGCCAAGTGCAGAGGCACGCCTAACCCAACCTACAAAAAATAATCACGAACACCCGCTCGTTGACCCACACGTATCGCATTTCAAGCAAGTCCCGTTCCGCACCATGGTGAAGTTGTGGCACTCGGAGCACGACGTGCCTTCGTAGCCGCGCAGTTTCGCTTCCGACATGCGCTGCTTGGCGAGTTCGGCTTTGGTCATCACAGGCGCGGCTGCTGCGGACGAGGGGGCGGACTTGGTGAGTTCCATCTGCTGCAACTTGATAATCGCCGCTTCCATGCGCGCTCTGGGATCTGGCGCGGCAGCAATGTGCGTGTCGATGGCCAATGCATTGGCTCCACTCGTCAGACCTGTAACGCCCGCATCGCCATACAACCCGGTCACTTCCTGTTGCGCGGTGCGCATTTCACTCAAGTGGGCGTCCATGTTCGCCGCTGCGCCGGAGGACGCAGCACCCGCCGAACGGTGGGCAAGCCTGACGATCGGATTGCCGCGCAAAAGGCCTTTCGACACCATCTTCGAGACGCTTTCCGGCAACTCGAGAGCGAGTTGCGCGTCGGTTGCGTCGTCGCCCGAACCCAATCCCGTCTCGCCGACGATTTCGCGCGGATCGACGTGCGCGAGGTCGTGGCGGGCGAGATAAGAGACGGCGAGTTCGCGGAAGATGTAATCCAGGATCGAGGTTGCATTCTTGATCGTATCGTTGCCTTGCACGAGGCCGGCCGGTTCGAATCTCGTGAAGGTGAAGGCTTCTACGTACTCTTCCAGCGGCACGCCGTATTGCAGGCCAAGCGAGATGGCGATGGCGAAGTTGTTCATGAGGCTGCGGAAGGCGGCGCCTTCCTTGTGCATGTCGATGAAAATTTCGCCCAAGCGCCCGTCGTCGTATTCGCCGGTGCGCAGATACACCTTGTGCCCCCCAACAGTGGCTTTTTGTGTGTAGCCCTTGCGGCGGCCCGGCATTTTATCGCGGTCCTGCTGCTTGATGTACTCGACACGTTCGATGATGCGCTCGACAATACGTTCGGTGACGACGGTGGTGCGTGCCGCCATCGCCGCGTTGGCGAGCAAGGCTTCAGCAGCCGTTTCGCCCGTATCCGCGTCATCGTCGCCGAGAACCTGAGAGTTCAACGGCTGCGACAGCTTCGAGCCGTCGCGATAGAGCGCGTTGGCTTTGAGTGCCAGCTTCCACGACAGCATGTAAGATTGTTTGCAATCCTCGACCGTCGCATCGTTTGGCATGTTGATCGTCTTCGAGATGGCGCCTGAGATGAACGGCTGCGACGCCGCCATCATATAGATGTGGCTCGCAACCGAGAGGAAGCGCCGGCCCTTGCGGCCGCACGGATTGGCGCAGTCGAACACGGCCAAATGTTCGGCCTTAATAAACGGCGCGCCTTCGAGCGTCATCGCTCCGCAGACGTGCTCGTTCGCGGCTTCGACGTCCTTTTTCGAGAAGCCGAGGTGGGCGAAGAGATCGAATGTGGGGTCGGAAAGCTTTTCCGCCGGCACTTTGAGCGTGTCGATCAGGAATGCGTCGCCAAGCGTCCAGCGGTTGAAAACAAACTTGATGTCGAAGGCGGCGCCAAGCCCGCTTTCGATTTTTGCCAGGCCTTCATCGGTGAAGCCGCGCGCTTTGAGGCTAGTGTGATTGATGGCGGGCGATTGACGTAACGAGGCGTGGCCAACCGCATAGGCTTCGATCTCGGCAATCTGATGGAGCGGGTAACCGAGCGTGCGAAGCGCTTCCGGCACCGATTGGTTGATGATCTTGAAGTAGCCGCCCCCCGCAAGCTTTTTGAATTTGACGAGGGCGAAGTCGGGCTCGATCCCGGTCGTGTCGCAATCCATGACGAGACCGATGGTGCCGGTTGGCGCGACGACGGTAGCCTGCGCATTGCGGTAACCGTACTCTTCGCCAAGAGCAAGCGCGCGGTCCCATGCCGACTTTGCAGCGTCGACGAGACGCTTGTCGTGGCACGACGCATGATCGAGCGGCACGGGCGCGACCGACAGTTTTTCATAACCGTCGGCGAAACCATAGGCCGCGCGGCGGTGATTGCGCATGACGCGCAGCATCTCGGCAGCGTTGGGTGCGTACCCCGGGAACTGCCCGAGTTCGCCCGCCATTTCGCCGCTCGTGGCATATGAGACGCCGGTCATGATAGCCGAGATGGCGCCGCAGATGGCGCGGCCTTCGTCCGAGTCATAAGGAATGCCAGCCGACATCAGCAAGCCGCCGATGTTGGCGAAGCCGAGACCGAGCGTGCGATAGCGGTACGAGAGTTCGGCGATCTGGCGCGAGGGGAACTGCGCCATCAACACCGAAATTTCGAGAACAACGGTCCACAGACGGCAGGCGTGTTCATATGAGTCCGTGTCGAAGGATTTGTCTTCGCGGCGGAAGCGCAGGAGATTGAGCGACGCCAAGTTGCACGCGGTATCGTCAAGGAACATGTATTCCGAGCATGGGTTCGAGGCGCGGATCGGACCTGACTTCGGGCAGGTGTGCCAGTCGTTGATGGTTGTGTGGAACTGAATGCCGGGATCGGCGGAGGCCCAGGCGGCAAAGCCGATCTGTTCCCACAGATCCCGCGCTTTCATGGTCTTGATCACTTTGGAGTCAAGACGGGCGGTCAGGTGCCAATCTTTGTCGTCCGCGACGGCATTGAGGAAGTCGTCGGTGACGCGCACCGAGTTATTGGAGTTCTGGCCAGCGACTGTCAGATAGGCTTCGCTATCCCAATCGGTGTCGTAGGTGTCGAAGCTCATCTCTGTGTAGCCCTGCTTGGCGAACTGAATGACACGCAGGATGTAATTTTGGGGAACGCCGTC
>JANOKW010000219.1:0-3046 GCA_031419475.1 Hyphomicrobium sp. | reverse complement strand
AAGGTCGCCGAAATTAGCCTCCGAGAGGCCCTTCTGGAATTGAACCCGATTGCGTGCCATGCCACATCTCCTTGCGAAGACGTCAGAAATCGAAGATTCGCGTGGCCAGAAAATGGCTGACTATGGTGCGTAATCAGGTATTATTAAATGCAAAATAATCCAGAGCTTGACCGATCCGTGTAACGAAATGGCAGATACCGCCGAATTAGCGTAGGATGCAACGAATACCGGCGAACCGGTTTGAGGAGACCTTGTCGATGCTGAAACTCAATATGAGCCGGAGAGCCGCAACTGGTCTGGCCATCGCCGCCGCGTTGACGCTCTCGGTGGCAGCTCTCGCTCCGGCCGCAGCCGAGACTGCGACGAGCGCCGTTTGGCAGGGCCTGCACAAAGACATCTTTGGCGGCCGCGAAGTGCTCGATGCGAAGGACATGATTTCCATGGACGCGCCGATTCGCGCGGAAGATGCGGCCGTCGTACCCATTACGATCAAGATGCCGGCGAGCTTCGCAGCGAACGTGAAGACGCTGACGTTGATCGTCGATCAGAACCCTTCGCCGGTTGTGGCCGCGGTCAAGTATGGCGCCGCTGCGGGAACGGGCGATCGCATGCTCTCGACGCGTATCCGCATGGACCAGTATTCGGATGTTCGTGCGATTGCCGAGACTAACGATGGCAAGCTCTACATGATCTCTAAGTTCGTCAAAGCCTCGGGCGGTTGCTCGGCACCAGCGGCCAAGGACGCGGAAGAAGCGGCCGAGAGCCTCGGCAAAATGCAAATCAAGAAGTTTGTATCCAAGGACGGCGACGCGCTGACGGCAGAAGCGCAATTCATGATCAAGCACCCCAACACAACGGGCATGCAGATGGATCAGGTCACCGGCCTTTATACGCCGGCACGCTACGTCAACAAAATCGAAGTCAAGAGCGGCGCGGACGTGATCTTTTCTATGGAAGGCGGCATTTCGATCAGCGAAGATCCGAACTTCCGCTTCACACACGGCGGCAAGTCGGGTGACGCAATCGAAGTGAAAGCCCAGGATTCAGACGGCGCGTCGTTCGCCGGACAGTTGGCGCCCAGCCAGTCGTAAGCAAGCCAGTTATAAGCACGCCAGTCGTAAGGCCCGCTCTGCGTACCGTGAGGTTTCGTAGGATCAACAGATGAAACCGCCTCTTTCCGGTGACGATCTCATACCCGTCGCCGGAAACGGCATTTTGCACCGGCGGTTATTTCTCAAAAACAGTTTGGTCTTGGCGGTTGCGGGCGCGGCAGGTTCTGCGACTGCGACTGCGACTGCGGCAGATTCTGAGGCAGCGGCGCCTTCACCAGCGCCAGTGATCGACCCCGCGTCGCCGCCCTGGATGCACAAGCCGGGCCTGCCGTTTACTGGATATGGAAAGCCTTCGAAATTTGAAGCACGCACACAGCGCAACATTGGCGCAAACCGCGATCTCTCGGGCAATGGCGTCTCGTGGACGCCGCTTGAATCGCTCGAAGGAATCATCACGCCGTCCGGGTTACATTTTGAACGTCACCACAACGGCGTTCCGGAAATCGATCCGGCGCATCATCGCCTTGTCATTCATGGGGCCGTGCGGCAGGCGTTGAGTTTCACGATCGATAATCTGCTGCGCTATCCGATGCGCTCGCATCTCATATTTATCGAATGCGGCGGCAACAGCAACGCGGGCTGGCACAGCGAGCCGATCCAGCGCCCGGTTGGATCTTTTCATGGGCTTGTTTCATGCAGTGAATGGACTGGTGTGCCGCTTAGCCTGTTACTTGATCAAGCGGGTGTGGATCGCAAGGACACAAAGGCCTCGTGGGTCATTGCTGAAGGCGCGGACGCGGCGGTGATGAATGTTAGTCTTCCGCTCTCCAAGCTGATGGATGACGCGATCGTCGCACTTTATCAGAACGGCGAGCGCATACGCCCTGAAAACGGTTATCCGCTGCGGCTGGTGGTGCCGGGCTGGGAGGGCGTCGTCAACGTCAAGTGGCTGCGGCGCTTGCAGGTGACCGATCAGCCCGTGATGGCGCGCAACGAAACGGCGAAATACACCGAGCTTCTCCCCAACGGCAAAGCGCGCCAGTTTACGTTCGTTATGGAGGCGAAGTCTCTCATTACGTCGCCATCGCCGGGGCTGAAAATGCGCGGGGCCGACATTTATGAAATTCGCGGGCTGGCGTGGAGCGGACGCGGCAAGATTACCAAGGTCGAAGTTTCGGCCGATGGCGGCAAGTCATGGGGGCTGGCGGCGCTGCAAGAACCTGTGCTGTCGCGCTGCTTCACGCGCTTTCGCGCACCTTGGGCGTGGGACGGCGGGCCGGCCGTTTTGAAAAGCCGCGCGACGGACGAGACCGGATACGTGCAGCCCGAACGCGATGTGCTTGTGTCGGAGCGCGGGCGCGATGGATACTTCCATTACAACGCCATTGTCGCCTGGGGCATCGGCGACGACGGAAAGATCACCCATGTTTATGTGTGAGTTTATGCGTGAGTTTGCGCGTGGTTCATTTCGTCAGTTTGTCATCGGGCTCACTCTCATGTGTGCGAGCGCTCCGGCGCTGGCGGGCGATGCGATGATGGCGCCGAAGCTCGGCACGCCGATGTCGTCTGATGAACTGGGCAAGTGGGACTTGACGATTTTTCCTGATGGACGCGGCTTGCCGCCGGGGCGCGGTACCGCAGTTGAAGGCAAAGCAATATTTGATGCGCAGTGCGCGAGCTGCCATGGCGAAGGCGGGCGCGGTGCGACGGCGGAAGAATTGGTTGGAGAACCCAAGCCGCCGCACAAGGACAACATGTCGAAGGCGATCGGCTCCTATTGGCCGTATGCGACGACGCTGTTCGATTTCACGCGCCGCAGTATGCCGCCGTCTGCGCCCGGGTCATTGAGCGCCGATCAGCTTTACGCGGTGACGGCGTATCTGCTGCACGCCAATGGCATCGTCAGTGAGAAAGACGAATTGACGGCCGCGTCGTTGGCCAAAATCAAAATGCCGAATAGGGATGGGTTTGTGCGGGTCGATGTGGAGTAGGGG
>JANOKW010000218.1:0-8885 GCA_031419475.1 Hyphomicrobium sp. | reverse complement strand
GCATCAAAGACCCTGTGCTGGACACGCTCATCGACAAGGTGGTCGGCGCCAAGTCGCGAACTGAACTCGTTGCCGCCACCCGCGCCATAGACCGTGTGCTCAGGGCCTCGCATTATTGGGTGCCGCACTGGTACAAAGCTTCACATAATGTCGCTTACTGGGACAAATATTCCTGGCCCGCCACCAAAGCCAAGTATGATCCTGGCATCTTGGATACGTGGTGGTTCGATTCGAAGAAGGCCGAGGCGCTTGCAGCTAAGACCTCAGGCAAATCAGCCGCCAGACCACCAGCCGAAGGACTACCAGCCGAAGGACAAAAGTCGCCCTGATGGCCAGCTATCTTTTGAAGCGTGTGCTCCTCATTATCCCGACGCTGTTCGGGATCATGCTGTTTTCGTTCGTCATCATCCAGTTTGCGCCGGGCGGGCCCGTGGAGCGCATGATCGCACAGTTGATGGGACACGATTCGTCCATCACCTCGCGCATGAGTGGCGGCGGCGGTGACGGACTTGGAGGTGCAGCAGGCGCGGGGCAACTGGGGCAAGGCGGGGCGGATGCTGCATCGTCGAAATATCGCGGCGCGCAAGGATTAGACCCGGCCTTCATCAAGAGCCTTGAAAAACAATTCGGCTTCGACAAACCGGCGCACGAGCGCTTCTTCCTGATGATGAAGAATTATCTGACCTTCGATTTCGGCAAGAGTTATTTCCGCGACATCTCCGTGTTGCAGCTGATCAAGGAGAAGCTGCCAGTTTCGATCTCGCTCGGAATTTGGATGACGCTGCTGACTTATCTCATCTCGATCCCGCTCGGCATCCGCAAGGCCGTGCATGAGGGAAGCAAGTGGGACAGCTGGACCAGCGCCGTGCTCGTCTTCGGCTACGCTATCCCCGGATTTCTCTTCGCCGTCCTCTTGCTCATCTTGTTCGCGGGCTCCTCGTTCCTGCAGTGGTTCCCCTCGCGCGGGCTCTATTCAGACAACTGGAACGACCTCTCGTACTTCGGCAAGGTCATCGATTATTTCTGGCATCTGGCCTTGCCGATGATCGCCATGGCGGTCGGCTCGTTTACGGCGATGACGTTCCTGACCAAGAATTCGTTCATCGACGAAATCAGGAAGCAATATGTCGTGGCCGCCCGCGCCAAGGGGCTGAACGAGAACCAGGTCCTCTATGGGCACGTATTCCGCAACGCTATGCTGCTCATCATCGCCGGGTTCCCGTCCGCCTTCATAGGCGCATTCTTTTCCGGCGCCCTGTTGATCGAGACGATCTTCTCTCTTGATGGGCTTGGCCTATTGTCCATGGAAAGCATCGAAAAGCGCGATTATCCGGTCGTCTTTGCCTCGCTCTACATTTTCTCCCTTGTCGGTCTCCTCATCGGCATCCTCTCGGACTTCGTCTACACGCTCGTCGATCCGCGTATTGACTTTGAGACGCGGGAGGTTTGAGCGCTATGGATCAGAAAACGAGCGATCAGAAATCTGTTAACTCCGTTACAGAGCAAGCCGTCGCGAAGGCGGCAGCACCGACATGGCGGCAGCGCACCGCCGCGCGCCTTAACTGGCGCTTGAGCCCTGTGAACAAGCGGCGTCTCGATCGCTTCAAGGCCCACAAGGTTGGTTATCGCAGCTTCCAGATTTTCATGGCGCTTTTCCTGATCACGCTGTTTGCCGAATTCATCTCCAATGATCGCCCGCTGATAGTGAGCTACAAGGGTGAAATTCTCTCTCCCGCGCTGGTCGATTACCCGGAAGAGAAATTCGGCGGATTTCTCGCCGTGACCGACTACAAGGCTGCGCACACGCAGGACGAAATCAACGCCAACGGCTGGATGCTGTGGCCGCTCAATCGCTATTCCTTCGACACGATCAATCGAGATTATCCTGGGCGCATGAATGCAGCCGGCACATGCCTTGGCTATCCGGCGCCGCCACCCTGGTCGTCGTCCATGAAGCTCTGCGACGCCCCGGCCGAACAACTTGAACGCTATCAGACGCTCGGCAACACCAATTGGCTCGGTCTCGACGATCAGGGGCGCGATGTCCTGGCGCGCGTGATCTATGGCTTCCGCGTTTCCGTGCTGTTTGGTCTGCTGCTAACGATTTTCTCGTCGATCATCGGTGTGTTCGCGGGCGCCGTGCAGGGATTCTTTGGCGGCAAGATCGATCTCTTCTTTCAGCGTATCCTGGAGATCTGGAATTCGATTCCCGAGCTGTTCGTATTGCTGATCGTCTCCTCTATGTTCGTTCCCGGATTCTGGACGCTGCTCGGCATCTTGCTGCTGTTCAGCTGGACGTCGCTCGTCGGCGTGGTGCGTGCCGAATTCCTGCGCGGGCGCAATCTTGAATACGTGCGCGCCGCGCGTGCGCTCGGCCTGACAGATTGGCAGATCATGTTCAAGCATCTCTTGCCCAATGCCATGGTGGCGACGCTGACCTTCCTGCCGTTCAAGTTGTCGGGCGCGATATCGGCACTGACCGCGCTGGATTTCCTCGGCCTCGGCATGCCCATCGGCTCGCCGTCGCTGGGTGAATTGCTGCTCCAGGGCAAAAAGCACATCGAAGCGCCGTGGCTCGGCATTTCGGGCTTCGTCGCAATCTCCATCATTCTGTCGCTTGCCATCTTTATGGGTGAAGCGGTGCGCGACGCGCTCGATCCGCGGAAGACGTTCAGGCAGGGGAAGTAGATAGACGGCTCGACGACGCCAGCTTCAGTGTGCTAAGGTACTGGCATGGGCGAGACACGGAAAATTGTCGTTGAGAATTATCCGGCACACAAGTTGCCAGATGATCTGCGCCGTCAAATTGGCGCTGTTGAAACCGTCAAGGTCACCGTTGAAAGCGTCGAGACCCCGAAGGCGCGCCGGCCCCTTTCAGATTATGTGGGTGCGGGCAAAGGCCTCTATGCGACGCCCGAAGAGGCACTGAAAGCAATTCGCTCATTGCGCGATGAATGGGAATGATCGATATAGAATCATTCACGGGCGATCACGTCTACCTCGACGCGAACATTTTCATCTATGCTGTCGAAGGCTTCGAGCGGTATGCCGGCCTTTGCAAGGCTATACTCAAGGCCGTCGAAGAGATGAAGATTCATGCCGTAACTAGCGAGCTTACCCTCACCGAAGTGCTCGTTGGCCCATTTAAAGCGAAGAACCTAGAGCTTGCGAAGCTCTACGACGAACTTTTGGATACACAAGATGATCTCGACATGGCGAGCGTTTCGCGTCCAATCCTTGTGAAAGCCGCAGAGTTGAGGGCAGACTTGGGCTTGAAGTCTCCGGACGCGATACACGTCGCTACCGCTCTCCTTCATAACTCAGAATTCTTCTTTACCGCCGACATGTCGCTACGGGTGCCAAGACCTTTAAAGATCGTCACTCTCGACGAACTGTTAGATGCTAAGAAAGAAGTACCGTAAGTGATGCTTGCCGCTCCCCTCGTCTCGGTCAAAAATCTCTCAGTCGAATTCGGCGAAGGACAAAACGCGTCCCGCGTCGTCAAGGGCGTGTCGTTCGAGATCGCCAAAGGCGAGACGGTGGCGCTCGTTGGCGAATCTGGTTCTGGCAAGACAGTGTCGGCGCTATCTATTCTCAAGCTTCTGCCGAATTCCGCATCACACCCGACGGGCGAAATCCTGTTCGATGGCACGGATATCGTCAAGGCTAGCGAGAACGATATGCGCGGCATCCGCGGCCAGAAGATCTCGATCATTTTTCAAGAGCCGATGACAACGCTCAATCCCCTGCACACCATCGAAAAACAGGTGGGCGAAATCATAAAGTTGCATCAGAATCTCGATGACGCGACAACGCGCGTCCGCGTGATCGAACTTTTGACGAAGGTTGGCATCCGCGATCCCGAAAAGCGCTTGGCGGGGTATCCGCATCAGTTGTCGGGCGGGCAGCGCCAGCGCGTCATGATCGCCATTGCACTCGCCAACGAACCCGGCTTGCTGATTGCGGACGAGCCGACAACCGCACTCGACGTGACAATTCAAGCGCAGATCCTGGAACTCTTGAAAAAACTGCAAAAAGAAATGGGCATGGCTATGCTGCTCATCACGCACGATCTTGGCATCGTGCGGCGCATGGCGGACCGGGTTTACGTTATGCAGAACGGCGAAATCGTCGAGACCGGCAGCGCCCAAGATGTGTTTGAAAAACCCAAGCACGCCTATACGCGCCACCTGCTCGCCGCCGAGCCAAAAGGCACGCCGCCGGAAACCAACATGTCTGGCCCGGTCGTAGTTGAGACCGACAATCTGAAGGTGTGGTTTCCCATCAAGCGCGGTATGCTTCAGCGCACGGTTGATCATGTCAAAGCCGTGGATGGGCTGTCGATGAAACTGCGCGCGGGCGAAACGCTCGGCGTCGTCGGCGAATCGGGCTCCGGCAAAACGACACTCGGCCTCGCTATACTCCGGCTAATCTCCTCGGAAGGGCCTATCGCGTATGTGGGAAAGCGCATTGACGGCTACGATTCCAAAGCCATGCGCCCCTTGCGCAAAGAAATGCAGGTCGTATTCCAGGATCCCTATGGATCGCTCTCGCCGCGTTTGACCGTCGGTCAGATCATCGAAGAAGGCTTGCTCATTCAGCAACCGGAACTGGACGAGGATGCGCGGCGCATGCGCGTCGGCAAGGCACTGAAGGAAGTCGGGCTCGACCCCAACGCGCAAGATCGATACCCGCATGAATTTTCCGGCGGCCAGCGTCAGCGCATCGCTATTGCCCGTGCCATGGTGCTTGAACCCAAGTTCGTCATGCTGGACGAGCCGACAAGCGCGCTCGACATGAGCGTGCAGGCGCAGATTGTAGACCTGTTGCGCGATCTGCAGAAGAAGCGCGACCTCGCGTATCTCTTCATCAGCCACGATCTCAAAGTCGTGCGCGCGCTGTGCAATTATGTCATCGTCTTGCGCAACGGCAAAGTGGTGGAAGAAGGTCCCGCGCGCGAGATCTTCGAGCACCCCAAGGACGATTACACAAAGGCGCTGCTCGCCGCCGCGCTCGATCACCGAGTGGCACATAAGGGCGCGCTGGCGAGCTAACCTCGTTCAATCTCTCAGGTTTGCGGTTTGACCAGCCGCTTGATGGCCGTGATATGCGAGCCGGTTTTGGCATTGCGCTGAATGGCCTCCGACAGCGGCTCGTGGACGACCATCATGTGATGCGCGTTGGCGTGCACGAACATGATGCCGTCGGTCATGATGCCGACGTGCCCTTTCCAGAACACAAGATCGCCGCGCAACAAACCTTCGTCCACCTCGGAAATAGCCACTGAACCGCCGAGTTCCGCCTGTTGCATGTCGCTGTCGCGCGGCGCGGCGATTCCTGAAGCGTGGAGCGACATCTGCACGAGCCCAGAGCAATCTATACCGATGCGCGTGCGCCCGCCCCAAAGATAGGGCACGCCGATGAAGCGTTCGGCAATCTCGACGTAGTCGCGTGCGGTACGGCTCAGAGGTGTCACGTGACGGGCCGACACGAACCCGCCTTGTATGAGCTCCACGAATTTGTCGCCGCTTGTTCGCGCCTGCACCACGGAGTTGAGTGTCAAGTGCATGATGGGCGGCGCTTTAATATCGGGTACGGGGTAGAGAAACGTACCCAGCGCCTGGACACGGTGCGTCGGCATGGCGATGGAGCGCGAAATTGCATCGGCCGGAATATAGCCGACATAGCGATCGCGGATCAGCTGCACCCAGGCCCAGCCATTCGATTGTTCATAGATCGTCAAGCTTTCGCCAAACAGCGCTTCTGTTTCAAGACCGAGCGAAGGATCGGCGCCCTTGCGCAAAGGTACTGCCGGCCAGACGATTTGCCCGGGCGTGCCTTCCACAAAACGGCTGGCCGATACCTTGCCTTCTAGATATTTGGCAGCAAGATCGGAGCGAAAAGCATTGCGCCGCGGATCAAGCGGCATTTCTGGACGTAACGGCGCTTTTGCTTCGTCCGCCTTTTTGCCTGTATCCGACTTGCTCACGCCTGGAGCTCCGCCCGCAACACTTCCATGACCGCCCGTGCCGTCTGAGGTTCCCCGCCCTTTGGCCCCAACGGCCGCGGCGCGGTGCGCCAGCCGTAGAGATCGAAGTGCGCGAACCGGCCTGCATTCTTGACGAACCGGCGCAAAAACAGTGCCGCCGTGATCGCGCCCGCGAAGGGAGTATCCCACACATTGTTCATGTCCGCGACATCGCTATCGAGATGACGTCGATATCCCTCCCAAAGGGGGAGACGCCAAACGGGATCACCGATGCGCTCCGACAAGGCGGTCAACGCCACTGCGAGATCATTGTCATCGGTAAAGAACGCTGGCAGATCGGGACCGAGTGCCGTGCGCGCCGCCCCGGTTAGAGTTGCGAATACGAAGATGCTTGCGGGCGACTCTTCGTCTGCAAGGGCAAGCGCGTCGGCGAGAACCAGGCGCCCTTCCGCGTCGGTGTTGCCGATTTCGACCGATAGCCCCGCCCGGCTCGTCAAGATATCGCCCGGACGGAAGGCATCTCCGGCGATGGAGTTTTCGGCGACCGGTAACAAGATGCGCAAGCGGCACTTGAGTTTTTGCCCCATGATCATGTGACCGAGCGCCAGAGCCGTTGCCGCGCCGCCCATGTCTTTTTTCATAATGAGCATGGCGCTCGAGGGTTTGATATCGAGCCCGCCGGTATCGAACGTGATGCCCTTACCGACGAGGGTGATTTTTTCGCCGTCCGCTGGGCCCCAGGTGATGTCGATCAGGCGCGGCGCGCGCGGGTGGGCGCGGCCGACGGCATGGATCATGGGAAAATTGTGCGCGAGAAGATCGTCGCCCTTGATGACGGAAACGATTGCGCCGTGCCGGCTCGCAAGATCCCGCGCCGCCTGCTCCAGCTCGTCAGGCCCCATGTCTGACGCCGGCGTATTGATCAAATCGCGGCCGAACCAAATGGCTTCAACAATGTTGGTGACGCGTGCGGCGTTCGCTCCGGGCGGAATGCACAGCTTTGCGCGCGCCACATCTTTGTCTTTCTTATCCTTGCCTCGATAACGCGTGAAGCGATAGGCACCAAGGCCCCAGGCGATGGCGGCAAGTTCTGGCTCTGCAGGCGTATCGGCGAGCCGGTATCGTCCACCAGGCAGGCTCGAGGCCAGCTGACCCAGAAGCAATTCAGACGGGCCGCTCGGCTCGCCAGCATCACCGTTTCCGGTGCCGAGGACGACGCCACTTACCTTGCCGCCCGGATCTGGAAGCAGCACCGATTTCTTGGCTGCACCTGAAAACGTCTGCGCATCGAGCCAGGCGCGCTGGTGCATGCTGAGACCCAGTTTTTGCAGGTCCCCGCCCTGCTCCGCCAAGTAGACCGGCACACTCGTTGCCGTATCCTCGGCGGAAGCAAACACACTGCATGCATTCCAAGCCGTCGTTTCGGTCATCAATAAATTACCTCTTCGAACCATTCAGCTGGTCTATTTCGTCTACGATCCGGCACGGGCATATCTACGTCATGAATAGTACGACAAGTTGCATGAGCACGCAGCGCTGAGGAGGATTAAGCGTTTATTGACCGCCGTACCGGAAACTGACGATGGCAGCGATTCGGGCTGATTTGCCGGTTTACTGGAGACGATCTCATGGCGCACATCATGGCGCACCCCTCAAATATCGGCCCTTTCAACGTCATTAAAGTTGCGACCCTTGCAGCGAGCCTTATGCTTGGCGGCTGTTCCCAGTCGAGCGACTTCCTCTCCGACGCGGCCATGCCACTTGCTTCAGCCGATAGTTCGGCCAAGGGATCGAACACCCAGACCGAACTGCAGAAGGCGACGGAATACTGGGGTAAAGAGTACGAGAAAAAACCCGCAGATCTCCAGACTGCGCTCAATTACTCGCGCAATCTCAAGGCACTTGGCGAAAAGCAAAAGGCTTTCTCTATTTTGCAGCAGGCGAGCGTGCTGCACGGCTCTAATACCGAATTAGCCAGCGAATACGGCCGCATGGCATTGGATTTCGACCAGCTGAACGTTGCTGCCCGGCTCCTTGAAATCGCCGACAGCCCGACCAATCCGGATTGGAAGGTCATCTCGGCGCGCGGAACGGTTCTCGCCAAGCAGGGGCAGTACAAAGACGCTATACCCTTCTATGAGCGCGCTCTGGCGCTCGCGCCCAACCAGCCTTCCGTTCTCAACAATCTGGCACTTGCCAACGCCATGAGCGGCGATGCCAAAAAGGCAGAAGAGATCCTTCGCCAAGTCGCCGACAAGGGCGGCAACTCGCCCAAGGTCAAACAAAACCTTGCCCTCGTGCTTGGATTGCAGGGAAAGTACGACGAGGCCAAAACTTTAGGCGGCACATCGCTAACCGCTGACGCCGCTTCGGAGAACAGCGAATACGTGCGCAAGATGGTGCGCCTCGCGCCGCAAACGTCTCCTGCGGGCGTAAGCGGCGCCGGTGTCCCGGCCTTCGCGACGCAGGTAGTGCCCACTGCGGGCGCTGCGACGGCGGCATTCAGACCGGCGCTCAACGAGCAAGGCTCGACGGCGGCTTGGAAAACGGATGTTGCGAGCGCCCCGGAAAACACTCCAGTGTTCAAAGGTTCGGCACGATAAAGCGCCTTAATCTTCGAAATTTTGCACGGCATTCACAGACTCATTAAACCGCATCCAGATCCGGATTGCAGCCAGTTTTATTGAAGCCATGAAGTTGGCGTCGTGGCGGTCGAAGCGTGTAGCGATGGCGCGGTAATGCTTAAGTTTATTGAAGACCTGATTACGCACCATAGTCAGCCATTTTCTGGCCACGCGAATCTTCGATTTCTGACGTCTTCGCAAGGAGATGTGGCATGGCACGCAATCGGGTTCAATTCCAGAAGGGCCTCTCGGAGGCTAATTTCGGCGACCTT
>JANOKW010000217.1:0-33945 GCA_031419475.1 Hyphomicrobium sp. | reverse complement strand
GGATCGCTTTAGCGATCAACTGATCGGATGAAATTGCTCTAGCAACATGATTCTAGAGCATCTTTATCGGCCCGGTGAATCGCATCAGCGATTCCGTCCGGTCCGATGATGCTCTAGTCGTGGATGGCCGACCCCGGGCTGGCCTGCGCCGGGCAAGCTAACGTCGCCATGCTCCGCATCGTCTCGGCCATGACGTCTGTGTTGTGAGTGTTGTAGCGGTTCAATGCATTTTTTTTCGCAGGCGCGGGACGCGGCGTGCACTGCGGGAGTGCTCGCGGCGACGCAAACGCATCACAAAAATTTTCTTTGTGTAGAACCGCTGCGACCGTTTCGTCGCATCAAATATTCATGTACTTTTATTCTTGCGCATTACTGAAAAATTGGAATCACGCATCAGCATGAACAGTCATGCGCCGATGAATACCTGAATTTTGCCCGCTATCCAAATAGAAAGGAAGACTAGATGTCCGACGATGTCTTGGCCAAGCTCAATGGGTTACGCGACGATGTTCGCGCGCGCATTGAAGCCACCACCGACTACAAATCGTTGATGGCCGTGGAGAAGGCGATCGGGGAAATTAGTGCCCTGTTCCCCGCCGCCGCTGCTGCCGCCGCCCCAGAAAAGACTGCTGTTGAAGAGACCACTGCTAAACCAGTGCCCGAAGAGACAGCAGCTGCCGAAACCGAAGCCGCAGAGGCGGTGACAGATGCCGCGTCGGCCGAAGAGGCGGCCGTAGAGGAGACGGTAAGTGACGCTGCAGACGCGACGGACGCCGTCACTTCTGAAGCCGCCGAAGCCTCAGACGCCGAAGAGGCCCTGTTAGAAGACGTTGCCGCAGAGGAGGATGCTGAAGCCACGGCTGATGCTGGACCCCCTGAGGCAGCGGTGGAGGCTACTCTCGAAGCCACGGCGTCGGCCGCTCCTGAAGCGACCGCCGAAGTGGTCAAAATTCCAGAGATACCAGCAGAAGATCGCCCCCTCGTTGCTGAACTGGCGGCGGCGGCTGCCGAGCTTCCCGCATCAGGCATATCCAGTACGTCGCCTTAATTCTGCAAATCCGCCAGTCCTCCATCACGTCCTCACCTGCCCCGGAGCGATCCGGGGCTTTTTTGTTTGTGGCATGCTCGCGCTCGCGGGAAAATAGCCTAAGCATCTGTAATATATTGTTTTCCTACACTCGCCTTGACAAATCATATGAAGTGTAGGAAAGTAAATAAAATCAATTATTTATGGCCATTATTCATGCGTTTCAATGAACTCAGCGGCGATCAGATAAGGCAGCGCATCGATTCCGTCCAAGCGTTTAATGCCTGGCGCGATGCTGACAGAGAGTTCCGCCACAGTTACCGCGGCTCAATGCATTGGCAGCGCAAACCGAGCGGAGAATACCTCGCGCGCAAATACGCACAAGTCTGGACGCAGGTGGGAAGGCGCTCCACCGAGACGGAACAGATTGCGGCTGATTACACGTCACAGCGTACCTCTCTGCGGACACGATTGACGAAACTCGCTAAGTCACTCGATGGCACGCGGCGGATCAACAGGGCGATGGGACTAGGACGTGTACCGGATATTGCCGCTCGCGTTCTCGCGAAGCTTGACGAGAACGACTTGCTTGGAAATCACGTTGTGGTGGCTGGCACGCACTGCCTGTACGCGTATGAATCGCGCGCCGGAATCATTTTTGGCGGTAATCTGACAGCCACGAAAGACATAGATCTTCTTCTAGACGTACGCCAGCGCTTCACGTTTGTCATGAGTGAAGTCAAGGAACGGGGCTTCATCGGACTTCTCAAGCAGGTTGATAGTTCATTTCGAAAGAGCAGGTCGTACAACGCATCAAACGATGATCCCTACGTCGTTGATCTCATTCGCCCCCTCCGCAAGCACGAGCATGCCAAGCAAGACCCGGAGTTGACGCTAAACCCTGGAGACCTACAGCCTGCAGCCATTGAAGGACTGCAATGGCTCGTGAATTCTCCGAAATTTGAAGAGGTCGTTATTGGTGAAGACGGCCGGCCTATTCGCATCGTCTGCATCGATCCGCGAGTGTTTGCGCTGCATAAACTGTGGCTGTCCCGGCGGGACGACCGCCGGCCGGAGCAACGGCGCCGTGATGCGTTGCAAGCCTCCGCCGTCGCTATCGCGACGCGCGACTACATCGGACTCAAGTTCGACAAGAAGGAACTCGCGGCACTTCCGAAAGAGTTGCTCGACGGCGTCAGCGTGTTGCTCAAGCCAATACATGACGAAGTGAAGCTGGCGAGCCGGCCGACCGCTAAGGGTCAATCCACAAAAAAGAAACCGAAATCGAAGTGATCTTCGATGCTCAAGCGTATCCTCGACTTCTTCATCCCAGGCCGAACCTATGACGTTCGCATGTCGCAGAAATTCGGCAAGATCGGCCGGAGCGATCCGGGGCTTTTTTCAGGTTGTGCGAAAACTTTTTAGCGCTTGAGAACCGCGTAGGCCGTGTATCCGCTGCGCATTTCTTCAAACGTCAGCGACAGTCCATGCCGCTTGGCGGCGGCTTGGACGACGGCTTCGAGATCGCGGCGCGGCGTGACATTGTAATGGTTCAAGAACTTGAGAAAAGCGAACCGCGCAGGCGCCGGCATCGTGTCCATGCGGCCAAAATCGACGATATGGAGCGCCCCGTCCGGAGCGAGAGAGCGTGCTGCACAATCAACCGCACTGGGCCAGTCGGGGATCATCGATAGGGCGTACGAAATGAAGATCCGGTCCGCGGTTCGTAGGCCGAACATGGCGTAGAGATCGAAGTTTGTGGCGTCGCCGTGCGCGAGTTTAACCTTTTGGCTCAGTCCGTTGCGATCGACAGCTGCCTCGGCCGTGCGCAGCATTTCACTTGAGATATCGAAGCCGAAATAGCGCGCATCTGGGTACGTGCGGGCGGAGCGAACGATGTTCCAGCCGGTGCCGCAAGCGATCTCGACAATCGAGGCGTTTGCGGGTGGGCGCAGGTCGCCAATCAAGCGCCGCCGCCAGAAGAGATAGTGGGTGCGGGTGGCGTCGTAGATGTGACGCTGGAAGCGGTATTGGCGGTCCATTTTTTCGGCAGCGGTTGCGGCGCTCATCGTTGCAATCCTCAAGAAGATTTCGTGTAGAGGTGGAAGCCGCCGTAGATGGCGGAACGGTCGCGCGCGAAGAGTTCGGCCGAGCGTTGGGCCTGGTAGGTCCACGGTTCAAGCAGGACGGCGTTGACGCGCCCGGGCAAAATAGTCTTTTCGCCAGCGGTGCGAAAGATCACGCGTGCGTTGGGTCGTGCCGTGCGCGTGATTTCGCGCCAGAGCGCGTTCAGCGTCTCGTCATCCATCCAATCCTGCGCGTCGAGCAGCACATACCTGTCGAGGCTTTCCGAGGGTTCCCGGGCGAGGAAATGGATCATATTCGCTTTGAGTGGCGTGACGCGGTTGACGCGGGATTTCACGGCCATGAAATTTTCTTTTTCGAGGTAAGGCGGGCAAGAGCCGCCAACTTCGTCTGAGTAGCGCCGGCCAAAAGCCTGCCAGGCAAAGTAATTGTCTTTGAGATCAAATCCGCAGGCGAGGCGTTCGACCCGCTCCCTGAGCACGTTGGTCATGACGCGCTTGCCGTTATCGCAAAGGGCATCGTATTGCGCTGGCGGAATGCCGAGGCCAAAAAGCGAAGCGGGGTTTGACATGACCCAGCGGACGATTTTCTTGTCGAAGACCGGCGCAAAGTGCCGATCAAAAATCTGGCGCTGCTCGTCGCGCGTTTTCGCCTTCAAGATCATAGATGGATCGACACCCAAGGCACGGGCTGCGAGATGAACCGTGCCAATGAAGCGTCCAAGGAGACCGAAACGGAAGAAGTTGCGGGAGAAGCGGGATATGCGGCGCCGTCCGGCTAAATCGCGGCCCTCCCAATAGGCGCGCGTTTCAGCGTCGAGGGCCGGGCGGAGAACTTCATCGTAAAGGCGCGCGTTGCGCCAATCGCTGGACATGCCGAAGAAGCGGTAAAAAGAATTGTGATTCGGCAGGTTTTTGGCTGCTGCTAGTTTCAAATTGAGCAGCGCGATGTGCGTCTGATTGAGATCGACCGCGTAAATCTTCGAGGGATTGGCTGTCAGATAGCTGAGTACGTTGCAGCCGCCAGATGCGATTGTCATCACGCGCGACGTGGGCTGCAGCTCCATTGCTTCCATGTCAATCCGCGGATCTTCCCATATTTGCGGATAGACCATCGAGCGGAATGCAAACGTGAACGTGCGTTCGAGAAATCCGGTGACACTCAAGCCGTTATTGTGGTGCACCGCTTCGCTGAGCAGGCCGGCGCTTGTTCGTTGGAGGACGCTGGAAGCGGGGCTGTTGGTCATGCTGTGACGGCCTTTCGTTTGAGCCTCGATGCTCTGTGAGGTTTCACGCAGCGGTTTCGAGTTGATGCCGGGCGGCGATACCGGTTCTGATTTTTTGCGGCTTTTCCTTGAGCCAGCGGATAATCTCTAAAGTTCCGTCATGCCGTTCGGCGATTGCCGTGCAGCTCTCGACCCAATCGCCCGAATTCAGGTAATGGATGCCATCGATCATGCGGTTGTTGGCATGGTGGATGTGGCCGCAGATCAGGCCATCCGCGCCGCGCCGGCGCGCTTCATCAGCAAGGGCCACTTCGAATTCGCCGATGAAGTTGACGGCCGACTTGACGCGCTGCTTGAGAAAATTGGATAGCGACCAGTAATCGAGACCGAATTGGCGCCGTGCCCAATTGAGCGGCGTATTGAGAGCCAGCGCGCCTTCGTAAGACCGGTCGCCGAGAAACGCGAGCCAGCGCGCGTAACGGATAATGATATCGAATTCGTCGCCATGCATGACGAGATATTTCTTGCCGCCAGCCGTCTGGTGAATGGCGTCCCGGCGCACTTCGATGCCGCCAAAGTCCATGCCGCAGACATCGCGGATGCCGTCGTCGTGATTGCCCGGAATGAAAACGACCCTGGTCCCTTTTCTGGCTTTGCGCAGAATTTTCTGAAGCACGTCGTTGTGCGACTGCGGCCAATAGGGACCCCGGCGGACTTTCCAGAAATCGATGATGTCGCCAACGAGGAACAGGGTTTCCGTCTCGATGCATCTGAGAAATTCGAGTAGCTCGCTGGCCTGAGCCGACCGGGTTCCCAGGTGAACGTCGGATATGAAAACCGCGCGGTAGCTGGATATTTCGCTCGGCACTGTCAATTTCACGCTCCCATGAGAGCAGCCCTCAGTGAGGCCTCAAGACCGGATTCATGTTTCAGGCGTGTGACAGCTGCATTCGACCCGGCGCGGCGCATGCACGCGGTTCAAAACGCAAGGTCTGAGCACATGGGTTGTCTCAGATTTGCGCGGGACAAGGAGCGCGGGAACAAACAGCCGATTGGCGGCGCATCGAAGCGGCTGTTCAAGCAATCAAGTGGGCCACGCGCAAGCTGAAGAACTTAAATCGCGCTGTCGTACTTCGCATAAAAAAACAGGACGCTTCGTGCGCCCTATTCAGTTGGTCAGCCCAACCCCGAAGCGGTGCAGGCTCATGTTTTCCGGGCGATGTCTTTCGGGCAATGTCTTCCGGCCCTGTTAATTAAGGCGACATGCGATTGAACACGCGTTCCCATAAGAACATGAGGGCGGTGTTCATGATGCCAACAACAAGGAAGGCGGCGGCGATTGTCTGTGCAGATCCGTCAGGCAAGCCGAAATCGTCGGACGCGTAGGCGACCGCAACACCGGCAACGACACTGATAAGTGCGAGAACAGCAAAGACAACTTGGACGAACCTCAGCGAACGGGCCCGTTCGCGGTCGACGTGGTACATAGGGATACCTCAACGCAGTACAATTGTTCCCAGCATCGGGACCCTAGCTTGGGTTCAAACGGAGTGAAAGAAAATTTTAACGGTTTTTTAACTTCGGTTAACGAGGGCGGCGAGGATTTCCTTGTGCAACGCGGGATCGTTGGGAAAATCTTCCCTGATCCACCAAGTCTCGAATGCCCTGAGAATCTCTCCAACGTGCGCACCTGGAGGCACGCCGAGGCCGATAATGTCGGCGCCTCGTAGGGGTAGTGCAGGGGGCGTCCAGCGCTCTGGCAGGGCCGTACGTTCCTTCCGCAGCGCGTCATCGGGCGCGGCGGATGAGGAAGCCCATGTTACCAAAGAACCACGCCGGAACGTCTCGGAGCCACACGCGTAAAGCCACGCGCGCGCCGCTCTTTCGGGTGTCTGCGGATCGTAGGCCGCGTTGGGCGTTGCCGCTCCCAGGATCGCATCTGCATCTGCATTGGCGAGCCGCAGGCGCGAAGCAAGTGCGCGGGCGTTAACCGGTCCGTCAAGTGCGACAGCTGCAAGCCGCGTCCAGCGGCCGGCGGTTAATCCGTTGGCAATTTCGATGCGGCTGAGGCGCGCGAGGCGATCAGGAAACGTGTTCCCGCCAAAGACGATGTCGAGAATACCGCTTGCGGCCATCACGTCTGCGATCTCGGCGGCGCGGGGCGCATCGAGAAGTTTCATGATTTCGGTGCCGGTGCGTTCGGAGGAAAGTTTTGTCAGGCCGGCCTTAAGACTTGTGCAGGCCGCAAGCCCGACAGCATCGGGGGCGCCGCGCCCATACTGCGCTGTGAAGCGGAAGAAGCGCAATATTCTCAAGTAGTCTTCACGGATGCGATCGCAAGCATCGCCAATGAACCGCACGCGTTGCGCTTTGAGATCGGCAAGCCCGCCGGCGGGATCAAATATGGTGCCGTCTGGCGCGGCGTAGATGGCGTTGATCGAGAAGTCGCGGCGCATGGCGTCTTCCAGCCAATTGTCCGTGAAAGCAACGACGGCCCGGCGCCCGTCGGTTTCAACATCGCGGCGCAAGGTTGTGACTTCGAACGCGACACCATCGGCGACGACAGTGACCGTGCCGTGGTCAATGCCGGTTGGATAAACGGCAAGGTCTGCTTTGGCGGCGATCTCCGTGACCAATTCGGGGCGCGCGGGCGTAGCGAGGTCAACATCTGAAATTGGCTTTTGCAGAAGCGCGTTTCTCGTCGCGCCGCCGACAACGCGCACCTCGATTGAGGACTTGGCGAAAGCTGCAAAGACTTTGCCAAGCGCGGGAGAGTTGAGCCACGCCGCACCGGCGAGCGAGTGAAGCGGCTCTGTGGTTTTGCAGCGTCCGGTGCTCATTCTGGGCTCATGGAAACATCGCGCCGTTATTTTCTCTTGTCGCCCGCGTTGCCGGAGTTGAGTTTTCCGTCCGAATACGAAGGCGGGGTGTATTTCTCGCGTGGGTCATGTCCCGATTTCGAGGAGAACGCGAAGAGGGACGCCAGCATCATAGCAGCGCCGAGCGCGAAGAGCTTAAGTAGCGGCGCGGCGCGGACAACGGTTCCCAGGCCCGGCCAATCGTTGCGAATGAACGCAATGTAGGCAAGGTACAGGAGCGAGGGCAGCAGGAAGAAGAAGACGTTCTCGATGACGATACGGGTCATGTCGTGAATAGTCTCCGGTGCAGGGTCCGGATAATTCCGGCCGTAGCGCCCCAAATGTAGCGGTCCTTGTAGGGCATCGCATAAAAGCGCCGGTCAGCGCCACGCCAAAATTTGCTATCGATGCGATGATTGCGCGGGTCCATGAGAAAATCGAACGGGACGTCGAAAACGTCCGCGACTTCGGATGGGTCTGGGGCGAGTGTAAAGCCGGGCTTGATAACGGCGATCACGGGCGTCACGAGGAATCCGGTTCCCGTCCGGTAGGGTTCTATGTAGCCGAGCGGCTCGATGTAGCGGGCGTCGAGACCGATTTCTTCGCGCGCCTCGCGCAGGGCGGCGGCGAGGGGCCCCTCGTCGGTCGCTTCGATCTTACCGCCGGGGAAGGCAATCTGCCCGGCATGCTGGGCCAAGTGGGCGGTGCGCTCGGTCAGCAGGACACTCAACGTCGCGCCGCCCGTGATTAAAGGAACAAGTACGGCCGCAGCCGTAAGGAGCGCGCCATCGGCTTCGCTTTCGGCATCGGGATTGAGATCGAAGTCACTCGGGCCGCCAGTCGTTGGACCGCCAGTCGCTTGGCTGTGGCTAAGGGGATCAGCAAGCAGGTTTTTGGCCAAATGGACCAAGTCCTGTTCGGAGACCTGTTTTAGGTAACTTGGTAATGAATGCGGCGGCATAACCCTAGTCTAGCACAGCTGGAGCCCTCAAAAATAAGGGGTTAGCGTCCTGAATCACGATTCGGTCTAAGTTTAAAGCGACGGTGGCGGTGATTCCAAGGGGTTTGCGAGGATTTTGACGTGACGACGAAGCGGGTAACGGCCGTGTTAAGACTGGCGCTTTTTGTGTTTGCGCTTGCAGGCATTGCTTTGTCTTCTGTGGCGTCAGCCATGTCGACGGCCGACTTTCTGGCGTCCTTGTCAGGAAGCGAAGGTAATGCATTCCAGGATTGGAAAGCAGCACGCCGCACATACGAAGGACAGCTCGATAGCTATTGGGAGAAGGTCGACGAGAAGCGTCAGGCGCGCAAGAAAAAGCGCACGGCCAAGGTTGCCTTTGAAGCGTCCGATTACGTCATGTCGTTCCCGCCGGCTTATAGCGGACCGAAATTGAGTGTGGCCCTCGCAAAGAAGTACGAGAAGTTTCTCGCAGATCAGGAAAAAAGTCAGCCCACACCGCCAAAAGAAATGCTGACGATTCCGGATTATCTCAATGCCGCGAAGAACGTCTACGGGTTTGTGCCGGAGCGGCTCTCGGAAAAGGAATTCAAGAAGCGCTATGCCGAAGAAGCTGTAGCATTAGGTCTTGCCAAGGATCAGGTTGTGCGCATTTACGCCCTGGAGACGGGCGGCATCGGCACGTATGACATGCAAGCTGGCATTCACCCGATCAAGAAGACCGGCCGTGCGATATCGAGTGCGCTTGGATATGCGCAGCTTCTGGACGCTAACTCGGTCAATGAACTCTCGCAGCACGGCGGCTTCTTCATGGATCGCCTGAACGATAAAATGCGCAATCCCAACATAAGCCGGGACCGTGCCGCCGCGATCAAGTCGAAGATCGCGATTTTGAAACGCATGTACGCCAACGCCAAGCGTGTGCCTTTTGAGTGGTCGCGGCATCAGTCTTACGCAAAGACGGCTGAAGGCATGGGCATGCATACGCTCAATATCGATGGCGATATCGGGCCATTGATGCAGGCGATGAAACTTCGCGGCCTTAAGGATACCGCCGAAAAGGCAGGGCGGCCGCGGCTTGCCGGCGCCGAGATGGAGGCCATGAACCTCGCGGGGCCAGCGACAGGGCTCGAGATGATGCAGCCGGCAGGAAAGAAAGCGCCCGTCACCAATTTCTTCGCGCGCCGAGCCTATTACGTGAATAAAATGGTGGTTGGACTGACCGGCGAACAGCTTTTGGCCGAGCTTGACCGGCGCATGACTGACAGCATGAAGACCGCCGGTTCACAAGAGTTTGAGGCCGCTTTCGACAAGGTCGTGGCCGCAAAGACGGCTGGGCGATAGTCCTGAAGCCCCCTTTATGAAGCCAGCGCGCCGAGCCGCTGCGTGTCGCGCCGTACATCGACGTTCATCGCCTGGGCTGCGCTGACGAGTGTTGCCGCGTCGAGGCCGTGTGTGCGGTAGACGTCCGCGATGGTTCCCGTTTGACCGAACTCTTCGACACCGAGCGCGGTAATACGGTGGCCTCGAACACTGCCGAGCCACGCAAGCGTTGCCGGATGGCCGTCGAGAACGGTGACGACGCTGCAATCGCGGTTGAGAGGCGAGAGCAAGTTTTCAATATGGCTGATGGCGCGCGTAGTGCCGTTGCGGCGTGCGCGGGCCGCAGCGTTCCAGCCCGCGTGCAATCTGTCATACGAGGTCACCGCGAGCAGGGCGCAATCGTGGCCTGCAGCATCGAGTTGGCGCATGGCGTCGAGTGCTTCGGGCGCGACCGTGCCGGCGTAGGCGATAACTGTCTGGGTCGAAGCCGTGGGGCGGCGCACCCAATAGGCGCCAGCGATGATATCGGCAGCTAAATCGGTGGTCATGTCGCGTTTGGGTTGATCGATGGTGCGCGTTGAAAGGCGCAGATAAACAGAGCCGCCTGCAGCGTCGGTGTCTTGTGCCGAAGATCCATGGCCGTCACGCTGGCCGTCACGCTGGCCTTCACGCTGGCCGTCACGCTGGCCTTCACGCTGGCCGTCACGCTGCATGTAATCAAAGCTCCAAGCCATGATGGCCGCAAGCTCGTCTGCATAGGCGGGTTCGAACGTGGCGAGGCCCGGTTGTGACATGCCGATTAGCGGCGTGCCGATGGATTGATGCGCGCCGCCTTCGGGCGCGAGGGTAACTCCCGCTGGCGTGCCCGCAATCATGAAGCGCGCGTCCTGATAACAGGCGTAGTTCATGGCATCGAGGCCACGGCAGACGAAGGGATCGTAGACGGTGCCGATGGGAATGAGGCGTTCGCCGTTGATGGCATGCGAGAGGCCGAGCGCGGAGAGGAGAAGAAACAAATTCATTTCCGCGATGCCGAGTTCGATGTGCTGGCCCTTGGGTGAGAAGTCCCATGCGTAGCTGGAGGCGATTTTCTCTCGTTTGAAGACGTCGGCGACGGCATCGCGCGCGTAAAGCCCGCGCCGGTTGACCCAGGAGCCGAGGTTTGTCGAGACGGTCACATCGGGCGAGGTGGTAACGATACGGCCGGCGATGGCGTGCGTGGAGCGCGCCAAGGCGTTGAGGATGAGGCCAAAAGATTGCTGCGTCGACATCTGGGATAGAAGCGGGCACTCGAGTGTTTGAGGGACAGTGATTTTGGGCGCGGTGCGCCGGCGCGGGCCTGTCGCGTTGAAGGGGACGCCATAGAGGAATGCCGCGAGGCCGTCGTGCGGGACCTTTAGCCCCTCGAATTTGTCCCACTCGTGGCCCTCGCGAATGCCAAGGCGCCCGCGCCAGGCTTCGATTTGCGTTGGCGACATGAGGCCGGCGTGATTGTCCTTGTGGCCCTGGAACGGCAAGCCGATGCCCTTGATGGTGTAGGCGATGAAGCAGACCGGGCGGTCGTGATCGATGGCATGGAAGGCTTCAAGCACGCTTGCCATGTCGTGCCCGCCGAGATTGGACATCAGCGTGAGAAGATCTTCGTCCGAACGGCGATTGATCAGCGCGGCGGCGTCTGCGTTCGAGCCGATATCGGCGAGGATATGTTTGCGAAAGGCGCCGCCGCCCTGGAAACAGAGCGCAGCATAGAGCTGGTTCGGGCAATCGTCGATCCAGTTTCTGAAGTCTTCCCCGCCAGGCTCTGCAAAGCCCGCTTGCATGAGTTTGCCATACTTGATGATGACCACGTCCCAGCCGAAATTCTGAAAGGTGGATTCGTACTTCTTCCAGAGATCTTCGCGGACGACCGCGTCCAAGCTTTGGCGGTTGTAGTCGATGACCCACCACGTGTTGCGTACGTTGTGTTTCCAGCCCTCGATCAAAGCTTCGTGGATATTGCCTTCGTCGAGTTCCGCGTCGCCGACGATGGCGATCATGCGGCCCTCGGGACGGTCCTGCATCATGCCGTGCGCCTTTACGTAATCCTGCACCAGGGAGGCAAAAAGTGTTTGTGCCACGCCGAGGCCAACAGAGCCGGTTGAGAAATCGACGTCGTCCGTATCCTTAGTGCGCGATGGATACGACTGCGCGCCTTCGAGGCCGCGGAAGTTTTCCAGTTTTTCGCGCGTCTGATTGCCAAGTAGGTATTGGATCGCGTGGAATACGGGACTGGCGTGCGGCTTGACGGCGACGCGATCTTGCGGGCGCAGGACATCGAAGTAGAGCGCGCTGAGGAGGGTCGAGGACGACGCGGACGAGGCTTGGTGCCCGCCGACCTTGAGGCCGTCGTGGCTCGCGCGAATGTGGTTAGCATTGTGGATCATCCACGAAGACAGCCAGCGGACTTTGCTTTCCAGCGCGGTCAGGAGTTCCAGTTTTTGCGTGTTGCCGGGCATGGCTCTCTCCCCAAACGTTTTGGTGTGCGCGAGAATTTAACGCCGGAGCAGGGGTGAAAGATGCCAAAGCGACCTTTAGAAATGCTATAAAAAGGTGGAATAAGTCCATTTATGCGCGATAATCGGTGAAGCATGCTAAAAATTGAACTTGACGTGGTGGACCGGAAGATTCTTGCTCAACTGCAAAACGACTGCCGGATAACAATGCAAGACCTTGCCGATAAGGTTGGGCTTACGGCCTCTCCTTGTCATCGCCGTGTCAAGGCACTGGAGGAGCAAGGCGTCGTTAAGCGCTACATCGCGCTCGTTGATCAAAAGGCTGTCGGGCTTCCCGTCAGTGTTTTCATTTCGATCAAGCTCGAACGGCAGAAGGAAGAAGATCTGCAGCGCTTCGCCAAGGCGATCTCGGGTTGGCCAGAGGTTCTGGAGTGTTATCTCATGACCGGGCATCGCGATTATCTTTTGCGCGTTGTCGTTGCCGATCTTTCGAAGTACGAGCAGTTTTTAAAACAGAAGCTGACGCGGCTGTCGGGTATTTCCTCGATTGAATCGAGTTTTGCGCTGGATCAGATCAAGTATTCGATCGCGTTGCCGGTTTGATTGTCTTTTGAGATAGCGGCCGTCTGCAAAGTGCCACTACGGCCATTTCACAACCGGCGGCATCGACGAGAGAATACTGTCCACGTTGCCGCCGGTCTTGAGGCCGAACATGGTGCCGCGATCGTAGAGCAAATTGTATTCGACGTAGCGGCCGCGCCGGATCAATTGTTCCTCGCGCTGCGCGTCTGTGTAGGCAGCTGAATAATTGCCGCGCACCAGCATGTGATAGACACTCGCAAAGGCGCGGCCGACATCTTTGTTGAAGGCGAGGGCTGCGTCAAAACCGCCGTCGGCTTCTGTTGGCGTCAGGTAATCATAGAAAATACCGCCGACGCCGCGCATTTCTTTGCGGTGCGGCAGATAAAAATATTCATCGCACCATTCCTTGTAACGCTTGTAGTCGGCGATGGGGTGGGCGGCGCAGGCGCCGTACATGGCGGCGTGGAAGGCGAGCGTGTCGGCGTCTTCCTGAATGCGGCGCTTGTCGAGAACGGGCGTCAGGTCCGCGCCGCCACCGAACCACCAGTTGTTCGTGACAACCATGCGCGTGTTCATGTGAACGGCCGGCACGTTCGGGTTTTTTGGGTGGGCAATGAGTGAAATACCTGAGGCCCAGAAGTTTGGGCTTTCATCGCCGCCCGGGATTTGTTTGCGGAACTCGGGCGCGAATTCGCCGAAGACCGTCGAGGTGTGTACGCCAACTTTCTCAAACACGCGGCCAGCTAACATGCTCATGACGCCGCCACCGCCTTTAACTCCAGAGTGATCCGTTCTATCCCACGGCGTGCGCACAAACCGGCCCGGCGTCTCGCTGCCGTGTGGCGCGAATTGCGGCAAATCCGCCTCGAGTTTTTCGAGTGCGGCGCAGATTTTATCGCGCAGGTCTTCAAACCAGGCCCGTGCGGCGGACTTCTGTTGGTCCAGTGTGGCGTCAATAGTGTTCATGTTCTGGTGGGCCCGTTTGTCTTGTTTTTGGCTGAAACAATCGTTAGCCCTTAGCGCGTTCCAAGATCAACGACATTCCGCAAGGGCGCTATTGCGGGTTTCGCGCCGGGGCCTCGCAACGGTGGCCGTTTTTCATGTTTTAGATTAAGAGTGCTGCATGTTAGGGCGAATTTTTACATGGTTTGAAACGCGCATAGACCCCTTCGCGCGTCCGGGCATCGTGCGTCCGCCGGATACGCTGTGGGCATTCTACTGGCATTTCATAAAGCCGGTGTGGCCTGTGTTTGCCGCACTGCTCGTGATGGGCTTTCTTGGTTCATCCATCGAAGTCATGCTGTTTGCGTTTATCGGCGAACTCGTCGATCTGATGAAGGCGGCGCCAAATCCCGAAACCTTTGTCGCCGATCATCAAGCGATATTGCTGTGGATGGCGTTCGTGGCGCTCATTGCCCGCCCGATTGTCTCGACGATACACGATCTCGTCAAAAACCAGATGGTGGCGACGACATTCACCAACCGCATCCGCTGGCAGACGCATAGCTATGTGATGCGCCAGTCGCTCGGATTTTTCCAGAATGACTTCGCCGGACGCGTTGCCAACAAGATCATTCAGACGGCGCCGGCATTGCGTGAAAGCGTCGTGCAACTCGTCGATGCACTCTGGTATGCCGCCGTGCAATTCGCTGGCACGCTCATCTTGTTTGCAGCAGCCGATTGGCGCCTGACGCTTCCTCTTGTTGCTTGGCTGGCGGCTTACGTCTTCGCCTTGATGTATTTTGTGCCGCGCATCAAGGCGCGCTCTACAGAGTCGTCCGAAGCGCGGTCCATGCTGGTTGGGCGCATTGTCGATAGCTACACCAATATACTAACGGTTAAGCTGTTCGCGCATGCGGAACGCGAAGAAGACTATGCGCGCGTCGCGTTTGCGGACCAGATGCAGAAATGGCAGGCGTCGCTGCGTCTCATCACCAGCATGGAGCTGTCGCTTTATGCGCTCAATGGCGTGCTTATTGTAGCCTCGAGCTGGCTGGCGATTTCGCTTTGGAGCGCGGGTGCCGTCTCGACCGGCGCGATCGCGGCCGCTATCGGTCTTATCATCCGCATTGTCAGCATGTCCGGATGGGTGATGTGGACCATATCCGGGATTTTTGAAAACATTGGGGTGGTGCACGAAGGGATGGAGACCATTTCCCGGGCGAATACCGTGCTCGATGCTCCGGCCGCCGCGCCGCTTGCCGTGCGAAACGGCGAGATCCGCTTTTCGGGCATTCGCTTCGACTACGGGAAAGTGTCGAATAGCACCGTTGGGCGGCCCATGCGTGTCATCGAGAATTTGTCGTTGACTGTGAAGTCAGGCGAAAAAGTCGGTCTCGTCGGACGCTCGGGCGCGGGGAAGTCTACACTCGTAAATTTGTTGCTGCGCTTTTACGATCTTGAAGGCGGGCGCATCCTAATCGACGGCCAGGATATCGCGACCATTACGCAAGACAGCCTTCGCGAGCAAATTGGCGTCGTGACGCAAGACACGTCGCTGCTGCACCGGTCGGTCATGGAAAATATTCTCTACGGCCGGCCCGATGCTAGCTCCGCGACGATGATGGCGTCAGCGCAGCAAGCGCAGGCGGATGGCTTTATAGCGGGCCTTGAGGATATGAAGGGCCGCACGGGCTATGACGCGCACGTCGGCGAGAGGGGCGTTAAGCTCTCGGGCGGGCAGAGGCAAAGAATAGCCATCGCCCGCGTGCTGCTGAAAAACGCGCCTATTTTGATTCTCGACGAGGCGACAAGTGCACTCGATAGCGAAGTCGAGGCCGCGATCCAAGAGAGCCTGAGGACGCTGATGGACGGCAAGACCGTCATTGCCATTGCGCATCGGCTTTCAACCATTGCGGCCATGGACCGGCTCGTGATTATGGACGAAGGGCGAATTATCGAAGAGGGCAGCCACCAGGAATTGTTGAAGCGCGGAGGGCTTTATGCGGACCTGTGGGCGCGCCAGTCGGGCGGGTTCTTGGCGCAGGAAGCGGCGGACTAGGTGCCAATAAAGGCGCATTCGGCAGCTGCTTTTGAATCATTCTTTGAATCGTTCAAAGCAATTCAGACACACCTTGTTAGAACTTATGGAACTGCCATCACGCCAATCTTGACTCGAATAGTCAACTATTTCATTTGTGCTGATGTGAAGAGTGACCGGTGCTCGTGCCGGTTTAATTTTATCTGATGGCGGGGCCTTGAACCCCGTTGATTGGGGGAAAAATGACGACGGCCGCCTTTCGCGGTCTGCGCGCAGCTTTGTCTGCGTCAGATCGATGTGGAATGAACCATTCCGCGAAGTCTTCGAAAACCAATTCTTCTAAAATTTGGCAGTTTTCAACCTTGGCCCTTTTGGCCTTAGCTGGTTCTCTCCATGCCGTGCAGGCCCAAGAGGCGGCTCCAGCCGATCAGACGCCTCCACCGGCCGTACAACCCAAGGCGCCCGGCGCGGCGCCCGACGGCGCGCAGCTTCCGGATGTAACGGTTGAGACGTTGGATAAGCCAGATACGACGCCTGCGGCCACTCAACCGAAGGCCAAGGCTGTTGTTGAAGTCGAGGATGCACCCGCCCCGGCGAAGCCAAAGCGCGCCAAGAAGAAGGTGTCGGAGTCTCCAAGGCCTAAGCCAAAGTCCGCTGTCAGCACGCCGCCGCCTCAAGAGAATTACGAACCTGCTGAGCCTAGCACAGCTGATGCATCTGCTGACCCGGACGGCGGATCATCGGAACCGCTCGGCGGCCCAAGCGGAATCGACGGCTACACTGCCAAGCAAACGACGACCGCAACCAAGACCGATACGCCGCTGAAGAATATTCCGCAGTCCATCTCGGTTGTCACCAAGGAACAGGCGGCGGACCAAGGTAGCAAGAGTCTGGGTCAAGCCTTGACCTATGTTCCTGGAGTGAACGTCGCGCAGGGCGAAGGACATCGCGATCAAGTCACCATTCGTGGCCAGCAGACAACGGCGGACTTCTACGTCAATGGTGTGCGCGACGACGTCGAATATTATCGCGATCTCTACAACGTCGAGGCGATAGAAGTCCTCAAGGGGCCAAGCGCCATGGTGTTCGGGCGCGGCGGCGGCGGCGGCGTCATCAACCGTTCGACCAAGGCGGCCGACGGGATGGCTATTCGAGAAGCAACTGTCACCGGCGGCATGTATGACACGAAGCGCGCGACGATCGATGTGGGGCAGGCCATCTCGAGCACGGCTGCGTTCCGGCTCAATGCTATGTACGAACAGTCCGGTAATTTCCGCGATTTCTTCGAGCTCGAGCGCTTCGGCATCAACCCGACAATGGGTTTCAAACTGACGGACAGCACCAAGCTGCTCGTCAGCTACGAGTATTACAACGATGAGCGGACCGTTGACCGGGGCGTGCCCTCGCTGGATGGCCGCCCGTCCGAGGGACGCCGAGAAGCGTTTTTCGGCAACCCGGATGTCAATGCTGCGGCCTTTGAGGGGCACACGGCTAGTGTGACGCTCGAACATCGCTTCGACAGCAATCTCAAAGTGCGCAATCATACCTCGTTTACGGATGCTGATAAGGCCTACGCCAATACATTCGCCGATGGCGCTGTTTCAGACACGGGTAACGTCAAGATTTCCGGCTACCGCGACGAGACACAGCGTCAGAGCTTCATCAACCAAACGGACGTGACCTATAAGATCCAAGTTGCGCCATATATCCGGCACACAATTCTGGCTGGCGCAGAATTCGGTTATCAGGAAACGGAAAACAACCGCGACAATCCGAATTTTGGTACGCCCGCGAGCGGCGTCGCTAGTATCGTCGCTAGTATCAATGTTCCGTTTGAGAACCCGTCTTTCTTCACTCCGGTTTTCTTCGACAATCCGAGCCGTCGCCGCGAAACGACGCTTGAAACGGCAGGAATTTATGTTCAAGACCAACTCGAAGTGTCAAAGTATTTCGAGTTGATTGGGGGCATTCGCTTCGACCGGTTTGATCTTGATTTTCGCAATGGTCTGACAGGGGCGCAGTTCGGCCGGATCGACGAAGTATGGTCGCCGCGCGCGGGCGCTGTTTTCAAGCCGTCTGATCAGGTGTCCGTTTATGTCAGCCATTCGCGCTCGTTCTTGCCGAGCGGCGGCGATCAGTTCAACGTTCTAGACGTGACAAGCGAGAATTTGAAGCCGGAAGAGTTCGACAACAAAGAATTCGGCTTCAAGTGGGACGTGGCCGAACGCCTTGCCTTAACCGGCGCATTGTTCCAGCTTGATCGCGAGAATCAGGCTGTGGTCGTCGATGGTCAAACATTCCAGATCGGGAATACCCGCACCGAGGGCGGCGAGCTGGCGCTGACCGGATACGTAACCGATCAGTGGCAGATGGCGGCAGCCTTCGCGCATCAGGTCGCCGTCGTCGAACACACGGGCCGCGAAGTGCCGTGGGTGCCGCACAACACATTCTCGTTGTGGAACAGGTACCAGTTCACGCCGATGTTCGGTGCAGGTGTTGGCGTGGTGCATAAGACGGACTTCTTTGCAGCTGCCAACAATGAGGTTGTAATTCCAGGTTACACGCGCGTCGATGCCGCGCTGTTCTTTAATCTCGATCAGAACTGGAGTGCTCAAGTCAATGTCGAGAATATCTTCAACACGGATTACATCGCCTCCGCACACAACAACAACAATATCATGCCGGGGGCGCCAACGTCCGTCTACGTGACTGTTGGAGCGCGATTCTAGACCGCACAGCGGTTCCTACAAATCTTACTGCCGCACGGCTTCTGCCTTCCGGGGAGCCGCGAGGACAACTTGGGTGACGGCGGTCTTAGGCCGCTGGTCACCCTTTTTCGTTGCACCTGATTTCGCTATTTTGGCGTCGAGCAGTCCGTCAATTGATCAGCCTCAAGCGAGAACGAGTAGGGGCCCGTGTCTCTCAACTCGACGCCTTTGACGAGGCAGGTGCGGCCGTTCTTGTCCTTGATTTTAACATTGTAGACGCCGGCCTTGACGTCTGTGAGGGGCAAGCGTTCGCCGGCTTCTGCCTGATTGTTGTCGTCGTTCTTGGTTTGGTTGTCGCCGAACTTGTCCGAGCCTTCAGGCGCTAAATAAAGTTCGGTCAGATCTTCGCCCGTTAGATTCCAGAACTTCATCTTGGATTTTTTTTCGCTCCTTTCGTCGTCATCGGCGAAGGCCGAGGCGGCAAGTGCGAGACTCAAAAAACAGGCGATCATCAACTTCTGCATTGGTATTTCGTCTCCCTGGCACATCGCGTAACGGGCGCGTGCAGGGCTCAACGCCCGCACGTCTCGTAATTGATACGCGATAATAAAGGCATTCGACCGGTGCCGTCCATCATTTGACTGAACGAGGCCCGGGAGATTTTCCTGGCAGCTTAACGCGGCGGAAAGCCGTTCGTTTGGCGCAGCGCTTCGCCCACAACAAACCCGGCGGCGACGGCAATGTTGAGGGAACGCAGGCCGGGGCGCATCGGGATCGAGAGGCGGGCATCGGCCAAGGTATGAACGGCTTCGGGCACGCCGGCACTCTCGCGGCCGAGGAGGAGCGTGTCGGTATCGCGAAATTCGAAATCCGTGTACGCGCGATCTCCATGTGTGGAGAGCAGGACTAGTCTGCCGCCGCGCCGCGTTCGTAGTGCTTCGAAACCGGCGAAGCTTTCGTGACGGGTGAGATCGACGTGGTCGAGGTAATCCAAGCCCGCCCGGCGCAGCGCCCGGTCCGTCATGTCGAATCCGGTTGGGCCGATGACGTCCACGGGCACGCCGAGACAGGCGCCCATACGCAGAATAGTGCCGGTATTCTGAGCAATATCGGGCTGATAGAGGGCAAGTCTCATGGGGTTCTCATGCGTCTAAAGACCACCTCTTTTGCACGGCGGCCTGATCCCGCCGATCGATGCGCCAAATTGCCCCGTGCCTTGCCCCGTCAATGCGTCGCTGGCGAGCTTGAGGGGGGTCGCGAACGATGTCAAAAGAGCTCCGCTGATTGATCGTCCGTTTCGCTTGGCCGGTCCACATGGACCGTGCCCGTTGCAGGCGGGTTGCCGGGACTTAGCGTTTCTGCCGGCTTCGCCTTTTCGCATATTTTCAAACCGGAGGCACTCGTGGCAACTCACACGAACGAAATTGACGAGGCAGACCGCCGGGACTTTCTGGTGCTTGCTGGCAATGCATTCGTGGCGATTGGCGGGGCGGCGGTCCTGTGGCCATTCGTGCAGCAGATGAATCCGGACGCCAGTGCCAAGGCGCTGGCTTCGACGGAAATCGATCTGGCGCCGGTCAAGGAAGGTCAAGCCATTACCGTTTTGTGGCGCGGCAAGCCGGTCTTCATTCGTAACCGCACGGCCGCCGAAATCGAAGCGGCGCGCAAGGTCGAACTCGACACGCTTCCCGGCGGGGCCGATGCAGCGGACGAGTTGCGCGTCAAGAAGGGCCACGAGAATTGGCTGGTACTGGTCGGTATTTGCACCCACTTGGGCTGCATTCCGAAGGGCCAGTCCATGGGCGATGCCAAGGGCGACTTCGGCGGCTGGTTCTGCCCCTGCCACGGTTCTCACTACGATACATCAGGGCGCATCCGGCTAGGTCCGGCACCGCGTAATCTCGATGTGCCGCCTTACGAATTCGTCTCCGGCACAAAAATCAAAATCGGCTGAGGAGCTTCAATATGTCAGGTCACGCTTCGACCTACGAGCCGAAATCGCGCTGGGGAAAATGGTGGGACGAGCGGCTGCCAATAGCGCGCTTGATGCACGGGTCGTTTGTTGATTTTCCGACGCCGCGCAACTTGAACTATCTCTGGACTTTTGGCGGCATTCTCACCTTCTGCCTCATCGCGCAGATCGTGACGGGTATCGTGCTGGCGATGCATTATCAGCCGAGCGACGTGGCGGCCTTTAATTCGATCGAACACATCCGGCGCGACGTGAACTTTGGTTGGTTGATGCGCAACTTGCACGCCGTCGGCGCCTCCATGTTCTTCATAGCCGTCTACATCCATCTTTTCCGAGGGCTCTATTATGGGTCTTACAAGGCGCCGCGCGAAGTGCTCTGGATTTTGGGCGTGATCATTCTACTTTTGATGATGGCGACAGCGTTTCTTGGTTACACGCTCCCCTGGGGCCAGATGAGCTTCTGGGGCGTGACCGTCATCACCAATTTGTTCTCCGCGCTCGATACCATTTGGGACGGTCTTGGGACCGGCATCGTTGAATGGCTGTGGGGCGGGTACTCGGTTTCAGGCGTGACGTTGAACCGGTTCTTCTCGCTGCATTATCTTTTGCCGTTCGTTCTGACTGGCGTTGTCATCCTGCACATCTGGGCGCTGCACACGGCGGGTCAGAACAACCCCACGGGCCTCGACATCAAGCAGCCGTCAGACTCGGTGCCGATGCATCCTTACGCGACGTCGAAAGACATCGTCGGCATGTTCATGTTCATGATCATGTTTGCGTGGTTCGTGTTTTTCTTGCCGGATTATCTCGGCCACGCCGACAACTATATCGAAGCCAATCCGCTGGTAACGCCGCCGCACATCGTGCCGGAATGGTACTTCCTGCCGTTCTACGCGATCCTGCGTGCGTTCACGGGGTCGTTCCTTGGTATTCCGCTTGGATCATACGCAAAGCTTTTCGGTGTGCTTGCGATGTTTGGATCGATCCTGGTTCTGGCATTCGTGCCGTGGCTCGACACCAGCCGCGTGCGTTCGGCCAAGTACCGCCCAATTTTCAAGTGGTTCTTCTGGGCGTTCGCCTTCACATGCGTCGCGCTCGGTTATCTCGGATCGAAACCGGCCGACGGCGTTTACGTCATCTGGGCGCAGATTTTCACGCTTCTCTACTTCCTGTTCTTCTTCGTCGCGATGCCGGTGATCGGCATTATAGAGACGCCGAAAAAATTGCCGAAGTCGATTACCGAAGCGGTTCTTGGTGATGGCGCTGTCATTATCCAAGCGAAACACTGAGGCGAGGGACAAGACCCATGAAGACGTTTATCCCTGCCCGAGCCGCCATTGTTGTTGGTGCTATGGTGCTCTCAACGGCCGCCTTCGCTGCTGGTGGCCACGGCTCCGAAATTCAGCGTCAGCAATGGCCGTTTGGGGGCTTCAAAGGCCAGTTCGACAAGAATCAGCTGCAACGCGGCTTCTTGGTTTACAAAGAGGTCTGCGCGTCGTGTCATGGTTTGAAGCGCTTGAACTTTCGCAACCTGTCGGAGCCAGGCGGCCCGGAATTCCCCGAGACTGCCATTAAGAAGCTCGCTGCAGATTGGCCATACCAGATCCCGGAAGTGAACGACGCGGGCGAGATCGCGGGCAAAGGCGGCGAACTCCTAAAGCGTCCTGCCAAACCTTCGGACCCGGTCCTTGGCCCCTATGCCAACGACGCGGCTGCGCGCGCTGTTCAGAACGGTGCGTTGCCGCCGGATCTTTCGATCATTGCGAAAGCGCGCAGCGTCGAACGCGATCCCCATTGGCTGGTGCATCCGTTCCTAATGCTCGGCGATATTTTCCGTGGCTATCAGGAGGGGGGCGCCGACTATCTTTATGCGCTTTTGACCGGATATACGGACGCGCCCGCTGACGTGAAGGTCATGGATGGCATGTACTACAACAGCGTATTCCCAGGGCACCAACTAGCGATGCCGTCGCCGCTCAGCGAAGGACGGCTGACGGCGAAGGATGGCTATATGGTGCCGCCAACGGTTGATAACATGGCGCGTGACGTGACCGCGTTTCTGTCGTGGAGCGCAGACCCATCGCTCAATCAGCGCAAGCGAATTGGCTGGCAAGTGATGCTGTACTTGCTTGTGACGACGCTGCTGCTTTATCTCGGCAAGAGGCGTATCTGGTCGAAGCTGCACTAATTTCTGAGACACATGAGACGCAAAAAAAGGCCCGCTTCACGCGGGCCTTTTTCGTTATCGAGTTCTGCGGGATTACTTCGACAGGCCGGTCAAATTCGCGACTATCGGTTCGAGAACCGGCTTTAGCACCGCGCCAGCGCCCGGGATGCCGGTTGCCTTTTCAATAGCAGCCAAGATGCCGGGGAGTGCTCCGCCGACAAGCATTGTTAGAGGCTTGCGGGCATCGCCCGTAAGCAAGCCTGCTGCAGCTTTCACGGCCTCGATCTGCTTGGCGGTGTCGGTCAGCGCGGGAATGGCAGCCTTAGCGGTGGCTTCATCCTTAACGGTGCCGAGAGTGCCAGTCAGGCCACTGAGCGCCTTGGAAGCGAGGCCGACAACGTCAACCTGGGTTGCGGCAGGTGCTTCGGCCTTCGGGGCGGCCGTTGGCGCTTCGGTTCTAGCTGGCGGGGGCGCTGCTTTCTCGACCAGGGGTGCCTGATTGCAGCCGTAGCTGGAAAGCAGGTAAAGGCCGGCAAGACCAAGCACGAGCGGCAGCAGCCAGCTTGGCAGTCCGCTACCCGATGAGGGCGGGGCGGCGTGCGCGGCAGGAGCAGCTGCTTTCAAATTTCCAGAAATGGAATCGAGCACGCCCGAGCCTTGCAGAAGATCGGAGAATCCAGCGGGCATCGCAGCTGCGATGTTGCTCTTCTGGCCGTTTAAGAGGTTTGCAAGGCCAGCTGCGTCTAACCCGGACGATTTCTGTTCCTTTGCAAGCGTGCCGAGTACGACCGGGGCCAGCATGCCCATGAGTGTCACACTCTTGCCGGCGTCTAGACCCGCAAACTTGCCGACGGCGCTGGCAAGGGCATTGGTCTGCGATCCGCCAAGCAGCGAGGATAAAGCGCTTGTACCGCTGTCGACCAGCTGCTGTTGACCGCCGCCGCCAATTAAGTTGCCGAGGTTTCCGAGCAAACCAGGGTCCTGCTTGCCAAGGATGCCGGCGAGTGCACCCGCGCCACCGCTTTTCGAGGCACTACCGGCAAGACCGGCCAAAATCGCGGGGAGCGCGGCGCTAATGGCTTTACCGACAAGGCCTTGGCCTAATCCGAGACTTGACGCAATCTTGTTGATGATGACGGGGGCCAGATACTGCATGGCCATGGATACGAGGTTCATGTTTTTATCCTGTCGTTATGGGGGAGTAAATCAGGTGTTGCCGGAACAATCTTACCTTAGCGAGGCGCGACGCTGTCTCAAATAGAATTGTAGTGCCGGAAATAAGCTCTTAACGGGGCGAAACTGTTTCTTTAAGACTTCTGCGGGCTTAAGGCAGATGCAGGGGACCTCGCGCGCTTTACGGCGCAATTAAATCCCAACAACTGCAATTACATTGCGCATTTCATCTCAGCGTTCCAGCTCATTGGAAGCGCGTTCAATCGGGGCAGATCATGACGAAATCTATTCTCGGCATCATTGGCGGCAGCGGGCTGTATAATTTACCGGGTCTGGACAACGCGCGCTGGGAAACGGTCGCGAGCCCATGGGGCGAGCCGTCCGATCAGGTCATGTTTGCCGAATTGGATGGATTGCCGTTGCGATTTCTTCCGCGCCATGGGCGTGGTCACAAAATTTCGCCGAGCCACATTAATTACCGCGCCAATATCGACTGCATGAAACGCGCGGGCGTCTCCGACCTCGTTTCGATCTCGGCCTGCGGTTCTCTCAAGAAAAAATATGCCCCTGGACACTTCGTGCTCGTGGATCAGTTCATCGACCGGACATTTGCACGGGAAAAATCATTTTTCGGCGAGGGCTGCGTGGCGCATGTTGCGCTGGCCGATCCGGTCAGCCCCGGCTTGCGCAAACGCCTAGAGAAGGCCGCCAAAGATGAAGATATCGAGTACCAAAAGGGCGGCACGTATCTCGTGATGGAAGGCCCGCAATTCTCGACGCGCGCGGAGAGCAATCTCTACCGGTCATGGGATTGCGATGTCATTGGCATGACGAACATGCCCGAAGCCAAGCTCGCGCGCGAAGCTGAGATTTGCTATGCAACAGTTGCCATGGTGACGGACTACGACTGTTGGCACGAAGATCACGCCGACGTCGACATTCAATCGATTTTGGCTGTTATGCGCGACAACACGGAAAAGGCGCAGCGCCTGATCCGGCGGCTTTGCAAAGATTTCCCGCGTGAGCATGAAGCGTGCCCCGTCGGCTCGGACAAAGCGCTCGAATTCGCCATCATCACAGCACCTGAGGCGCGCGACCCTGCCTTGATGAAAAAGCTCGATGCGGTTGCGGGGCGGGTTCTTCGGTAAAGACAATCAAATGTGGGGCTAGCCCCCGAACCCAATCAGGATTTTCATCTTGATGAGATCTGGGAAGAAGGCCTGCAGCAGTCCGCCGAGTAGCCAGAGAATGGCCGTCAACACAATGAGGGCCGGAATGGCCGCGAAGACCGCCTTGAGGAAAAACTTGACCAGATGCGAGAACGGCACGTCGAACCCGCGTACGACGGCCGGGTAGGGCACATCGGCGACGGCGGCCTCCGCCGCAATGGGCTCGGCATAGATCTTGGGTGCGGCAACCGAGGGTTTGAGGTCGGGCGCCGTCGAAAGGCTGGGAGCGGCGGCGCGTTCACGATCCGCCCGCTCTTTGGCCTCGCGCGCGCGGGCCTCTTTTTCGCGCCGGAAGGTGCGCGGCAGGTCGTCGGCGGGTTCGTCGCCGATTGGCCCAAAGTTGTGGTCCGCCATAGCCATCGGGCCTCCAGACATTGTCATAATTCCCTTAACTGAAACCAATGTGCGAACCGCCAAGACGCGCCCCGAATCAAAGGGTCACGGCGTTGTCAATTTTCTTTGTACCTTGAATGCGAAGTTATTGCTATTTTGCGCCGTGAATTTGTCCGGACCATGCTCATGAAAGACTTCAAATGATGGACTTCAAGACGCTGATCCGGACCATTCCGGACTACCCCAAGCCTGGTATCATGTTCCGTGACGTGACGACGCTGCTCGCGGACGCAAAGGGCTTTCGCAAGGCCATCAAGGCCATGGCCAAGCCGTTTGCAGACGAAAAAGTCGATGCTGTTGCCGGAATTGAGGCGCGCGGTTTCATTCTGGGCGGGGCCATTGCCGATCGCTTGGGATGCGGGTTCATCCCGATTCGCAAGAAGGGCAAGCTGCCGGCCAAAACAATTGGCCAGGAATACAGTCTCGAATATGGCGTCGATGTGATTGAAATCCACGAGGATGCGATCATGAAGGGCGAACGCATTCTGATTGTCGATGATCTGATAGCGACGGGCGGGACGGCGGAAGCGGCCGCAAAACTCATCAAGCGGACCGGCGGCGTTGTGGTGGGCGCGACCTTTATCATCGATTTACCGGACTTGGGCGGCGTCAAACGCCTCAAAGAGCATGGCATTGCGGTCCATACTCTCGTTGCGTTCGAGGGGCACTAGCGTGGCAAGCGGACTTGCACCAGAGCGATTGAGGCAGGCGCTGGCGGCGATCACGCTCTGGCGCACAAATCCTGATTTGGCCGTTGCCTGCCCGATGTGCGGGGTGATTGGTCTCACAATCACCGATCATTCGGCACGGCCCTATGCGGAGTGGTATGCATTGAAGTGCGGAACTTGCGGTCTCGATGCAACGGTCAACGTGCCAATGGCGCCACCGGACATGTTCTAGGTTTTCAATTTTCTAGTTTTACAAAGAAGGATTGGTTCCTTTGACTGGGGACATCTCACATATAGTCTTGCTCCCCGGTTTAGACGGGACCGGGCGGCTTTTTCGATGGCTGTCTGACGAATACGCTGGACCCGTTCCCTTGCAAGTTGTCAGCTATCCAGCTGATGCGCGGCTCGGCTATCGGGAATTGACAGAATACGTTCGCGCACTCATCGGCAGTCGCAATGTCATTGTTCTTGGCGAGTCATTTTCAGGGCCGATAGCTGTTGAGATCGCCGCGTCCATGCCCAATCAAGTCAAGGGTCTCATACTCGCTGCAACTTTTGTACGCAGCCCCTGGCCCGCTTGGCTGGTCCGCACGGCTGCAGCCCTCAATCCCGGATTGGCGCCAAGACCGTTGATGTATGCGATTTTGAGAGGACAAAACACTGACCCCTCACTGAATAGGGAAATCGAGCAAATCCTAGCCGAAATGGCGCCAGAGGTACGTTCCAAGCGGCTTCGCGAAGTGGCCGACGCGGATGTGCGAGAGCTGTTGGCGATGGTGCGGTGTCCGATCCTGGCGCTTCATGGCACGAAGGACTGGCTGGTCCCGCGGACATCGGTCGTGAGATCGGTGAAATCCGATCCGAACGTAACAATCGCCCTTTTCGAGGGGCCACACATGCTATTGCAGACACATGCCGGAGCGGCCGCGAGAGCCATTGAAGCGTTCGTTGCCAAGATTGGGACCACGACATGAATCTGAACGGCAAGTCGACGCGGACGATTTGGGTGCGGCCTGAAGGCTTTCCTGTTGAGATCATCGATCAGACGGCGCTCCCGCATGCGATCAAGACTGTCGCTCTCAAGACCAGCGACGATGCGGCCTACGCGATCCAGGCCATGCTCGTGCGCGGCGCGCCGTTGATAGGCGTGACGGCCGCTTACGGAGTGGCGCTCGCCATGCGCGAGAACCCGTCGGATACCAGTCTTGACGAGGCGATTGAAATGCTGGCGGCTCAAAGGCCCACGGCGGTCAATCTGCGCTGGGCGCTGGATGAGATGCGCCGTATTCTTGGGGACCTGCCCGAAGCGGACCGGGTCGCAGCTGCCTTCAAGCACGCGGCAAAGATCGCAACTGACGACGTCGGGATGTGCCGCAGCATCGGCGGGCATGGGCTCGAGATCATAAAGGCAATCGCGGCGAAGAAGGGCGGTAAGCCGGTCAACATCTTGACCCACTGCAATGCCGGCTGGCTCGCGTGTGTCGATTGGGGAACCGCGACATCGCCGATTTATCACGCACATGACACCGGCATTCCCGTCCACGTCTGGGTCGACGAAACGCGCCCGCGCAATCAAGGCGCATCTCTCACGGCGTTTGAGTTGATGCAACACGGGGTGCCGCACACGCTCATCGTTGACAATGCGGGTGGGCATTACATGCAAAATGGCGACGTCGATCTCTGCATTGTTGGAACAGATCGCGTGACGGCCAATGGCGACGTTGCCAACAAGATAGGCACGTATTTGAAAGCACTCGCAGCGAAAGATAACAACGTGCCGTTTTACGTGACTTTACCGTCTTCGACGATTGATTGGAATATGATGGAAGGGGCCGCTATTCCAATTGAAGAACGTTCGGAAGATGAAGTCTTGAAAATATCGGGACGTCTCGCTGACGGCAAAATCGGCACGATAGATATCGCGGCACCAGGAACGAAAGCGCGCAATCCCGGTTTCGACGTTACGCCCGCGCGTCTCGTGACGGGGCTCATTACCGAGCGCGGTGTTTGCGCGGCAACGCACGACGGATTGTTATCGCTGTTTCCTGAACGGCGTAGTGGAGGGGTAGCCGTCGCATGAGCAAGAAACCGAGCGAGAAGAGCCTACGCAAAGGCATCATCGAGACGGCGCTGACGATGTCGGATTGCGGGTTATCGCCAGGCCGATCTGGCAACGTGTCCGGCCGCTTCAAGGATGGCATGCTGATCACGCCGACCGGCATGGCCTATCATGAGCTTGAGGCCGACGACATTGTGTTTGTCGCGGGCGATGGCAGCGTCGCTGGCAAACAGCGCAAGCCTTCGAGCGAATGGCGCTTTCATCTTGGCGCTTATCAGGCCCGGCCGGACCGGCACGCCGTGGTGCACACGCATTCCCTGCATGCAACGGTTTTGAGTTGCGTGAAAAAGCCGATCCCTGCGTTCCACTATATGGTGGCGGCGGCGGGCGGCAGCGACATTCCCTGTGTGCCTTATGCGACGTTTGGAACCGATGAACTCGCTCGCCACGTTGCGCGCGGCTTGAAAGAGCGCGATGCGTGTCTGATGGCGAGCCATGGGCAGATCGCCATTGGGGAAAACTTGGAAGCCGCGCTCGAATTGGCGTTTGAAGTCGAGACGCTTGCTGAGCAGTATTACAAGGTGTTGCTGCTGGGAGAGCTGAACGTTTCGTCCGACGTTCTCACTGACGCGGCCATGGAAGAGATGGTCGAGAAATTCAAGACGTACGGGCAGAAGGGGCAGCGGTGAGTAGCGGCAGTAACTTTATTCAATCCCCAGATGGACCCTTAAGGAACGGCTCCACTTTGCCCTTGAGTTTGATAGTCATGGCATTGCCAAAACGGTCCTTTGCGTTGCCGGCAGCAACCCGGATCCAGCCCTCGCTGACGCAATACTCTTCGACGTTGGTTTTTTCCGTGCCGTTAAAGAGGATGCCCACGTTCCGCGCCAAAAGATCGGCGTCGTGAAACGGGCTCTTCGGGTTGATGCACAGGCGGTCTGGCATTGTGTCGGACATCGTAGAGCCCCTTAATTCGCAAATCGGAAATGCATGACGTCGCCGTCTTGGACGATGTACTCTTTACCTTCCAAACGGAACTTGCCAGCTTCCTTGGCACCGCTTTCGCCGTTCAGCGCAGCGTAGTCATTGTAAGCAATCGTCTCGGCGCGAATAAAGCCTTTTTCGAAGTCGGTGTGAATGACGCCGGCGGCGGCAGGTGCCTTGGTGCCGCGCGTGATGGTCCAGGCGCGCGCTTCCTTGGGGCCAACGGTGAAGTAGGTGACGAGATCGAGCAGCTGATAGCCGGCGTAGATGAGCTTGTTGAGCCCGGGTTCTTTTAGGCCCATTTCGGCAAGAAACGCGTCGCGGTCTTCGGGGCCCAGACCTGAAAATTCGCTTTCGATCTTCGCCGAGATCACGACGGAAACGGCGCCTTCCTTTTTGGCGGCCTGTTCAACTGTTTTCGAGAACGCGTTGCCTGTGGCAGCTGACGCTTCATCCACGTTGCACACGTAGACGACGGGCTTCGACGTCAGCAATTGCAGGCCGCGGAAGGCTGGCATTTCATCGGCCGTTATTTGTGCCGTGCGCGCCGGCTTGCCCTCGCGCAACAGCACCAGGGCTTTCTCCATGATGCCAACCAGGAGTTTTGCTTCCTTGTCGCCGGTTGTTTTGACCTTCTTTTCTGTCAGCGTGAAACGCTTCTCGAGGCTTTCGAGATCGGCAAGCATCAACTCGGTTTCGACCGTCTCAGCATCCGCCATCGGATCGATGCGGTTTTCGACGTGGGTGATGTCGCCGTCTTCGAAACATCTGAGGACGTAAGCGACGGCATCGACTTCGCGAATGTGGGAGAGGAACTTGTTGCCGAGGCCTTCGCCTTTGGATGCCCCGCGCACGAGACCGGCGATATCGACGAACGTTAGCCGCGTTGGGATGATCTCTTTGCTGCCAGCAATGCCAGCGAGCTTATCGAGACGCGGGTCGGGCACGCCGACTTCGCCGACGTTCGGCTCGATCGTGCAAAAGGGATAGTTCGCTGCCTCTGCCGCTGCCGTTTGCGTCAGCGCGTTGAAGAGGGTCGACTTGCCGACGTTCGGCAGGCCGACGATGCCGCATTTAAAGCCCATAAATCATATGTCCCTGGATTACTCAGGGTCAGCTACACTGCCGCCGGGGCGATATCAATGGGCAGGGCGACGCGGGCGGGTGGGGTGATCTGCTGTTTGTCCGTCACTCGTTGTTGCGCTGGTGATCTCTGGCACGTGCCCGGAACAATCGGGGGCTTCGCCGCTCGTGCAACACGGCGATTACGAATACTTGATCGCCGCGAGCAACGTAGAGCACCAAATAAGGGAAGCGCCGGAGATGGACGCGCCGGGTATCTCGATGCAATGCACGGGGGCGGAGCGGGTTTTCGGCTATCCTTGAAAAGGCTAATCCCGCTTCATCGATCAACTCCGCCCCAAGTCCCACCCGCCAGGCTTCGTACCAGCGAAATGCCTCCGTCAAGTCCGCTTCGGCCTCAGGCTGTACAACGACCGTGGCCGTCACGGCTTGCCGGTGATCCGGCGGCGGACTTCGTCCCAGGTAGCCCCGGTCGAGCTACCTTGGTCCAGCGCATCAAGCCGCTTGTCGATCTCGGCGCGGTGCCAATCCGGAAGTGGCCGTTCCTCCCCCTCGGCGTCGATCGAGTCCCAAATCTCCTCGATCAGCCGAAGCCGTTCGGACACCGGAAGCTGGCGGATTTCGCCGGGTGTGAGATGCTTGTTCATGAGCCTATTCTGGCAGCGGCGGGCTCGAACGGCAAGTGCTGGGAGTCGAAAATCTGGCGCCCGTTTGTAGGAGTGCTGATGCAGACGCAGGCAGGAGGTGTGTTGGGTCTGCGCTTACGCTTGACCGCAACCTACGAGCGGCGCCGTTGATTGTGGCCCGAGCTACGGACTTTAAATCGTCGCACTTCCGAAAGGAGGCTTCCAATAGAAGCCGACTTCCAAGCCGTGCGTCGGATGGTCCGCCACGTAGCGCGTGATTTGTTCCTCATATCGGTCGGCATACTCATGCAACGAGTCGTCAAAATTGATGACGACGTATGCCAGTTTTCTCACGGTTGGACCGGCATCGAAGGCTGCCATCTGTGCCTGAGCCTTTGCCAGATCGGATGAAAGTTTGGCAAAGAAGCCAGCTTGCAATTGATCGTCTACACTGCCTACGCCGCCGAAAAACCTGCGGTGCGCCTCGACATCGGAAACGTTGATGGTTTTGACTTCGCACAGCACGCGGGAGGGGCCGCTGCGCGCCTCTAAGTCCGGCGTCATGCATCCTGGAACTGGTGGGATGAAGCTAACCGCCTCGTATCCAGCACGTTTAAGGTGGTTATACCCCTTAGCCTGATTGAGCTTGTCGAACAGTTGATGCCAGCCGCGCTTTTCATGTCTGACCATCAGAAGTGGCTTCACTTCCGATTTCAAAAAACCCCAGGCGGCCGCGTCCAGGCCCGCCAGGTCTTGCTCAAGGTCGCGGTACTGGCGCAGCTTCTGCTGGGAATCTGAAAGACTTTTGTCGAGGTTTTGGAAGTAGGCACTGGCCGGGATCGGATCTGGAAGCATGTCCCGAAGCTCGTAGATCAGTGGCAATTCGTTGCGGTACATGGGGCCTATCCTTCGCTGGCCGAAAATGGCTGCAGCACCGAGCAATACACGAAGGCTAGCGATAATCCCAAATGTCGGACTTGCGGAATTTCTGTCGACGGGCAGACGTCATTCGCATGCGTGCCCCGTGGCCTGAGACGACCCACCTGTCAAGCGGCCGCCCCTCACCCGAACCCCTCTCCCCATTGAGTGCAGGAATGGGGAGAGGGGAAGCTCACTTCTTATACTTCGCCAGCGCGAACGTCGAATAGCGCGAGGGGCTCGGCAGATTGGTCTTGTCCGACATGGCCACGTTCAAAGCTTCGCCGATGTTGGTGCCGGGATCGGCTTCGCGCACGGCGATGACGATGAAGGGGCGCTGCCAGCTGGTATCCGCGTCTTCGCATTCCGCGCAGGGCTCAAGATAACGGCCAAGGTTCAAGGTCGACATCGGAATATTGACATCGACAACGGATTTGACCCACTCGGCGATGCGGGCAGCACGCAAGCCGCCGCGCTGGATTTCCTTGTCGATCTCACCTTCTTGGCTCGCGAGACCAACCGCAATGAGTTCGCGCGAGCCGCCCAAGCCTTCGCGCAGCTGGGGCGCCAAGACTTCGTTCTGAATGTCTTCTGGCGATAACCGCGTCGTGTCGCGCTCAAGTTCTGTTGTCGAACCTTTGACCCATCCGTAGTTCTTGGTCAGCACCACAACATCGAAGAGCGCGCGCCGCCCGGCGCTGTCGGTGCCTTCGATTGGGAATACGAGTGTGCGTTCGTTCCATTTCTTGGCGATGATGCGCTGCAGGCCGCTCTTGTCTTTGTACTTTGAGGAAATAGCGTCCTTGATGACGAAACCGGTAACGCCAATTGCAAGGAGAAGGGACAGCGCGCCGATCAAGGCTTCTTCGCGCGGGCCAAACAAGCGGTTGAGCGTGTCGAGCCGTCCGGCTCGTGAATGCGTATGGTCGGTTTGTGCGAGAACGCCAGCGCGGCTGCCACGGCTGCCACCCCTGTCGTCACCGAAATCCTTTTCGTAGTGTACCATCGACGTCACCCTTACTCTGTTCCGCCACTCGCTTTCAGCGGCCGTACTTAAACGCCTACTGACCATCTAATCTTCTGATTTTCTCGAACCCAGCCATTTTTTCAAGTTTTCTGCCAGCGCCGATGCGCGCTTATTGGCCCGCTCGCCTGCAGGATGGCCGATCGCGCGCTTTTTCTCAGGCAAATTCGAGGCTTTCGCTGGTGTATCTGTTTTACCATCCGAAGGAGCTTTTTCGCCTTGCAGGCGCCGCGCGACGTCCGTCAGGAAGCGGGCGTCGTCGCCGCGAGCCAAGGGACCGGCTGCATCCGAGACAGCTTCTAACAGTTCGCTCAGCCATTCTCTCTCAGATTTGGCGAAGTCGTTCAAAACGTAGTGGGTCACCGCGTCCTTGGACCCCGGGTGGCCGATGCCAAGGCGGACGCGCGCGTACTCGTTGCCAATGTGGGCCGATATCGAGCGCAGGCCGTTGTGTCCCGCGTTGCCGCCGCCAAGCTTGACCTTGATCTTTGCCGGCGCCAAATCGAGTTCGTCATGAAACACATAGACATCGGCTTCCGCGATTTTGAGGAATCGCATGGCCTCACCAACCGCGCGGCCACTGTCATTCATGAAGGTTTCGGGTTTCAGAAGCATGACGCGTTCTGTGCCGATCGAGCCTTCCGAGATCAGGGCGTTAAATTTCTTGCGCCACGGCGAAAAACCGTGTGCATGTGCGATGCGTTCGACGGCCATAAAGCCGATATTGTGGCGATTGCCCTGGTAGTTGGCGCCAGGATTGCCGAGGCCGACGAAGAGCTTCATGGGCGTCCCCGGGCGAGAGAACCGGCGCAGACATATTCCGCGCCGGTTTGGTTATGACGATTACTTCTTGCCAGCGGGTTTGGCCGGTGCCGCACCCTTGCCAGCTGCTGCTGCAGGAGCACCCTTGCCAGCCGCTGCCGCAGGCGCACCTTTTCCCGCTGCCGCTGCGGGAGCACCCTTGCCGGCGGGAGCGCCGGGAGCTGCTTTGCCATCGGCTGCGGCAGGCGCTGCTGCTGCATCCGTCGCTGTAGCTGTCGCTTCGTCGTCGCCCTTGAGAGCGCCGGCAATCGTCGCGATTGTGAAGTCGCGGCTCTTGATGACGGGGCTGATGCCTTCCGGCATTTTGATCGCCGAGACGTGGATGGCGCGGCCGATCTCAAGACCTTCGAGGTTAACTTCGAAGAAACGCGGGATCGTGGCGTAGTTGCAGAAGACTTCGATGTCGTGGCGCACGATGTTCAAGACGCCGCCGCGCTTCAGACCAGGGGAAAGCGTTTCATTGACGAAACGGACCGGGACCGAGACAGAGATGATGCCATCCTTGCCGACACGCAGGAAGTCGACGTGGATCGGCATATCGCGCACGGGATCGACCTGCAGGTCGCGGGCGAGAACGATGTGCTTGGTG
>JANOKW010000216.1:0-4570 GCA_031419475.1 Hyphomicrobium sp. | reverse complement strand
AAGGTCGCCGAAATTAGCCTCCGAGAGGCCCTTCTGGAATTGAACCCGATTGCGTGCCATGCCACATCTCCTTGCGAAGACGTCAGAAATCGAAGATTCGCGTGGCCAGAAAATGGCTGACTATGGTGCGTAATCAGGTTTCAAGAAGTGCCGCATCAGCTTCGCGCACGTTGATGCGCTTTTGATACTCGACTTCGCGAAGCTCTGGGCGGTTGTAAATCGCGGTCGACATCATGTCGTCAAGCCCGGCTTTGAGCGTCAGGCTGCCCGGTTGGCGGCTTGCACCGGCAATATTAAACGTTGCTTCCGGCTTCAAATTCATGAGTGCTGCGAGTTGCGCTTTGGCGGTATTCAATTCGCGCTGAATTTCCGCGATCTTTTGCTTGATTTCGACGAGTTCGCGCTCGTAGGTCAGCGCGGTAATCGGCGACGTTTCGCGCTCTTTGTAGAGCGTGCGGGTTTCTTCCAGTGCCTTTTTCGTTTCGCCCTCAAGCGTCACGAGACGGCTCATCAAGCGTTCGGCGCTGACCGCGTGCCAATAGGCCGTGCGCACATCTTCGACAACGCGATGGATAACCTTGCGGCGCATTTCTTCCTGAGCCAGCACTTTGTCAGCCGACTGGCGCGCACGCACATACGATAATCCGAAATCAAGTATGTTCCAGCTGAAGCCGATGTCGGCGATCTTGATTCGCTTTTCCTGGCTCGTCGATTCGCCGAAGTTCTGTCTCTGCTCAGGGATGTTGAAACTTGAGCTGGCGTTGTAGTTATCGCGGCCGGCATAGCCACTGTTAGCCCCTGCATTCGGCAGAAGACTGAAATGAGCGAGGTCGAGCTCGGCGAAGCGAACGGCCGCTTCAGCTTCTTCAACCCGATGATCGAGATTGTATTTGAGAGCCCGCGCCATGGCCTCGTAGAGGCTTACGGCTTTGCCAATGGGTTCCTGATCCGATACAACAGCACTCGAGTTTGCACTTGCGGCAGCTGAAAGCTCAACTTCAGTCAGGGGTGTTGGATGTATCGCACACCCACCCATGACCGACGCGCCAAAAAGAGCCGTCGCCGACAAGACATATAGGGACCGCATGCTGTGCCGCCTTGTTGCAGATTCTTACACCCATAAGACGCAACACAACTACACAGCAACCGCAGAATGCAGCTACTGCCCCAAAATTTAGGGAACATCAAGGCCCCAACCTGGCGCTTCGGCAGTTTACTTATAGTAAAGACTGCTCGATTTATTACCAAGATTGAATTGAAACACCTGTGCCACTTCCCGTTCCAGCCAGCGACTCAATTGTTGAACAAACCGACTATGACTAGAAAATCACCACACTGACGGTTGCGCTACGGCGCCGGCAAGCATTGGGCGGCCTCGTGGCCCGTTTGACACAGCCCCTGCGGCAGACGAAAGTACGTTCATGAGCCAACTAACCATCATTCAAATACCCTGCCTTGCGGACAACTATGCCGTGATTGTGCATGCGTCGCAGTCGGGCGAAACCGCAGTCGTTGATGCTCCAGATGCGGCCGCGATTGAAGCTGCGTTGGACCAGCGCGGCTGGCACCTCAGCCATCTTTTAGTGACCCATCACCATACCGATCACACGGGCGGGGTTGCAGCCTTGAAGGCCAAATACGGCTGCCAGGTATTTGGGCCCGAAGGCGAAGCTGATCGCATTCCTCTTATCGATCATGCCGTTTCAGAGAAAACCGCGCTGGTGTTTGCGGATATGAGCGTGCGCGTAATCGAAACGCCTGGGCACACACTTGGCCACATCGCCTATGTAATACCAGAGGCGAAAGTTGCATTTACTGGCGACACGTTGTTTTCGCTAGGTTGCGGCCGTATTTTCGAAGGCGATGCCGAAGGCATGTGGCGCGCCTTGCAAAAACTCATGTCGCTTCCGGCCGACACGCAAATCTATTGCGGTCACGAATACACGGCGACCAACGGCCGCTTCGCGTTGTCGGTAGAACCGGAAAACGAAGCCCTGCAAGTTCGGGTCCGTGAAGTCGAAGCACTGAGAAGTCAGGGCAAGCCGACGCTCCCGACCACGATGGCCGCCGAGCTGGCAACCAATCCTTTTTTGCGCGCCAACTCATCCGCCATCCGCGCGCGGCTTGGACTGCAGAACGCCCCAGATTGGCAAGTTTTTGCACGTTTGCGCGAGTTGAAGAATAAGGCCTGACGCCGTGCGCCAAGCGACGGGCGACGGGCGCGGGCGAAGCTGCCGCAGCGTCCAATTGGCAACATGCAATCATCATCGATGCCCGGTGTTCGCATCGTCCCCGCAATTCATCTGGACAAGATTTGCTTGAGTGGCGTGAACGCCTTCATGGCGGAGGATAATTCTCTTCTCCCCAGATCTTCCCAGAGCAACTTGATCGCGTCTCTTGCCGCTCCCGGGCGACTCATGAACAGTACGGGCGAATCAGTATTCCGGCGAGCAAAGCCGGCTAACGGGGGTTGCCGTCGATGAAGCGCGAGTCCTCAGGACCCATCTTGACTACGGTGTTTGTCGACTACGACAACATCTACTTGTCTCTGAAACGCAAAAATGACGACGCTGCGAAGCGCTTCGCCAAGGACAGCAGCCTTTGGTTAGAGGGCATCCAGTCGGGTGAACTCATCACCCCGGCGACAGGCTACTCGCTGCCAAGCGACCGCCGGATTGTGATGAACCGCTGCTATGGCAATCCGGTTCCGCGGCGCAATTCGCACGATAATTCGACGGACATGAACTCCTTTCCGTTCATCCGCCACAACTTCTTGAAATCGGGCTTCGAAGTCATCGACTGCCCACCGCTTACAGCTCAGCTTAAGAACTCTGCCGATATCCGTATCGTCATGGATATTCGCGATATCCTGACCCACGACACCTACTTCGATGAATTCATCATCATGTCGGGTGACGCCGATTTCACGCCGGTTCTACATCGTCTCAGGGCGCACGCACGCCGCACGGTTGTCTACGCGAACGATCACACGGCCGCGCCCTACACGGCGATCAGCGATGGCGAGATACGAGAGAGTAATCTTCTGTCATTGCTTCTTAACGGACGCCGGACCAGCGAGATTAGCACAACGACAACACGCGAAATTTCCGCGCCGCGTACCGCAGCCCAGGTCATTGACGTCGATGCTGCGCGCCGCGCTATTCTGACCGAAGTTGTCGGCTACGTTCGCGTTGCGCCCCAGGCCGTTCCGCTTGAGACGTTGGCTGACCGCGCGGTCCGTATGGTCGGCCACGAAAAGACGGTTGGCACCCAGTGGGGCGGATATGGATCGTTCCGCGAGTTGCTTCTCGCCGGCCTTCCCGATGACATCCATTTGAGTGATACGGCGCCCTACACCGTATTCGACGCCAACCGGCACATTTCTGCAACCGGGCTGATTTCTCCGCAGATCGCACTGCCACAAGCGACTGTAGAAGCCCAAGCCATGAGTGTTGCGCAGACGATGAACTCACCGCTGCTGCGCGAAGAACAGGCCCGGCCTGAACCGGCAATCGAACAGATGACACAGCGGCACTTCCAACCGGCCCCTGCTCCGCGCATTACTCAGTCGACGGCACCGCCAGTGCCGCAACAACCGATGCAGCGCCACCCCGAAGCGATGGCTCCGCGTTCGGCTCCACAAGCGCCGCAAATACAGATGGAGCAACGCCGCGAGGTGCCGCGCGTCAGCGTCCCTGTTGCGCCGCCGGTAGCGCCTGCTCCGCCCCAGCGCTCAGCCGAACAAGCCACTGCCATCCAACAGTCGATCGCGCGCATCCACGAGGCTTGCCAGGCTCCGGCCTTGGCACCAGCCGAGTACCGCGTCATGTTCGACGTCATGGCTCAGGAAATTTCCGCCAACGGGCTGCAGGGGGCCCAAACGCTCGGCAACATCACGCAGCGCGCACGGGAGTTCGGGCTTGATCTCAAGCGCGATGATCTGCGCTTCATCCTCGAAGTCGTGAGCGAAAGCGATCCTTGGTTCGAACAGGGTGCGTCCGCTAATTTGTTTGCCGGCCGCTTTCGCAACTTCGTCGTTGCGCGTTGCCGTAGCCAGGGACTGGCACTCTCCGCCGATGAACTCGATCTTGTTGAAGCTTGGTTCTCGTCGCAGCCAGCACAGCAAGCGCGTCCTGCCTATGGCCGTATGGCGCCGCCTGCACAACAGCAGCCACAACAGGAGCCGGACGCACAAACTCAGGCGTCAACTCAAGCGTCAACGCAGGCGCCCGCACAGGCACCCGTTAGCGAGCGCTGGTGGAGCTTGGAAGAAGGGCGCCAGCATATCGCCGAGCAGCGCGCGCAGAGCGGCTTCAATGCCGTCGAGGCAGATGATGAATTTCCGCGCATCGTCAGAACGCGGCTGAGAGGCTGATCTCGACGTCATCACAAATGAAAAGCGCCCCTAAATCTCCGGGGCGCTTTTTTGTTCCTGATTACGCACCATAGTCAGCCATTTTCTGGCCACGCGAATCTTCGATTTCTGACGTCTTCGCAAGGAGATGTGGCATGGCACGCAATCGGGTTCAATTCCAGAAGGGCCTCTCGGAGGCTAATTTCGGCGACCTTT
>JANOKW010000215.1:0-5741 GCA_031419475.1 Hyphomicrobium sp. | reverse complement strand
TTCTTCGTAATGACTCGAGGGATGGTCGCTGACATCTGCGTCGCTCCTTTCAGCCGCCCTCCCCCACGGGCGCTTCACACGAGCTATACAACTAACAACGTTGGACGCTATGTCAACGGCAAAGTGATTTGCTAGGAAGATAGCAAGATCACATCGGGGCTGGTCGCGACGCGTCGCGACCGATCGCGACCGATGCGACAAGGGGTTTCCATGAGCTAATCTGCAAATGTTGAGATGATCTGGATGCAGAGCCGTGTTCGCTTCGTGAACACGTCGCAACACATCGAATGCTAAAGACGCACTCGCAGGTGTGGGGCAAATTGTGGGGGACGCTCTGTAAGCACCAGAAAGAACAGAATATTTGGCGGACACTCCCTCCGCCATTTCCAACAAAAGCGCCACAGAACATACGAGAGAAAGACAGCACCTGAGCTTGGAATAATATGCTGTGTGGGCAGCAGCGATAGCCCATTCCACATCATTCTCGCCCACAGCCGATCAAGCTGCGTTCTCACACAACTCTGGCAGACACCAATGGTCCTACCGCAGTTCTGCCATCCAATCGCTTGCGATCTGGCGGCCGTCCTTGAAGCGCCGCGTGAAGCCCACTTTGTCGAAGAACTCCATCAGTGGCATAACCATGTGGCGGCTGACCTTGGTGGCATCGCGATAGCGCCCGACGGTCAGAATTTTCTCGGGATGATCCTCGGCGACGCGCCGGGCAGCGTCAGCCAAGTTGGTCACGACTCCGGGTAGCATGAAGTAGACTTTAGACACGCGCCGCAAGCGTCCAATTTGCGCGAGTTTAAAGAGCAGCGGCGAAAGGGCTTCAGGCTGAAGTTCAAGTTTTTCAGCAAGCATCGTGACGCGCGGCTGATCAGTACCGGCGGAACGAAGTGCCTCCTCGATTTGCAGCCACAAGCCTTCCTCGCCGCCGGAGAGTTTCACCTCGTGGCCGGGCAAATGGACAAGCTGGCCGTAGCGAACCACGGCGCCCTGATCGATGAGAGTCTTTAAGGCTTCGCGCGCCACAACGCGCCGCCGGGGCTCCTTGAAGAGCCGCATCAACTCATCGATCGAGGCCCCTGGGCTATCGGCATGCGTGCGTTGATACTCAGCGAGATGGCTGGCGACATCGGTTTGAAGCGCCACCCATCGCCCGGCCGAAAGCCCGATCAGCGCCGCGCCGCTGGCGACTTGAACGGCGCTCGCTCCGGCAAACAAGGTGTCCGCCTCGGCCCCCGTTAAATTGCGCGCGAGGCGGAAACTCTTGAGGTCGATCCCATTGGGGCTTTCCGCAAGCACGCCGGTGAGGGCATCATTGGGGCCGGAATTATCGAGAAGCCCCAGAGTTGCCAAACGCTCTGACGTGCGCGCGCCACGCTGCGGGGGCGCGGGATCAATGATGTGGCCGCCGCCGATCGTGCGCAGCGCTGACTGGTCGCGAATGACAAAGCGATCGCCAAACATGGCGCCCACTGGCGCGTCCAAGATTATCTGAGCCAGTGCCGTGGCTCCAGGCTCTAGATCCTTGCCTTCCAGCAGGCCAACGCGGCCGGTGACATCGGTCGCGGCGAGATGAAAGTGCACCGGGGTCCAATGTTTTAAAGGGCGCATCTCTTGGGGCAGCAGGCGCAGCCGCACGTCCAGCCGGTGTGTGGGGGCGTGAACCTCAGGCGCCAGGATCCAGTCGCCGCGTTTGACGTGTTCTTTCTCGAACTTGCGGCCCGTTAGATTCAAGGCGCAGCGCTGTCCGGCCGTGGCGCTGTTGGCTTCGCGGTTTTCAGCCCGGATGCCGCGCACACGGACTTCGGTGCCCGCAGGCGAATGGATCAGCGTATCGCCCGCCTTGACGGCTCCGGAGTAAACCGTCCCAGTCACGACGAGGCCGATGCCTTGCAGAGTAAAACAGCGGTCGGCCGCCAGGCGGAAGTTACCGGCGGGCTTGCGGATTTCTATACTGCCTGCCGCTCCAGCCAGATGCTGCCCCAGGGCCGCGATGCCCTCGCCGGTGATGGCCGAACACCGCATGATGGGCGCGTCTTCAAGTGACGTGCCAACGGTGAGATTGGCGATCTGGGCTTCTACCGCCGCGGCACGATCGGCATCGACGCGATCGATCTTGGTCAGCGCAATGACGCCGCGCTTGACGCCGATAAGATCGATGACGGCCAAGTGTTCGCGGGTTTGCGGCATGACGCCATCGTCCGCCGCCACAACCAGGATCACGAAGTCGATGCCGATGGCGCCAGCCAGCATGTTGTGAATCAGCTTTTCGTGGCCCGGTACGTCGAGAAAACTGATCGAGGGCGCATCGTCGAAATGTTGATAGGCAAATCCCAAATCGACCGTGATGCCGCGCGCTTTCTCCTCTGGCAGACGATCGGCATCGGTGCCCGTCAGCGCCTTCAACAGCGCCGTCTTGCCGTGGTCGATATGCCCTGCCGTGCCGACGATCATGGCGCCTCGCGCGCTGTCTGGGAAGCCGTTCCCGCGACCTTACCAGCCTTACGCATAATAGGGCACGATGTCCGTGTACTGGAAATCGGTGCCCTTGAAGAGGAGTGCCTCTCCGGTCGCCTTAGCCAACGCGTATGCAAAGCAGTCTCCGAAGTTCAAAGCTGCCGGGTGGCCACTCCCTTTTCCGAAATCACGGTAGGCGGCCCGCGCGATGCTGGCTTGTTCAACTGTTACGGGTTCGATCGAAATCGTCGCTTTTGCGATCATCTCATCCAAGCGGCGACTGGCGATTGCATCGCGCGCGCCGTCTATCACGATTGCTGCTTCCAGGTAATTTGCCGCCGATATCCGCTTGGCTTGCGTCCTGGTCGCGAGTGCGAGCGCAATTCGGGGCGCGTCGTCTTCTCCACGGAGAATGGAAATCAAGGCCGAGGTGTCGACGATCAAAGCGGCAGTCCTTTCTCATCATAGAGAAGTGCGCCGTGGTCGATCATGCGCGTGGGGGCATCGAGACGGGCGGCACAGTCGCGCCCGAGCGCCAACAGTTCCTCAACCAGCGTGTCCGGCGCTTCGACCCGCGCCAGCCGCTCGCGGAGCGCCGTGGTGACCGCCTCGGTCAAGCTTTCGCCGGTCAGCCGGGCCACCCGAACAGCGAGGGCATGGGCCTCTTCGTTTTTGATGTTGAGAGACATTGGGATTGATCTACCCCTCTACCGCACAAATTCTACCATACTACAAATCTTGTAAAGTAATCAAGCGTCGCAAGACGAACTCAAGACGAACTCAAGACGAACTCAAGAAACCGGGCGAGCCAACGATCATCGCCGCTGGGGCGCGGGCGAGGTAACTTCGCGCGTTCGTCCCTGCAACCCGAGTGTTCTATCGCCAAAACCGCATCGGCAGCAGCATCGAGTAACGCTTCTTGCAGTCGCGGTACGCATCGCCCGCACGAAAAAAGAGGGCCCCATCGCTGGAGCCCTCCGATCGTGTTTCAAAGGCAAATGTGCCCTACTTCGCAGCGACCGACGTCTCTGCGAGCTCAAGCATCCAGCTCTCGTAAGGCGTGAAATTCACGCGGTTCGAGACGGCGTAGATCTGGTTCGGAGAAGCCAGGAACACGGCAGGTGCCGAGTCGTAAGCCCACTGTTCCATCTCGCTCATCACCTTCGCCTGGGCAGCAGGATCGGGGTTCGCGAGCGCCTTGGCGTAAAGCGCGTCGAACGCCGAAGCGTCAGATGCCAAGAAGCCGCCACCTGTCGCGAAGAACTCGCGGAAGACGACGCCTGCGGCAAATGCTGGCGACCAGTCGAAGTGTTCAACCATGTTGATGTCCCAGTCGGCACCGTCGCCGCTGTGGGCCTTGGCTGCGACGCCCGCTTTCGCGAGGCTCGCAATCATCGAGTCCACAACTGCTTTCGAGCCGCCCTTGATCGCGAGCGACTTGACGCCGGCTTTTTCAAGCACGGCTTTGGCAGCTGCTGCATCAAAGGCATAGGGCTTCAGACCAGCTATAGCACCGACCCGGCCAGGCTGGATCATGCCGGCCAAGACGGAGCCGTAGCCCCCCAAGCCGTCCTTCACCACTGCGTCCTTGTCGATGGCCATATTCAAGGCTTTGCGCACTGCCACGTCGGCCAAAGGTCCGCCCTTCTTCTGGTTGATAACACCAGCAAGGACTGTCTTGGCATTGTTGGCAACGATCTTGGCTTTGTCGCTCTTGAAGGCTTTGGCTTCGTCAACCGTGAGATTGCTCACGATATCGACTTTACCGTCGCCAGCCGCAACGGACGCAATAGCGTCAGACCTCGACATGATGTTGTCGAAGACGATGCGGGCTTTTGGAACACGATCTTTGTTCCAGTAGGTGGTGTTCGGCTCCAACACAACTTCAGGAGACCGCTTAGCAAGCGTCGAAACACCAGTTTTGAGTACGAATGGACCAGTCCCCCACGGACCGGCAGCATCGATCACTCACCAATGGCCTTCGGCGTTCTTTTTTTCCGCATCAACGAAGCCGAGCTTGTCCCAGAAGGCGGACGAGCCGACGTGCATGCCACGGAACTTCATCATTGCTGCACCATCCGCTTTCGGGAAGGTGAAGCGCACGGTGTGATCGTCGACCACATCGAGCTTGGTTGCCTTGTCGAAGTTGAGGAACGCGCCCGGCGGATGCGGGTTTTCCCACTTTTGAACTTCGTCGAACGACTTGCGGAACACCTTCGCGTTGAAGGCCTCTCCGTCCTGGAATTTCACGTCCTTACGGAGTTTAAATTCCACGGTCTTGTCGTCGATCCATTTCCAGCTCTCAGCAAGGCCCGGCACCATGTTGCCTTTGTGGTCCACGCGGACCAATTCTTCCATGGTGTTCCAGGTCACTGACAGCCAGTTGACCGGTGAGGTGTCAACCACCGTCACCGTGTTGCCCGCGTTCCATTCGGCATGTGCGAATGAAGGCGAGCAGGCGATTGCCAAGCCAAGGGCGGCAGCTTTAAAGCTACTCCCCAGTCCCGGCAGAGCGCCAGCGGTCTTCTGGTTTCTATTCATACGTCCTCCTTGAATTCCCGCTGTTGTCAGCGGGTTGTGCGAGCTTCAGCCGCCGAGCAATGGGGTGATAATCCCCTCTACCCGGCCGTCCTTGGTCTCGCCTGTTATCCTCTCGACGATTTTCCCGTCCTTGCCGATGACGACAAGGAACGGAATACCTCCGAGAGAATTCCCTAGATTTTTGCTCAGTTCGATCGCTTCGCGGCCGCCATAAACGATCGGAAATGTAAGCTGATGTTTGGCGACGAAGTCTTTGACCTTGTCGGCATTATCCATGGCGATACCGAGCACTTCGACGTTCTTGTCGCGATACTTATCGTGAAGCGCCTTGAGCTGCGGGGCTTCCTTCTGGCAAGGCTCGCACCACGTCGCCCAGAAATACACGACGGCAATCTTGCCCTTGAGACCCTCGAATGTTTTGGGTGTGCCGCTGGTGTCTTTAAAAGTTGCCGTCCACAAGGCGTCGGCCGTGACAGCGGGTTTCGCTTCTTCGGCGCCGGCATCGCGGAGACCGGTGAACGCAAACACGGCCGTCATCAGCACTATCGTCGCAACGCCAAGCGAGTGGCGTCGCGCGAGAAGGCTCTTCAAAGTCCGAAAAATCTGCATCTAAGTTCCATCACGTTGGCGTTGCTCTATTTGAAGCGACGAGGATGCCGATTTGCCCGAGGCCTTTTCGATGGCCTTAAGAATGGCATCCTGTGTCAGTAGCTCTGGCAGTAGAATGCCCGCAGGGG
>JANOKW010000214.1:0-3690 GCA_031419475.1 Hyphomicrobium sp. | reverse complement strand
GACGGGCCAATCGCGTCGGTTCGCGACCATCCGAGCCGAGGCTTGAACTTCGGCAGCTGGTCGATAGGATAGCAGACGGTCGGAGGGAGGTCGGGACAGTCGAGAGTGACCCGTAGCGCCGTACCGCGTTGCCGCAACTTGCGCCTGCAGAATGGGCGCCGCCGGAAGCAACTACCTGATCCGGCGGAAATTTTTAGCGCGCAACCGGATCGAACTACATAGGCATGCAACGGGCGACTGTCTGCCATCGCCGTCTTATTGATGGCGGGGCTTGAAGATTGTCCGGTCCCAGGTAGGCTAGAGAAAAGCAGTGAGCGGAGGAGCGTCGATCTTGTGCCCCGAAAGCGGTGGTTCGATCATCGGGATTTCAAGATCACTTCTTCATAAGCAATGCTAACATCCCCACCATCAATTGCTGTCGTCTGCAACAGTCTCAACAGGCTCGCGCTATTGCTCTTTTAGCCTCCCGAACGTAATCACCATCCTGACAGCCAGCTGTCGCCCGTGCCCAATCTTTTGGATCTTTGAAATTTTCCCAGCAGGCAGCTCCACCGTCGTGAACCATGCTCCCATTGCCAGTCCGCGCCCCTTCTTGTATGCGGTTAATGTCATTTTCCACGCCGCGCTCCAAACATATGCGCAGTGATATACAAGCGTTATTTGGCGACTGGCATGCTTGCGCACCACTAATCAAGCTCAGAGAGCTTGAAATAATCACCCCCCCAACAACGTCAATTTTATCTTTCTTTCCATTGCTATATATCCCTACTCGGTGTCGATGCGCAGCACGTGGGCGAATCTGATCGCAGTCCTTTCGCTAAGTCTGAATTTGTAGTCGCGCACCAATCAGCGTGCGCAAGAGGCGCGAGTGGTAGTCGGGAGAGATTGCTTCGGAATCTTGCGGTTCAAATCTGACGAATTTCTGCAATTCTGGCCCGCAACGCAATATCCCCCTTTCAGTGCACAATCCGTCGGACTTGATGCGCATTTATCAAGAACGCCGCCACCGTAGCGATAGCATATGCATCCAGCCTCCGCCGAAGTTATGAGAAGTATTGGCCCTAAAAAGATGCTTGCCGCTACAAAAACAATTGCCCGCATAGACGCACTCCTCAACTCACGCATTCACTGCAAGCCTAAGCCTCCTGCGTTTCCTCTGCAACGTGTTTCGCCCGTTGCCTCCGTTCCACACCCGGACGCCATCATCGTAACTGGACGTGCCTCCCGAGGTAAACTCCGACCTCGTGACTTCAGCAACGGGTCAAACGCGCCGACTGGTAACCATCTGTTTGAAGATATTCCCCAGAAACCAGACGTCGTTTCAACAACATGTCCTGATCAGGCGCATGCTGGTCTGTCTCTCTAACAAGGAGACAAACCATGGAAAAGGAACATGCATGCACAGATGACAAGGCGACATCCCGTACACCTTGGAACAAGGGCAAACTGATCGGCGCGAAGCCGCCTGCGGCCAAGCCACGTGTGGTCGATCAGAACCAAACTTCAAATGCAGGAGCGCAAAAGAGATCTTACGCTATTCAACCTCGCCATCGACAGCAAGCTGCGCGGCTGTGACGTCGTTGCGGTCCGGGTCGATGATGTAGCGCCGAGCGGCTATGCAATGGATCGGGCGACAATTCGGCAGAAGAAGACGGGGAGGCCCGTCCGGTTCGAACTGACCGATCAAACACGACAGGCGATCGACGTGTACTTGAGATTGACCGGCAGAAAGGCTGGCCAGTTTCTGTTTGCTGGTCGTGGCGATGGCTCGCGCGGGCTAACCACCCGGCAGTACGCTCGCCTCGTTCAAGAGTGGGTTGCCAGTATCGGACTCGATCCGGCCAAGTTCGGCACGCATTCGCTGCGCCGCACCAAGGCAGTGCTGAGGACATGGGCAGTTTTTCCGCATGCACACCTAGCGTTGACCAACTGGCCTAACTCAGGCGCGGCGCTCAGCCGTCAATAGCCGCCAAACCTGTTTTCCTACTGTTTCATCTCCACGTTCGTCCGAATGCGAACCCCAAGAAGTCGGAACCGATACGATACGTCATATGAATTGTGCGGCAGCCGGACGGTTTCCATCACAAGTCTGGTGGACCCGGCCGATCGACGAGTGCCGATACCGATGGCCAATATCCAACGACAGGTGTTTGCGTATTGTGGCTGTGGTGGCGCAACTTCTTCAAATCTTTGCGCCGAACGGAGTCCCCAATGAGCGGACTTGCAGGCAGAGTAGCTTTGGTTACCGGTGGCAGCCGAGGTATCGGTGCCGCAATTGCGCGGCGCCTAGCGATGGACGGCGCCGATGTCGCTATCACATACATGAGTAACGCGGACGCGGCACAGGCTACGATGTCGGCCGTTCGGGCCGCGGGCAGGCGAGGGCTCGCGATCCAGGCTGACGGCGGCGATGCCCCCGCCGTTATGGCGGCTGTGGATCGCACCGTGTGCGAGCTGGGTCGCATCGACATCTTAGTCAACAACGCGGCAATCTATGACACCAAGCCGATCGAAGATTTCTCGATCGCCGATTTCGACCGGATCGTGTCGGTTAATGTGCGCGCCATTTTTGCGGCGACAAAAGCGGCCGTGGCTCACATGAATGAAGGTGGCCGGATTATTTCAATCGGAAGCGTGCTGTCTCATTGTTTTGCCATACCGAACACTGCCGTCTATTCCATGACCAAAGCCGCCGTCTCCGCGTTGATGCGCGGGCTAGCGCACGACCTCGGCAAACGCAAAATTACGCTTAATACGGTGAACCCCGGTGCGACTAACACGGATATGAATCCCGGAGACGGCCCCCATTCGGATTATCAACGCACGTTGATCCCGCTCGGCCGCTATGGTACCCCGCAGGAAGTCGCCGACGCCGTCGCATTTCTTGCACGCGACGAGGCCGGCTATGTCACCGGTTCGGTCTTGAGTGTTGATGGCGGATTCGGAATGTAAGGCGCGCCAAATCTAATTAGAATAAGGCTTCATTAGAAGCTTGCTCATACAAAAAAGAGGCATTCCGCCAATTCGCCGACGGGAACCCACTTTTCGTCAGGTTACTTCTGAAGCAGACATAGCGCGCAACAATTTTTTTGCCGGCCAATCCGGCTGCTCAGGGTCATTCATGACCGGCGCTATCGAACCCATGGAAGAAGTGATCAAGAACCCGACATCAGGTCAAGCCCGTGCCGACATCTGGCGACGCTCTGATCTAAATTGGCCATGCCGGCTTACGCGAAACCCCAGCTAGCGGACATGCCCATTCAGCGTGACCTTAGTGATAGGACGACCACGGATATATCCGCTAATGTATAGGTGCGATTGACGCTTGGCGCCAGCAACTGCAAAGCTTGGAATTGCGGCACCGGGTCACGCTCTACCACCATGACGCCAATGCCGTAGCAAACAGCTCAACCCCATTCAGCAGACAGTCTTTGCGAAATTCGAAACAGGCCGGACTAGGAAACCGGTGTCGCCGACTGTCGCGCCAAGCCGCGACAAGTCGCACAACGTCCTGCCTTGGAACCTATATGGAACCTTATATAAATCTACCTTCAACTAACTTATTGATTTCATTGGCGCGCCCGAAAGGATTCGAACCTCTGACCCTCAGATTCGTAGTCTGATGCTCTATCCAGCTGAGCTACGGGCGCGTTTCTCGACCCGCGAGATGCCACGGGAGACCGGCTGGAT
>JANOKW010000213.1:0-4557 GCA_031419475.1 Hyphomicrobium sp. | reverse complement strand
AAGGTCGCCGAAATTAGCCTCCGAGAGGCCCTTCTGGAATTGAACCCGATTGCGTGCCATGCCACATCTCCTTGCGAAGACGTCAGAAATCGAAGATTCGCGTGGCCAGAAAATGGCTGACTATGGTGCGTAATCAGGTTTGCCTAAGCCGCACGCCTAGAACGGCAATAGTATCTTCGATCACCTGACCGCAATGCTCAACCCGTAAACGTAATACGCGGCGATTACAACGAACGCTGGCAGGGCGACGATGTGTAAAAACTCAAGCATGTGCTCAGCCCCTTTGCGCCCGCCAATGCGCGGGTTGATTCGCATGATCGATATTCCGATCATGATACTCAGTATCAAATACGCGAACACGAAGGCGCGATCAGACAAGGTCGCCGCACCGGAGTCGATTTTGGGCAGCGACAAATATAGCGCGACGGACGAGAGCAACGCTGTCACTTGAATGGTGACAATGGCTTCGAAATGACTGCGCGGAATGAAAATCGAAAGATAAGCGACGAACAGAATAAAGGCGAGCGGCACCGCGACCCGCAAGTAATAATCGGTTGCTTCGCGTTGCATCAACCAGGTGAAGCGCGTCTGGTAGAAAGGCACAATGCTCGGCGCATGCGTATAGGCGTCAACGACCGGAACGAAATCTTGATTATAGCCGACATATTGCGCCCTCTGCTCCCAGCCATCAGTCACCACGCGCTGGTCGCGTAAATCGAGCGGCGGCGGCTGAACGATGAATGGCGCTTCCCCGCTTTTCGGTTGCAGGTCAATTGAGAAGCGCTGCGTATCGAATGGATAGTTCGAAAGCTCGGGCTGGAAAAGGAACCGTCCGGAGACTTTGTAGATCTTCATCGAATCCGGGTAAGCCACGCTTTTGCCGCCGGGATGAATGGTCTCGACCGAGACTTGGCGCCCGCCGCCGCTCGTATCCAGATAGGCATTGGAAAACTCCAGCCGCTCAATGGATGCCTCCGGATTGTCACGGATCGAGAGATAGAATTCGGCGAAAAAGGATTTCTGATTTTCGTCCACCCGATGCGCTTTGATGAGATCGATATCGACGTAAAGCGTCTGGATCTGGCGTAGTCCGCCATCCTTAGTGCGCATGAATTGGATGGGTGCGAGTTGAGTGCGCCCCAGCCCCTGCGGCAGGATCACTATAAAAGGATCACGAGCGGCAGCGCGCGTTGCGGGCACGAAAGACCATGTGTCAAACGTACCTTGAAATGAGCCACGCCCCGAAGCGTAGGCATTGCGGAGATGGCTGAGTACTTCGCTGCGCAGACGCACGACGTCGGTGCTGCGTTCCTGGGTCCGGGCCGATGCCGCAATGAGCGCCACCATATCCGCGTGCTGACTGCCCACGCCAATCGCGCGCATGTTGGCACTGTTGAACGGGTCCGATGTTTCCGATGCGGCGCGCGACTTGCACTCCCCGGCCGTCCATCCGGGCGCTGCCGGGATTTTGGCGCCCTCGAACATCCAAGCCTTTGCCGCGCTTGGCGAGATCATCGATCGTAGCGTGTCGTTGAACATTTCCGGCGGCCGGTCCCAGCCGAGACTGTAAATGGCGTTGGGATAGGCAGCCGTGACCTCGGGGGCAAGATTTTCAATCCGCCCGCCGATGAACAAAGCCGGTGTGATGCCGCCCGCAACCATTTCCGTCATGAGTGCGGGGATATTGGCGCCACCGATGTAGAGATACAAAAGGTCGGGGCGCTTTTCTTTCATCTCATTGGCAATGGCCGTTATGTCGGCGGCGGATACTTTTTCGCCGTCCCCAGAAATGCGCATGTCGGCGACCATCAGACCCTCTGGCAACGTGGTGCGCAGGCCGTCCCCGAGTGCGGCGGCGCCGACGGCTTCTTTAAGGCCAACGAATGCGGTGCGGGCAAAATTGAAATGTTGCGTAAAGCGCGCGATCACGGGAACGCTGTCAGTGTCCTGCGACGCGCGCGTTGTGTAGACGTTCGGGAATGCCGCGAACAAAGTGTTGACCGACACATCCGAAATAAACGGAATGCCACTTTTCAGGATGTCGCTTCCGAGCGTCTCGAATACGGCCTTGCCGCGCGTGGCACTCGTCAAACCGATCATGGCCAGCGTTTGCGGATCGCCGAGGGCCGCGCGCACATGGCCGATGGCTTTTTGCGGATCGCGCGCGTCATCGTAAAAGTTGAGTTGGATTGGGCGGCCCGAAACGCCGCCGCGTAAATTGATGCGGTCTTGTTCGATTGTGGCCAAGTGTTTGATGGCAGAGACATCGCCCGTATTGTAACAGACGTCTGCCCGCGAGCTGAAGAAGACGTGGATCTTGAAGGGCGGCCCCTGTGCTGCGGCAGCCTCCTCGATGGCCATGGCATGCTCCGGCCGCGCAAATAGGAACGACACCAAACCCAACAGCACCAGCGTCACATGACGGGGGCTAAAACGTCCCCGTGTGCGCCTTCTAAAACCAGCAGACCAATCGCGAAAACCCATATCCCCTCCAAAATAATCGCGTACAGTCCCTATACTGGGAGCTCGTGCGCAAGGTGGCAACCACCGTCGCAATTTGACAGAGCGAAAGGCAAGCCGGTTGACGTTCAGCCACATGGCAACGGGTGTGACATTCTTGAGCGCAATGACAGCGGAATTGTAACATTTTCTCAAAGCACCCGCGCTTCCCGGATACGCGGCCAGAGATCGGCCCGGATGGAATAGGATCAGAGTATGATGAAACGATTTCGCCAGTGGACATTGGGATTTTCGGCCACGTGCGCTGCTGTGCTCGGCATCTTCGTGTTGTGGCTAAGCCTCACAGCCGTGTCTGCAACAGACCTGCCGCCGCTCAAGACCGGCGATATCGTGTTTCAAGAAAGCGGCAACAGCCAATCACTCGCCATCGCACTCGCGTCCGGCAGCCTTTACACGCACACAGGCTTGATCGAGATGAGCGCCGATGGCCGCGTGAACGTGGTTGAAGCGACGGGGCCGGTGCGCACAACATCGCTCGACAAGTGGATCGAACACGGCACGGGCGGGCGCATCACCATTAAGCGCGTCAAAGGCCTTGGGGCAGATGCCGCCCGAAAGGCGCTGGCCGCCGCACACACGCATGACGGCAAACCGTACGACTATTTTTTCTACAAGGGCCGCGCAGCCATTTATTGCAGCGAACTCGTGCATCTCGCCTTCAAGGACGGCGCAGGCTTGGCAATCGGCGCGGAACAGCGCGTCAAAGATCTGAACATCGATAACCCGGCCGTGCGGTCTCTCATCGAAGCACGATGGCGCCAGTATCCGGTCTGTGTGGCGAAGAAAGCCGCAAGTTTCGACGCTTGCTATCCCATGATTCTTGAAGAAACGCTCGTCACACCGGCGAGCGTCGCGCGCGATGCAAAATTGGAAACAATTTTCACGAACTTCGGACCAGCGGGCGACTAAAACGCGGCTGGCGCATGAACGAGCACAGTTTGCGCTCAGCCCTTCGCCACGACCTCGTTGATGTTGGCAAAACCCTTTCAAACATACTGCCGATCTTTTGGTCGATGTACGTGGCGCACCGATCGTGCCGGGGCCGCACCGGTGATTTGGCTAGACATTAGGCACGCGACATGTCCTGCACCCTGCTTGCGGGCAAGGCCCGGCACTCAACGCGCGGGGCAGAAATTGAGAGAATTTTCAGACACCCCTGTCGGGCGTGAGAATTGCGTGTTACTCTTTGGACGGACTTGCGTGGGAGCTCCGCCGTGATCACAACGTGTATCAGCGCTATCGCAACAGGATTGTTGCTGTGTGCCTGCGCATCTCAAGAACAGAAAATCGCCGCTGCCAGCGAAATAAAAACATCTAACGATCAGTTTCTGCCCTACCGCGAATATAAAAGCGGGCTGATCGATGCCGATCCCGCGACTGCCGCCGCCCCGGGAAAGGTCTCTCAAGCCCCATAGCGGCGGTTTTTGCCCGTACGGTGTATTGGCTTTGTCAGATTGGCGAAGAAGGTAGTTACATTCTCATTCGCCGCACCGGATTGCGACTGCAGTCGGACAGAGACTAAACAGGAGAATTCCATGTCCCCGTCTTCGTCATTGCCGTCTCACTTGCTCATATTTGCGGCAGGGTTTCTCGCGGTCATCATAGGACATCAGTGTATCGTCGCAGGCCTGAACGCAGCCGGTATATTGCCGCCCGGTTTCCCCGCATGGTCGTTTGATCCCGTGCCGCCGTTCGGCGTTCCAACATTGATCTCAAAAGCCTTTTGGGGCGGGCTTTGGGCCATTTTGATTGCAGCGCTCTTGAATAACACGCGCGGTGCCGCCTATTGGATCGGATGGACTGTGCTTGGCGCGGTGGCGTTGCCGCTTGTTGCGATTTTTGTCGTACCGCCGCTCAAAGGTCTGCCCGTGCCCGATTTCATGTCACGCTTTCCGCTTCCTGATTACGCACCATAGTCAGCCATTTTCTGGCCACGCGAATCTTCGATTTCTGACGTCTTCGCAAGGAGATGTGGCATGGCACGCAATCGGGTTCAATTCCAGAAGGGCCTCTCGGAGGCTAATTTCGGCGACCTTT
>JANOKW010000212.1:0-8615 GCA_031419475.1 Hyphomicrobium sp. | reverse complement strand
AAGGTCGCCGAAATTAGCCTCCGAGAGGCCCTTCTGGAATTGAACCCGATTGCGTGCCATGCCACATCTCCTTGCGAAGACGTCAGAAATCGAAGATTCGCGTGGCCAGAAAATGGCTGACTATGGTGCGTAATCAGGTTTTCCAAAGTCGAAATTGAAATCTTCGCCGCATCCGCGAGTGCTTGGCGCGTCATGCGCCGTCTGGCCAATTCCTGACGGAGACGTACCGATAGCGCGTCGCTCTGTTCGGTTGAAAGTTTCGGTGAACGTGCGTCGGTCATCGGCTGAAGCGTCCCTCGTCCCCACGTCGAACCCTCACATATCCGCACAGATAAGGCCGCCGCAAGACCATTCAGGCGGGTTTGAGCTGAAAATTCATGGGATTTCCGCTGCCCCACGTTGCCGCGTTCATGAATTGTAAGTTGGCGGTGAGCCCAGTTGCGCTGGAAGCGCGCGACTTTGCGGCGAACCCCGACAATCAAGCCCTGGGAAACCCGATAAATGCCCCACGCCCACTCCTCCGATCCGCGCCAGACCCTTTTCTGTCACGCCCTCATCGTTCTCGCCCCAGTCCCCGCCCAAGCGCTCCACGCCTTCGCACTTCGTCTACTCGCCCGTCACGTCGCAGCTGAGGCGTGAGGGAACCCATATGAAAATCCTCATCATCAACCCGCCTCACGAAGCCATTGGCTCGCGTATGCCAGGCGAAATGCTCCCACCCCTCGGACTTCTCGCAATCGGCGGACCTCTGCTCGACGACGGCCACGACGTCACGCTGCTCGACGCCGATGTCGATAACCTCTCGTTCGCGACAATCGTCACCCGCGCCGCCGCGCAAAAGCCCGAAGTCGTCCTCATTGGCCACAACGGTTCGACGTCCGCCCATCCGGCCGTCAGGCAAATCTTGGCACGGCTGCGCCCGCTCATCCCCGATGCCTGGATCGTCTACGGCGGCATTTTCCCCACCTACCACTGGAAGGAATGCCTCGAAGAACTCCCTGAAGTTGATTGCATAGTCCGCGGCGAGGGCGAGGAAACCGCAAGGCTGCTCATGGGCGCTATCGAAAACGACGCGCCCTTCGAAACCATCTCCGGCCTCGCATTCCGCCGCGATGGCCGCCCGTTCGCGACGCCACCCGCGCCTATGATCCAAAACCTCGACGACTATCGGACGGCGTGGGAACTCATCGACCACGCCAAATACAGCTACTACGGGGGAAAGCGCGGCGTCGTCATCCAATTCTCGCGCGGCTGCCCGCATTTGTGTAGCTATTGCGGTCAGCGCGGCTTCTGGACTCGCTGGCGCCATCGCGATCCCCAAAAGCTCGCCGCTGAAATCGGGCGGCTCTATCGCGAGCAAGGCGTCACCATGATTTCCTTCGCCGACGAAAACCCCACCACCTCGAAGAAAGCTTGGCGCGAACTCCTCAAAGCCATCATCGCCGAGGACGTAAAGCTGACTATGATCGCCACGCTCCGCGCCGGCGACATCGTGCGCGACGCCGATATCCTGCACCTGTACCGCCAAGCAGGCTTCGAACGCTTTCTCATCGGCATGGAGCACACGGACGAAGCGACGCTCGCCAAAGTCAAGAAAGGTAGCACCACGAAGATCGACCGCGAAGCCATTGGCCTCCTGAGAAAACACGGTATGCTCTCCCTCATGTCCTGCGTCTTCGGCTTCAACGAGGAACGCGACCGCGATTACTGGCGCACTTTCCGCCAGATCCTCGCGTACGATCCCGACCAAATCATCACGCTCTTCGTCACGCCGCACCGCTGGACGCCGTTTTTCCGCGATGCGAAAGACCGCCCCGTAATTCAGCTCGATCAAAAGCGGTGGGACTACAAGCATCAGGTCTTGGTCAGCCGCCACATGCCGGCGTGGCGCAGCTTTCTCTGGGTCAAGCTCATCGAAGTGCTCGTGCAAACCCGCCCGCGCGCGCTGTTTCGAACCTATCTTCATCCCGATTCCGACGCCCGCCACGGCATGCGCTGGTACGCCCGCATCGGCCGCCGCGTTTGGCTGCATGAAGTGTGGACGTTCCTCACGCGCGACAAGCGCATCAACAACGGTCCAACACTTTCCCAATTCTGGGGCGCGCCCCAAGACGCGGAGCAAGAAGCCTTGAGCCCCCGCCGTGCCGCCCCAGTTGTCATCCCGGCCGCCGCGAAGTTCGGCTCGGCCGGGATGACAGCGGTCGTACTGGCGCCGCCAACAACCCAACAATCAAAACCCAAACCAAACCCAGCATCACACACCTCGCGTTTCTCACACGCGATTATGCGCTCGTCCCAAGGGGCGGGGAAAAGTCCGCCGGAGGTTTTTTTATGCCTCCTCGCAAGGCGCTGAAAATCCTCGCAAACATATCGTTAAAAAAATCGCGGCCGCTTAATCGGCACCCCTGCGTTAAGCATGAACGATCTCGCGCGGACTCGCACACTGTCGAATTTGAGTTACACAAGCGCTGAATTCGCTCGCGAAAAGAGCTGCCTCCGTTCCCCTTCGCGCCAAAGGGCACTAGTTTTGTGTTTGGAGGACTCGATGCTTCGCAGAAGCCGCGCCCGCTTTTTTGGTTTTCTCGCTCTTGCCGCCATCGCCCTCCAGATGGTGGTGGCGCTGGGCCATTCGCACGCTGGTGCAGGCCAATTCGCCGGACTTAACGCGGCGGTAGTCGATTGCCTTGAAAATGCCGGCGCGCCCGGTCCGGCGCCTTCGCATCATCCAGCCGATCACGATCAGAGTGAAAGTGCCTGTCTCATCTGCCTCGCCGCGCAGCAAGCTGCGGCGGCCGTTCCGCCTGCCACGCCTGAAATAGCGTTTCCAGATATGACGGCGCCGGTACTCGAAGCGTTCGTGTCCGCGCCTGTCCGCGGCGGTGCTGGAGTTGCGAACTTCTACGCGCGCGGACCGCCCCGCGCCTGAGCAATTTTCCCACGCCTTCGTCGTGATTGGCGCTTAGCCGTTAGCACCTCGCACACCCGCGCGCAGGCGCGGCCACATCGAGTACCCATTCACAGTGTGATTTTTTGCTTCTCCCGGAGGACAGCCATGTCCGCACGAACCTTGCGGCTTTTCGCGGCCGTTGCCGTGTCACTCGCCGCCGATGCGCCCGCCCACAGCCAATCAACCCAAGCGCCACCTGAGCAGGTGGCGCCTGCTACGGAGCCGCCGCCTGTAGAGCCTTCGCCTGCGACTACAACTCCGGCACAGCAAAAGCTACCGGATGTAGACGTCATCCAGGAAACTCCGAAACCCGAACCCGTGCAGGAAGCCGCGCCGAAGCCTAAGGTAAAACCCGCACCTGTTGCCGGGGGTGCCGTTGCAGAGCCAGCCCCGGCTCCAAAACCAAAAAAGAAGAAGTCCACAACCTCCGCGCCGTCAAAGCCGAAATCGACGGTGGCGAAGGCCACACCAAAACTGGCTCCGGCCGAAGCGTTTCCAGAGCCACAGCCGCCCGCCGAAGCAGACGCCACGCCAGTAGACGAAGCCGCTGCGCTCGCGCCTCTACCCGGCACGCTCATCGTTTCGGACGATGCTTTCTCGCCTATCACCACCGCAACGCCGCGCGAGATCGACGCCAAACAGGGCCAAACGCTCACCGATACGCTCGCAACCAAACCAGGTATCAACGCCTCGTCATTCGCGCCGGGCGCCAGCCGCCCGATCGTGCGCGGCCTCGACAATAATCGCGTGCGCGTGCAGGAAAACGGCATCGGCTCGCACGACGCCTCCACCTTGTCCGAGGACCATGCGATCCCCATCGACCCCTATGCCGCCGAGCGTGTCGAGGTCATTCGCGGGCCGGCCGCATTGCGCTACGCTAGCCAAGGGGCAGGTGGTGTCGTCTCCGTTGAAAATGATCGCATCCCAAGCTTTGTACCACCCGGCGGCTTCAGCGGCGCCATGCGCGGCGGATGGAGTTCCGTTGATGATGGCGGCGACGGCAGTTTCAAAGCGACAGCTGGAGCTAACGGCATAGCCGTCCATGCCGACGGCTTCAGGCGCGAGGCTGATGATTACGAAACGCCGCTCGGCGTTCAAGACAACTCGTTCGTGGAAAGTGAAGGCGGGGCAGTCGGCGCTTCATTCATCGGCTCCGATGGCTTCATTGGCGTCGCGTTCGTGCGCGTCGAAAGCCTTTACGGCATTCCCGCAGAAGAAGCGCGCATCGACCTGGAGCAGGACAAAATCCTGTCTAAGGGCGAATGGCGCGTGCAATCCGGCGGCATCGATGTCGCGCGTTTTTGGTTCGGCGCATCCGATTATGCCCATGACGAAGTGACGGGCGACGGCGAAGTGGGATCGCGTTTCACAAACCGCGAGCAGGAGGCCCGCGCCGAAATCGAACAGCAGGCGATCGCAACGTCCTTTGGCAGGCTCGGCGGCGCGCTCGGAGTGCAGTGGGGGCACCGGCGTATTCAGGGCCAGAGCTTTGAAGGCGACTCGTTACTCGAGCCTGCAACGACGGATCGTATCGCCGGCTTCGTTTTCCAGGAACTGAGCCTTGCGCGCGCGCTCAAATTTCAGGCCGCAGGCCGCGTTGAACACCTCGCGGTCGATGGCGTGGGTATCGTTGATTTCAGCGATCCACTCAATCTCATCCGCTTCGCGGGTCAACGCGACTTCACACCCCTCGGCGCTAGCCTCGGCACCGCATACGAGTTTCCGCTTGGATTAGTCGCGCGGCTCACCGGACAATACACCGAGCGTGCGCCAGAGGCCGAGGAATTGTTCTCGCAAGGGCTCCACGAAGCCACCGGAACGTTTGAAATCGGCAACCCAAACCTTGAAAAAGAAAAAGCCAAGACAATCGAGTTCGGTGTGAAAACGGCGGCAGGCAGCTTCCGCTTTGACGGCTCAGTCTACGCCACACGCTTCGACGGCTTCATTGCCAAGAGCCTGACAGGCGTTACCTGCGGCGGCACGATTGATACCTGCGGTGTTGAAGACGAACTCGATCAGCTTCTGTTCGAACAACGCGACGCCCGCTTCTACGGTGCCGAAGTCATCGCGCAATATGACATCGCGCCGATTTGGCGGGGCGTGTGGGGCATCGAAGGGCAGTACGACTTTGTAAATGCCAAGTTTGATAACGGAGAGAACGTACCGCGCATTCCGCCGCATCGTTTGGGCGGCGCCCTCTACTATCGCGACGGGCACTGGCTCGCGCGAGCGGGCGTTCTCCATGCTCTCGGCCAGGATCGAATCGCTGTCAACGAAACGCCGACAGATGGCTACACGCTCATCAGCGCGGAACTATCATACACTACCAAGCTCGACACTTCGCATGGCGTGTCGCCAGAATTTACGGTTGGGATAAAAGGCGAAAACCTCGCGGACGAGGAGGTGCGGATCCACTCCTCCTTCAAGAAAGACGAAGTCCTCCAGCCCGGAGCCAGCGTGCGCGTGTTCGGCTCTGTGAAGCTCAACTAATTGGCAGTTGATGCTAGCCCCTGTCCCCAGATCTTGGCGGACAGGGCCCCTGCCCGGCCCCCTCCGTATCTCCTCCCATGACCAACCTCTTCGAAGCCGCATGGGAACTATGACCAACAGCTATGCGTTGCCCCCCTGAACCACGGGATATTTTCCCTCAACTATGGAGTAACGTGATGAAAAGACTAGCGGTATTAGCGGGAGCATTACTATTCGCTGCAGGTGCGCTGGATGTAACGCCGAGCCTCGCCCAAGAAGGTGATAAAAATAATGCGGATGCCCACCCCAAATCGGGCGCGGCTGAGCCAGAACAGGGCAGTTCCAAAAAACCCGCCGCCCAGGCGCCGGATGCCAGCCAATCGGGCGGCGGCAGCGCTGATAAGAAAGCCGCTGGAGATGAGAATAAAGGAGGCGGCCGCGAAGCTTCCGATAAGCAAACCTCAGGCAAGGAAAAAGCCGCCGAGTCGAAGGTAGAAAAACGCGAGGACCGCGAAGATCGCAAGGCTGACCGTAACGACGACAAGCGTGACAGCAAGGACGACGCAGCAAAGGCCGAAAAAGCTGACAACTCTGGCAAGGACGACAACAGCAAGGCTCGCGAAGCCAAGGACAACGACCAAAAGGGCAAGGACGCAAAAGAAGCCAAAGACGATTCGGTCAAGTCCGGCTCTAACGACGCCAAAGACGATACCGCCAAGCTGCCCGACCGCGATAAAGCGGCCGCCGGCGGTGCCGCCAAGGATGTGAAGAAAGATTCGGCGACCGATAAAACGCCAGACGCCAATCGTCCGGGCGACAGCCAAGCACGCGACCAGCGCGACAGAGATGGCCAAGGACAGCAACGTGACCAGGCGTCAAGCAAGCGGCAACCCGCTGAGCGTGTACGCCAAGTCGATCTGCCGCAGGAAAAGCGTGAGCGCGTCAGGAGTTCGTTCCGGCGCATCGATAGCGCCCGCCAAGTTAACAACATCAGCATAGAAATTTCGATTGGCCGCCGGTTGCCCTCGGATTGGAGCTATCGTCTGGTCCCCATCGAGATTATCGAGATCGTTCCCGAATATAGCGGCTACGAATTTGCCTACGTTGAGGATCGTTACGTGATCGTTGAGCCCGATACGCACGAAGTCGTGTACGTCATCGACGGCGATGAGCATGGTGACGGTGGCCGTTACTCGCAGCAATCTGCCGCTGCAGGCCGTGCTGACGGCACTGCGGGACGTTCCGACGATGCCTGCCCGGCCAATTTCACGTTTCAGAAAGACGAGCGTGAATTTATTCTCGAAAAGATCGAAATGCAAAAGGCCGTGGCAATCGTGATCGATGACGTGAAGCTCGGTCTCGTTTTGCCCGGAGACATGAGGTTCGAGCGCTTTCCCGATGATGTGACGCGGCGCTTCTCGGTTCTCGAGCCGTGCCGTTACGTCGTCCTGGACGACAAAGACGCTGAAATCGCAATTGTCGATCCAAAAGATAAAAAAGTCGTTTTGTTGATAGAGGTCAATAAAGACTGATTGGCAACTTCATGCGCTGCCGATGCAATAGAGCGGGCGAAAGCTCGCTCTATTTTGCGTTTTTTGTCAGCGCTTTCGGCAACGGTACGACTGTGAAGCGCGGGACGGGGAGAGGTTGCCGCCACCCCATTTGCCGCCCACTGCTCCACCCCTTATAACTCCTCCCATGAGCAATCTCTTTGAAGCAGCGGGACTGGAAAAAAGCGCACCGCGCCCGCTCGCGGACCGCCTGCGCCCGCAAAAATTGTCCGATGTCACGGGACAAGACCACGTCGTCGGACCTGACGGCACGCTGACGCGCATGTTGAAATCGGGGCGCGTGCCAAGCCTCATCTTCTGGGGTCCTCCGGGTTGCGGCAAGACCACCATCGCCCGGTTACTTGCCGGCGAAACTAATCTCGCATTCGAACAGCTCTCGGCGATTTTTTCGGGAGTCGCTGAACTCAGAAAATCCTTCGACCGCGCCAAGATCATGCGCGAGCAAGGCAAGGGCACGCTGCTGTTCATTGACGAAATTCATCGCTTCAATCGCGGCCAGCAGGATAGCTTCCTGCCACACATGGAAGACGGCACCATCACGCTCGTCGGCGCGACGACGGAAAACCCGTCTTTCGAACTCAACGCCGCGCTTCTTTCCCGCGCCAGCGTTCTCACTCTCAATCGCCTCGACGACGCGGCGCTCGAAACCGTACTTCAACGCGCCGAAGCCGAGATGGGCCGCGCACTCCCTGTCGACGCGGACGCGCGCGACGCCGTCAAAGGGATGGCCGACGGCGACGGCCGCTCCATCATCAATCTCGCCGAAGACGTGTTCTCAGCAATTCCCGAAACAGCAAAACCGATCAACCGCGACGCACTCGTCAAACTCGTGCAGCGGCGCGCACCGCTTTACGACAAATCGCGCGAAGGGCACTACAACCTCATCTCCGCACTCCACAAAAGCGTGCGCGGCTCCGACCCCGACGCGGCACTCTATTATTTCTGTCGCATGCTGGACGGCGGGGAAGACCGGCTCTTCCTCGCGCGCCGCCTCGTTCGCATGGCGGTTGAAGACATCGGCATGGCCGACCCGCAAGCGCTCGTCGTTTGCAGCGCAGCGAAAGACGCCTATGATTTTTTAGGCAGCCCCGAAGGCGAACTCGCCTTGAGTCAAGCCGTCGTCTATCTCGCAACGGCACCAAAATCGAACGCGAACTACGTCGCCTTCAAAGCCGCCATGCGCGCCGCCAAAGAACACGGCTCCCTCGCGCCGCCCAAGACAATCCTCAACGCGCCGACCAAACTCATGGAAGACGAAGGCTATGGCACCGAGTACCTCTACGATCACGATCAGCCCGACGCCTTCTCAGGCCAGAATTATTTCCCCGACGATTTCAAGAAACGTCCGCAATACTACGACCCCGTCGAACGCGGTTTCGAACGCGACATCAAAAAGCGTCTCGAATACTGGGCCAAGCTCCGCCGCGAGCGTGGAGGGAAGGGGTGAGAAGACTCTGATCCAGCGCAGCCTCATTCTATACTGCTTGCACTAGCAGGCTGTTGAACTTCTCGCCTGCTGACAAGGGTTCGCGAATATGATTCCGTTGCCCTTTGGAATGCAAGGGGGCTTCGATGCGCGGATCGGATCAGAACTCAGGCTCGTTATTCTCTTATGTTGACCTTGAAAG
>JANOKW010000211.1:0-30507 GCA_031419475.1 Hyphomicrobium sp. | reverse complement strand
GCGCGCGTAGTCGAGTGGCGGGATTTCCCGGTTCTCTTTCGGCGACAAACCCTTGAGCCACGCTTTGCGCGCATGAACGATAAACGTCGTGCATCCGGCCGCTGAAACCTGATCGATGAAGGACTGGAAATCCGTTTCGCTATCCTGGTCATCGATGCCGATACGGCATTTGACTGTGACGGGAATTTTGACGGCCGCGCGCATCGCCGCAACGCACGCCGCGACAAGCTCGGGTTCTGCCATTAAGCAGGCCCCAAACCGCCCCTCTTGCACCCGGTCCGAGGGGCAGCCGACATTAAGATTGATCTCATCGTAGCCAAAGTTCTCGCCAATCGCCGCCGCCTCAGCAAGTTTCACCGTATCTGAGCCGCCAAGCTGCAAGGCGACCGGGTGCTCCCCATCCGAGAACCCAAGCAACCTCTGGCGATCGCCGCGCAAAATGGCGTCGGCCGTCACCATTTCGGTATAAAGCAACGCATGCCGGCTCAGCTGGCGGTGGAAGTACCGGCAGTGCCGGTCCGACCAATCCATCATAGGGGCAACACAGAATTTGCGATCCAGGCGCGTCATCACCACTTCTTCTCAAAACCTTCGCCGTCCATACCCCATTGGCAGGGCGGCGCAAGGCGTCGGAAGCGTAAAGACTATTGAAATTGCGCTCCACCTGCCCTATTCCGGCCTCGGACCTGCGGCCCGCGACCGCGCGTCTCGCCCCCGGCGCGCAAGCTGGACAAACTCTTAGGAGCTACTGTTGGATAACGTTCTCATCATCGGGGCCGGTGCCGCCGGCTCTGTCACGGCGCAAAAATGCGCGATGAACCGCGATGTCTTCAAGAAAATCCACCTTGCCTCGCGCCGCATCGAGAGCTGCGAGAAGGTCGCCAAGCAGTGCAAGACCAAGATCGACATTTCACAGGTCGATGCCGATAACGTGGCCGCCACCGTCAAGCTCATCAAGAAGGTCAAACCTGATCTCTTGATCAATATGGCCTTGCCATACCAAGACCTGCCCATCATGGATGCGTGCCTCGAGACCGGCGTGCACTATATGGACACCGCCAATTACGAGCCGCGCGACGTCGCCAAGTTCACCTACAAGTGGCAGTGGCCGTATCACTCCAAGTACAAGGCCAAGGGCATTATGGCCATACTAGGCTGCGGCTTCGATCCCGGCCAGTCGAACATTTATTGCGCCTACGCGCAGGAATTCCTGTTCGATGAAATCGAAACCATCGACATCGTCGACTGCAACGACGGCAGCCACGGCAAGGCTTTCGCCACCAACTTCAATCCCGAGATCAATCTGCGCGAAGTCACCCAGCGCGGCAAATATTGGAAAGACGGCAAGTGGATTGAAATCGACGCGCTGTCGATCTCAACCATGATCGACTACCCGGAAGTTGGCCCGCGCAAATCCTACCTCATCTATCACGAGGAGGAAGAGAGCCTCGTCAAGAACATCAAGGGCCTAAAACAAATCCGCTTTTGGATGACCTTCTCCGACAACTACATCAAGCATCTCGATGTTCTGCAAAACGTCGGCATGACGCGCATCGATCCTGTCATGTACAAAGGCAACCCCGTCATCCCGATGGAATTCCTGAAAGAACTTCTGCCGCCTCCATCCTCGCTCGGAAAAAACTATACGGGGCGCACGTCGATCGGCGTCATCTTCACCGGCAAGAAGAACGGCAAGGCCAAGCGCACGATCATTTATAACGTGTGCGAGCACGCCCAGTGCTACAAGGAGACGGGCGCTCAGGCCGTTTCCTATACCACCGGCGTGCCGCCTGTCGTCGGCGCCATGATGCTGTTCAAGGGCGCGTGGGGTCCAAAGCCCGGCGTCTTCAATGTCGAGCAGCTGCCGTCGAAGCCCTTCATGGACGAAATCGGCAAGCAGGGCCTGCCCTGGCATATGCGCGACTTGAAAACGAGCGAGCAGAAAGACTTGTTCGCGGTGAAGACTTGATCAAATTAAATGGTGTCAGACTCTAGGGGGCTGACACCCGTCTTGCATTGTTCGTGGGTTAGCAAGTGGCGCGCGGTTGCGCGTGATAAGAAACAGCGTAACCGCCGACCACCAAATACTTGACCCTACAGGCGTTCAAGACGGACAAGAGTTCTTTGAAGTCGTCGAACATGTGGCCGTACCGCTTTTAGCCCATAGGCATGACGGGTCAGCTCAGACGTAGCAGACATGCGCTCGTGACCTGGCTGCTGTTGCCAATAGCGAAGCTCTTCGGTCTTCATGTCATCCTGTTTTTCAAATGACCTCAGCGAAAGCCGGAGTGGCGACGCCTTCAATTTGGCCTTGACAACCTGGTGTGCTGTGCGTTTGGAACCCATGAGGAATTCATAGCACGATTTGCCGCGAATTCCATAAATGAATGGAACTTAGAGGCTGACAATGAAGCCCCGCACCATCGCAAGTTTAGCACTCTTCGCCGGAACGCTTGCAGGTTGCTCCTCTGCCGGGCCAGAGAACCTTCCAGCCGTCACGCAACCGGCGGCCTCTGAAGCGGCACCCACAGCAGACGCCGCAACCCGCGCCAGCCCCGTCGTCGCCGGGCGCCCTGCGCGCGTCTTCGTGATGGCTGGCGTCGATCAAGCGTGCAAACCCCTGCCCGCGCCGCAGATCACCATCACGCAGCCGCCAACAAAGGGCGACGTCAGGTTCAAGCCCGGCCAGGAGACGACGCTCGCCGCCACCGCCCAAGGCACCTGCGTTGGCCAAAAGTCAGTCGGCACCGGGATCTACTATACGGCGCGCGCGGGAAGCAGCGGCACGGACCAATTCATGATCGAAGCCAAGCTCGCCAGCGGCGAAGTTGCAACCCGCACGTTTGAAGTCAAAATTGAACAATAGCGGGCGAGCAAGACCATCGCGGTTTCAGCCCCTAGCCCCCGCGCCCCGTCGATGCCATATAGCGCGTTCCAAGCGTCGCTCGCCCGCGATGCGTCTCGCAGGACTTCGCCAATGACACTCCCCAAACTTCCCGACGATATCGCGACGCCCGCTTACGTGCTCGACGAAGCCGCGCTCAAGCGCAATCTTGCCACCGCCGCGCGTATTAAAAAAGAAACCGGCTGCAAAATCTTGCTCGCGACCAAAGCCTTCGCGCTTCCCGCCGCCTTCCCGCTCATGCGCGAGACGCTCGACGGCACAACCGCCAGCGGCGAATACGAAGCGCGCATGGGCCACGAAGAATTCGGCAAGGAAGTCCACGTTTATTCCCCCGCTTACCTTCCGGGCGAAGTCGAGCGCGTTATCGCGCTTGCCGAGCACGTCTACTTCAATTCCCCCGGTCAGATCCGGCGCTATCTGCCGCTGCTGAAAAAATCCAAAAAAACAAAAATCGGGTTGCGCATCAATCCCGGATTCTCGAATGCCACACTCGGCGGCGAACTCTATGACCCGTGCGCGCCCTACTCGCGCTTCGGCGCCACCCGCGACACGCTCGATAGCGCACCATGGGACGACATTGATATTCTTCATACACACGCCCTCTGCGAGGCCCGTCACGACGGCTCCGTGGGCTTGATCGAGCACGTCGCCAAGAACTTCGCGCCGTTCATACGAACGGTCGCGGCCGTCAACTTCGGCGGCGGGCACTTCATCAACAAGCCCGGCTACGACCTCGCGAAACTCATCGCCGCCATCAAGGCTTTTCGCGCCGAATTCAACGTCGAAGTCATCTTGGAACCCGGCGCCGGACTTGTCGTCAACACGGGTTATATGGTCTCCAGCGTGCTCGACATTCATAAGAACGACAAAAACATCGCCATCATCGACGCGTCTGCTTCAACCCACATGCCCGACGTTCTAGAAGTGCCCTACCGCCCGGACATTATCGGCGCAGATAAGCCGGGCATCCTCGCGCACTCTTACATTCTCGGCGGCAAAACCTGCATGACCGGCGACATCATCGGCGAATACTCCTTCGCCAAGCCGTTAAAACCTGGCGACAAGCTCGTTTTCACCGACATGATGCAATACTCGTTTGTGAAGAACAACACGTTCAACGGCGTTCCCTTACCGGACCTGGCAATCCTCAAGTCCGATGGCGCCTACACCGTTATCCGCTCCTACGGCTACGATGAATTCCGCCGCCGGCTCGGCTGAACGTCCAATTGATCCGCCTTTGGCCCGCCATCGCACATGGCGTAAGATGCTGCGGCCTACGACAACCTTCGAGAGACCCATGAAGACCGAAACCCCACCGGCAATCCATCTGAAGGACTATCGCCCCCCGGATTTCCTGATCGATAAAGTCGATCTCAACATCGTGCTCGATCCAACCCGCACGCGCATCGACGCGCGGCTTGCGATCCGGCGCAACCCAAAATCGGAAAACGCAACCGCGCCGCTCTGCCTTGATGGCGAGCACCTCGAACTCGCGCGCATAGCGATTTCTGGCAAAGCGCTTGGCGCTGACGCCTACACGAGCGACGACAAAAGCCTGACAATCGCAAATACACCCTCCAGCGCTTTCACTCTGGAAATGACCACCTACGTTGATCCAGAAGCCAATACGGCGCTTCAAGGCATCTATCGATCGCGCGGCGTCTATTGTTCGCAATGCGAGGCCGAGGGCTTCCGCCGCATCACATACTTTCTCGACCGCCCAGACGTGTTGTCCGTCTATAGCGTTCGGCTCGAAGGCGACGTCAAGGAATGCCCAATCCTTCTCGCCAACGGCAATCCGACGGAACGCGGCACACTCGCCGGCGGCACCCGCCATTACGCTATATGGAAAGATCCTCACCCCAAGCCCTGCTATCTCTTTGCCGTTGTCGGCGGCGATCTGGGATCGGTTGCATCGACGTTTATCACCAAGTCCAAACGCGAAGTCGATCTGCGCATTTACGTGGAGCACGGCAAGGAAGAGCGTGCGCACTGGGCCATGGATTCCCTCAAGCGCTCGTTTGCCTGGGACGAAAAGCGCTTTGGGCGCGAATACGATCTCAATTGCTTCAACATCGTCGCCGTCTCCGATTTCAATATGGGTGCGATGGAGAACAAGGGCCTCAACATCTTCAACGACCGCCTAATCCTGGCATCCGCCGATACGGCGACCGACATGAATTATGAATCGATCGAAAGCGTCGTCGCCCACGAATACTTCCACAACTGGACGGGAAACCGCATCACCTGCCGCGATTGGTTTCAGCTCTGCCTCAAGGAAGGCCTGACCGTTTATCGCGATCAGGAATTTTCAGGCGACGAGCGCTCGCCAACCGTACAACGCATCACGGATGTGCGTCAGCTGAAGTCCATGCAGTTCCCCGAGGATCAAGGCCCGCTCGCTCATCCCGTTCGTCCCGATAGCTATATCGAGATCAACAACTTCTATACGCCGACGGTCTACGAAAAAGGCGCCGAACTCGTGCGCATGATTGAAACGATCCTTGGACCGGCGGCCTTCCGCGCCGGAATGGATCTCTATTTCAAGCGGCACGACGGCGACGCAGCAACCATCGAAGACTTCATCCGCTGTTTCGAAGACGCGACGGGTACGAGCCTTGAGCACTTCAAGCTCTGGTACAGCCAGGCTGGCACACCTGAGCTCGTTTGCGAACTCAATTACGACGCAGCAGGCAAATCGGCTACGCTCACCGTCCATCAAAGTTTGGCGGCCACACCGGGCCAGCCCAAGAAGGAGCCGTTATATATTCCGCTCCGGCTCGGCCTTCTCGGCGCAAACGGCAATGATCTGGATTTGAAACTCGACAACGGCATCGTCCCCGAAGGCGGCGTAGTCGCAGTAAAAGAGCGTTCGCAATCCTTCAAGTTCGAAGGTATCCCATCCCGCCCGATCCCATCGTTACTCAGAGGCTTCTCCGCACCCGTCAACGTATCGATCGATTTATCCGACACCGATCTCGCTTTTCTTATGACGCACGATAGCGACCTCTTCAACCGATGGCAGGCCGCCAATAAATTTGCCACGCGCGCCATGTTGAAGGGGCTCGACAACCCCGGCATGATCGAAGCGTCCGCGCACGCTTACGCCAAGGCCCTATCGGCAACATTGGCCGACACTCAGTTGGAAGAAGCCTACAAAGCCGAACTTTTAAGACTCCCCAGCCAGTCCGATCTCGCGCGCGAGAAACGCAACGATGTCGATCCAACGGCGATTGACAAAGCCCATCGCGCCTTCGCCCGGGCCACAGCTACTGCACTTGGGCCCGAGATCGAAGCGATCTATGCAAACGCGGCGAACACGGGGCCGTTTTCTCCCGATGCCAAAAGCGCTGGACGGAGAGCCTTGCGCAATACCGCACTGACGCTTCTCGCTAACCGCGGTTCCGCCACCGACTTGTCACGCTTAGATTCCCACTACTTCAATGCGAGTAACATGACCGAAGCGGCTCACGCGCTCGCCATTCTTGCACACCACGACATCCCTGCGCGTTCCAAAGCACTGCAGCACTTCTTCGATCGCTGGCATCAAGACCACCTCGTGATCGACACTTGGTTTGCCGCGCAAGCCCAATCGAGCCTGCCGCAGACTCTCGACAATGTTCGCGCACTCGCAGCGCACCCGCTCTTCAAAATCACGACACCCAACAAAGTCCGCGCCCTCATTGGCGTCTTCGCCCTGAGCAACCCGTTGCAGTTCAACCGGGAAGACGGCGCCGGCTATGATTTCGTCGCCGGTAAAGTTTTGGAGATCGATGCCAAGAATCCGCAAGTGGCTGCACGCCTGCTTGGCTCATTCCGGAGCTACAAGGCACTGGAACCGGCGCGCCGGGCCCTTGCGACCAAAGCTCTGCAGTCCGTTTCCGCAAGTGACGCCATCTCGCGCGACGTCCGGGAAATCGTGTTGCGTATGCTCGACGATTAACCTCTGACAGGAACGCCCCGCGTTTCATCCCCGGACGCCACAATTCAAACAGAATCGAATCGGTGCCATTTATTCTCCCTCGACAGGTGAGTCGCAAATCAGCGAGTGTGATTCGAAGCCAAGGTAACGGGCTTCACGCGCCGGGGCGCAAGCACTTAAAACCTGGGAAGGATCTGAGGATGGGCAGGACCACGTCCGCCACTCAACGGCATAGCTTTGCCTTGGCGGGGGCAATCTCGACGGGTCGCAAGAGACTTCTCAATCAGCTGATAATTCTAGGAAATGGCGATCTTCTCCGTGGAGTCTGTATCGCTTTTGCAGCTTTTCTGACGATCGCTGGAATGGCTGTTCCGCATGTTGGAACCGAAGTGATCGCCATGTTTCTCTTTCTCAGCGGAGCAGGCCTGGTCCTGATGGTTTTCCGCCGCTCATGGCAGCCAAGCTTTCTCTCTTTTGAAGATGTCAAGTACGCACAGGCGGCATCGGCGGTACGGGCCCCACCCTCGCTCGGTCTTTCGCTGCCGCAGACTCTCACCGAACTCTTACAGCGCCAGGAGCCGCGCGCGAATACGATAGGCCTCGCGTCTTGGGCTCATCTGACAAATCGCATGAGTCACGAACTCAGAACTCCGCTCAATGCCGTGCTTGGCTTCTCCGAACTCATGTCGAGCGAAACATTTGGCCCGCTCGGTTCCGATCGCTACTCCGATTATGCCCGCTCCATCCATCAAAGTGGACGCACGCTGCTCAAATCGGCTGAAGACGCACTTGCCATCACGGCACTCTTAACGGCGCCCGAACGCAAAAGCCGCGCGGCCGTAGCCCTCGTCAGTGCCTCCATTATGGAGGCCGCGAAATTCTTGTCGTGCGACCTCGCAAGCCGGGGCATCTCGGTTGCAATCGATTGCGACCCGGATCTCGAAGTCATTGCCGAGGCGTCGACCGTCCGGCAAATCTTGATCAATCTCTTATTTGAAGCCGCCGACCGGGCAGCCGACGGCGCAACGATCACCATTTGCGCCAAGGCGAGCGGTATCGAAGCCGAAATATCGATTTCGATCGCGCCTGAACTTCAAAGCGCCAAGACGGGTGAAGAAACCTTTTCTCTCCTTCTTGCCCGCACACTCATAGAACTGTCAGGCGCGCAGCTCATCGAGAACCATAGCACTTCTGGCGGCTGGCTTCCTGCCGCGCGCTTTGCCCGTGTCACGCAACACGATTTCTTTCTGGGAAGACCAATTCACTAAAGCGCCGGTCCTCATTCGGCGCCGGGTCCGCCCTCACGGGTACGCTCGCGCCAGCTACTCCGGCCGCCAAACCTCATCCCTTGTTTCTCGCGCCAGACTTTGAGTTTTTGGCGTTCCTCGGGATTGAGTTTGGCCGCTGTCTCGATCAAGGCATCCGCTATGGTCACCCGCATGCGGGTCTGCGCTTCGATCATACGCGTCATGGCTGTCTTGAGCTTGTCCTTGTCGAACGGCTCCGTGCCTAGAACGTTATTGGTTTCTGTCCAACCGTCTTTCACGGCGGCGCGCTCCGGCTTGATTTTCTCGCGCTCAACTTCAATTGCAGCTCGAATTTCGCCCTGACGGGCCGGCGCTAATTCCCGCACAAACCCCATCAATCCGTGTTCGCGGCCCTGCCCATGACTGAAGTGCCGGCCGCCATGACGATGCGACCAGAAGGCGCCTGCGGCACTGCCGATGATCAAGAGATTGAGAGCTAGTGAGGCAACAAGTGCCCATTTCAGCCGCGCCGGCTTGCCCGCCACTACGTCACCTTGTTCGGTCATCACAAGAGATCCTCATCAAACCCGGTATCCGCATCGTCGCCAAGAGCAACGGTGTTATTTCCCGCAGTCGCTTCGATGCCAGTGTCGATGCCGGCAACAGTTGCAAGCTCGCTGATGGCCGGTGCCATCTCGACACTTTGACCGGCAATAATTCCCAGCACCAGCGAAGCCGCCAATGCCATGCCGCTTACCGCGCGGCGCACTGGCCTAACGGCCCTTTTGGGAACCGGCACGTTGACCGTTGTGGCCATGCGCGGCGTAGTCCGGCTCGCCGCCGCGATCCGGTCCGACAATCCTGTCAATCGCGCCTGATCGAGCACTGGCGCCAAATCAAGCAATCTGTCGAGTGCCTCGCTATCGGCTACGAGACGGCGCGCATCGGCGCTCTCGGCAATCAAGCCTGTAAGTGCGCGGCGCACATCGAGCGGCCAGCGCGTACGATCCGCTCCGTAGATCTCCAGCGTCTCTTGCAGGAGCGCCGTGCCAGTCTTGCCGGTGCCAGTGTTGCCGGTGCCAGTCTTGCTCTTGTTCGTCATCTCACTTGTCCATTCAATGGTGTTCAGTGCGCGCCATCGTTCGTCATTGCCGTCCACTCGTGTTTCAGCGAAACCTTTAACTGCCGCCGCGCCCGGGCCAGAAGCGATTCAACGGCGTCGTCCGATATATCCATCACATGAGCGATCTCACTTTGGCTCATACCCTCGAAATGAAAGAGCGTGAGTGCCAGGCGCTGGCGTTCTGGCAATTGCTTCAGCGCCTGATCGACACGCCCGCTAAGTTCCGCGTCTTCAATGACGTCGTGTTGGCGCGCTTCCACGCGTTGTTCCGGCACTTTATCTGTCACCGTCGTGCGCAACCCGCTACGCATTTTATCGATGCACAAGTTGGAGACGACACGCCGCAACCAAGGCTTCACCCCGGCCGTCCCGACGTCGAGCGACGTACCTAACCGCCACAACCGCAGAAACGCCTCCTGCGCCACATCTTCAGCTTCCGCGTCATCACGCAGCATGCGCCGGGCAATTGCTGTCACGCTTGGCAGGTGCCGGCCAATAAGAACGCGAAACGCCGGTTCGTGTCCGGCAGCCGCCTCGGCAACGAGCGCATGCTCATCGAGAGCGCCAACGACCGGTCCACGCCCGCGCTCAACACTGGTGTCAGTTCTAATCGCTGCCACGCATGCCCTCGGCATTTCCTGCGCCGTCCGCCAATGAACTTTAAGTGTAATCTGTCGCTGGGACCTGGAAGTGCAAACGGCCCATTGGTTCAGTATCAGAACGCGCGGAAACATCGAATTCCGTCGCGGCCCGGCCGTTCTATTGAACGATCCGCTCGAACGCATTGAAAACGCTTGAAAGGGCGGCTTTGAGGTCGGCTTCCAAGCCCGCGAAATCCTCCGCCCCCCCGGCCCTGGCCAGCAGCACTTTAAGCCCTCCCGGAGCCGTGTCTGGGTCAAAGGGGTGATCGAGGCTAAGCCGCAGGATTTGCGTCAAGTCATGCACCAGCCGCCCGGCGTGCCCCAACATCTCGGAGTCCGCCGCAGACACCAGTCCCGCGCCGGCTAACTTTTCCAGTGCCCCAAGTGTATTTTGATCGAGGACTTCAGGATGCGCCGCCCCATGAACAAGTTGCAGATGCTGCGCAATAAACTCCAGATCGACCAGTCCGCCCCGCACCTGCTTCAAATCCCAGATCTTGTCCGTTCCCTTTTCAGACGCGATCCTGAGGCGCATATCGCGCACGTCGGCCGCGATCGTGTTGCTATCGCGCCGCATGACAAGCGTGGCTCTAATCGCAGCCTCGGCCCGCGCGCGCAATCGGGGAGATCCGGCAATAACACACGCACGGGTCAGCGCCATGTGTTCCCACGTCCATGCTTCGCTGGCCTGATACTGTTCAAAGCTCGACAACTTCGTCGCCACCGGACCTTTCTGGCCCGATGGGCGCAACCGCATATCGACTTCGTACAGCGTTCCTTCCGCAGTCGGCGCTGAGAGAGCCGTTATAAGACGCTGGGTCAGCCGCGCGTAGTAGTGACTGGGTGCGAGAGGCCGCGCTCCGTCCGATTGCACCGCACCTTCATCTGCGTCGTAGAGCAAAATAAGATCGATATCGGACGACGCCGTCATTTCCCGGCCGCCGAGTTTACCCATTGCGACAACGACCGCTTCTCCGCCCGGCACGCGCCCATGTTCCCTTTCAAGCTCTAGCGTTACGTCTGTCAGCAATGCCGAGACCATCGCTTCAGCAGCAAGCGCGTATGCCGAACCCGCCTCAGCCGCCGCGATACTGCCGGTCAGAATTCGAACACCAATCAAAAAACTCTGTTCGCCCCCGGCAACGCGCGCGCGATCGAGTATGTCTTGCATGGGATCGCCTTCGGAGGCACGCCGCGCGTCAGCGAATTCGGCAGTCAACAGCCCGGCAATCTCACCGGCATCGGTCACTGAGGCGAGCGCTTGCGGGTCGAGCACAGCATCGAGTAAGCGGCGGCGCTTTGACAATATCCGGGCTAATCGCGGCGCCGAACCCATAATATCGGCCATCAGCCGCATCAGTGCCGGATTGGCTTTGAGCAGCGAGAAGAGCTGCACGCCAGCCGGAAGCTCGGACAAGAACCGGTCAAAACCCGCAATCGCCGCATCGGGATCAACTGTGTCGGCCAGTGCCGCAATCAGCATCGGCTGCACTTCTGTCAGCCGTTCCTGCGCGCGCGGCGATCTAACGGCCGATGTGCGCCCGTGATGCCAGCTGCGCACGATTGCCAGCACCTGATCGGGCTGGGAATAGCCAAGCTTGGTCAACTCCAAAAGCGTATTGGGATCGTCCGTCGCGCCCGCAAAAACCATGTTGGAGCCGGCGCGTGTCAGCTCCGGCGCGTCCTCGAACAAGCCCGCGTAGTAGCGCTCCACGGTTTCAAGTACTCTTGTCAATTCTTGCGAAAACCGGACAACGTCTTCGTCGCCCGAAAACTTTGCGATCCGCACTAGGCCATCTTCGGTTGCCGGCATGTCGTGCGTCTGTTCGTCATCGAGCATTTGCAGGCGGTGTTCAAGGCGGCGCAGATACGTGTAGGCCTGTTCGAGTTCGGTAACGGCCGCCGCTTGTATCCACCCTCGTGCTTCAAGCGCCTTCAGCGCCGAAAGCGTATCGCGCACGCGCAGTTCTGGCTGGCGTCCGCCCGCGATCAGTTGTTGTGTTTGCACAAAAAATTCGATCTCGCGAATACCGCCGCGGCCAAGTTTGACGTTTTGGCCGAGAACCGAAATGCCGCCCAAACCCTTGTGGGCATGAATCTGCCGCTTCATCGCGTGCACGTCGGTGATCGCAGCGTAATCGAGATATTTGCGCCAGATAAACGGCACGAGATCGGCGAGAAACTCTTCCCCCGCCGCAATATCTCCCGCGCACGCCCGCGCCTTGATCATCGCTGCGCGTTCCCAGTTCTGGCCTACTGTTTCATAGTAGCCGTGCGCCGCAACCGTCGAGAGCGCGACTTGCGTGGCGCCTGCGTCCGGGCGCAAGCGCAAATCGGTGCGGAACACATAGCCATCCGGCGTGCGCTCTTCGATGAGTGCCACCAGGTCCCTCGTCATGCGCACAAAAAACGATTGCAGGTCGCCTAGTCCTGTGAACCGCGCGCGATCGCGGTCGAAGAACACGATGAGATCTATGTCACTTGAATAGTTGAGTTCATAGGCCCCGTGCTTGCCCATCGCCAAAACAAAAAAGCCGCTATCGACCTCTGGCGCATCGGCCCGCAGCGCATGCCATTGTCCGCTCGCGTTGGCTTGGCGAAACAGAAACCGCACGGCACTGGCGACAGCCGCATCGGCTGCTTCGGACAGGACGCGCGTGACCGTCATGACGGGCCAAACCCCGCCCGTATCGGCAAGCGCCGTCAGCAGCGCAATCGAATTCTTGAATGTCCGCAGGGCGCGCTTAGCGGCCGCACTATCGCCAACCGTTGCCATCTCTGCGGCAAGCACGTCTCTCAATCTCGCACATTCGGTTTCAGGGTTTTGCGCAAGGCATCTGTGCAGCCGCACTGGATCGCGCCGGATAAGGCCAGTGAGATACGGCGAACTTTCAAACACGCCGCTCAGAAGATTGCGAACCGGCGCGTTTTGTAGCAATGGCTCTAGGCTCGGGCCGCTGCTGCTCGTGCCAACCTCATGCGCAAACTCTGCAAAGAGCATTTCTCCATGCCCGCCCTTCGGCGCAACCGGCGCTTCGGTCAATCGTTCGACCAATGCCGCAGCGGTTTCAGCCATCGTCTATCCTGCTCCTGCCATCGCTATGGGCGCCGCACGCGCCGCGCCGGATCGCATTACGATTTTTTCCGGCAGAACGACCGTTACTCGCAATCCAGGCTGATTATCTTCGAGTTTCAATTCTCCGCCGTGCAGCCGGGCAACGGCCGCCACGAGCGAAAGTCCCAATCCCGTCCCAGGCTTGGTGCGGCTTTCTTCAAGACGAACGAACCTTTTCAAAACGCGCTGCCTATCGTTCTCCGAAATTCCCGGTCCGCGATCGGCCACAGAAATAAAGGCGCCGCCTTCCGTGCCCGGTCGAGGCCCAGCACTCACGGAAATCGAACTCCCGCAACCCTGCCCTTGCGAATATTTTATCGCGTTGTCGATCAGGTTGGCCACCACTTGCCCGATCAATTGCCTGTTCGCGCGCACCACCGGGCCCTGCCCCACATCGACGCCAAGGGCAAAGCCGCTCTCTTCGGCGGCTGGAATATAGAGTTCGCTGACATCCTCGACCATGCGCGAGAGATCGAACAGTTCTAGGCTTTCCTCTAGCGGGGCTGCCTCGAGCCGCGCGATCAGAAGGAGAGAATTAAATGTCTTGATCAGGTCGTCGGCCTTCTCGATCGTACGTTCGAGCCCTTCGCGATAGGCGTCTTCTCCGCGCGTATCTCTGAGTGCGGCTTCGGCGGAGTTTCTCAGCCGCGTCAACGGTGTTTTCAAATCATGAGCGATATTGTCGGAGACCTCGCGCAAACTCACCATCAGTCCTTCGATACGATCCAGCATATCATTGAGGTTGCGCGCCAAATCGTCGAGTTCCCCGCCAGACCCATCGATAGGTATCCGGCGCGAGAGATTGCCCGCAATAATCGACTGGCTGGTTTGATTGATGACGTCCATGCGATTAAGGATCATGCGGCTGACCGCAAGACCGCCCAGCAATCCCAGAATCGATAAAGCCCCAAAGCCGATCAGTGAGACATTACGAACGGTATCGGCAAACTGGCGCTGATCTTCGATATCGCGGCCGATGAGCATCCGCAGACCCGCTCCCGTCTCAACAGGAATAGCGACCGCAAGACGCTCTGGCGCGTCGCTGCCGCGATCGGGTTTGTAGCGAAAGACACCGCCATCGCTGCTGCCGGCTAGTTCCGGCGGCACGCGGTTTAGATTTCCAGCCAACTTCGCGCCGGTGCCGTCTGCAAGAAAATAAAGCGCGGGACCTTCGGGCCGGCTCCGCGCCGCAATCGCGGTCAAAAGCGCTTCGCGGCCAGACGCCGCTTCCACCTGCAGCACGTCGCTTTCAGCTCTGAGAACAGTCAACACTTGTCCGGTCAGCACCTTGTTCGTCTGCCAGAACAAGGCTCCCGCCAGCATCGCTGCCAGCACCAGAAAAAGCGCAACCGCCATCGCAGCGAGGATAAACGCGCTCGTTGAAAATACCTTGGCGAGACGTTCAAACAGGGCCGTCACGGACCGTATATCCCGCCCCGCGCACAGTGTGCAGCAAAGGCTTATCAAAGCTCTTGTCTATTTTCGAGCGCAAGCGCGAGATGTGCACGTCGATGACATTCGTTTGCGGATCGAAGTGGTAGTCCCAAACATGCTCGAGCAGCATGGTGCGCGTAACAACCTGCCCCGCGTGCTGCATGAGGTATTCAAGCAATCTGTATTCGCGCGGCTGAAGCAGGATTTGCTCGCCCCCGCGCATCACCCGGTGCGAGAGCCGGTCAAGCACCAGATCGCCGACGACGTAGCGCGTCTGCTGTTCTTCGGGCACCGCCCTGCGTCCCAGCGCTTCGACGCGCGCGAGCAATTCAGAATAAGCGTAGGGCTTTGTCAGATAATCGTCGCCGCCGGCGCGCAAGCCCTTCACCCGGTCGTCGACTTCGCCAAGTGCCGAGAGAATGAGCACTGGCGTGCGATTGCCCTTGGTGCGCAACGTTTTGATGACCGAGAGGCCATCCAATCGCGGCAGCATGCGATCGACGATCAACACGTCATAGGCACCTTCTTCAGCGAGCGACAACCCGCTTTCGCCATCGCCCGCCAGATCTGCCGTGTGCCCGTTCTCTTTCAGAGACTTCTGCAGAAACTGGGCTGTCTCTTTGTCGTCTTCGATCACCAGAACGCGCATGCTTTGGCCGCCCATCATTGTCCAGTTCGTCACAGACTCTTTGCGACGCTCAGCTCTATGTAACGGCCCCGGCTCAAAACGTCGAGGCGGCCCCGCCCGTTTTCAGGGTGAGACCGCCTCCCAAACAACCTAACAGATACCAAACGCTGCCAGTTCAGCCCTTTTTGTCTTTAAGTTGGACCGCAACGAAGCGCTTTTGGTCACCAGACTTGACGTGCAGGAGCACGGCAGAACGCTTCATCTCCTGGGCTTTCTTGACGCCCGAGACGACATCGTCAGGCTGAGCGACGGTCTGCCCTGAGACTTCCAGGATGATGTCGCCAGCCTTGAGGCCCTTTTCAGCGGCATCGGAACCCGCATCGACTTCGGCAATCACAACGCCATCCTTCGGACTGCCGTTTCTTGCCGGCATCAGTGTCAGGCCGAGCTGGCTCAGCTCCATCTGATCTTTCGCCGGCTTGTCGTCGCTGCCCACTGGCTTCATCGGATCGCCCGAATTCGGAAACAGGCCGAGCTTCACCTTGACGGTCTGTTCGCCGCTGTTGCGCCAAACCTTCACATCAACAGTTGTATCGGGCGAGAATTCCGCAATCTTGCGCGCAAGATCGCGGCTGTCGGCGATTTTGTCGGCGTTGATCTGCAGGATCGTATCCTGCGTCTTGAGACCAGCTGCAGCCGCTGGGCCATTTGCCGTCACTTCACTGACAAGCGCACCCTTGGCTTCCGTTAGGCCAAGGCTCGCCGCCGTGTCGTCATCGACGTTCTGGATCTTGACGCCAAGCCAGCCGCGGCTAACCGTACCGCCAGCCTTTAACTGCTCAACGACATCCTTGACGGTCTTGGCAGGAACCGCAAATGCGATGCCGACATTGCCGCCCGATGGGCTATAGATCGCCGTGTTGACGCCAATGACTTCGCCATCAAGGCCAAACGTCGGACCGCCTGAGTTGCCGCGGTTCACCGCCGCGTCGATCTGCAGGTAGTCATAAGGCCCAGACCCGATATCACGCGCAAGAGCCGATACGATACCGGCCGTCACCGTTCCGCCGAGACCGAACGGATTGCCAACGGCAAGCGCCCAATCACCAACGCGCGGCGCCTTATCCGAAAGCTTCACAGCTGGAAACGTCTTACTGCTCTGAATTTTCAGCAACGCGATGTCTGTGCGCTGGTCGGTGCCGATCAGTTTGGCTTCAAACTTCTCGTTCTCATCGAACGACACCTGGATCTTGGTTGCGCCGTCGATAACGTGATTGTTGGTTACGACATAACCATCGGACGAAATCACGAATCCAGAACCCTGACCCTGCGAAGGACGCGGCTTGCCGCCGCCGCCTTCACCCTGGCCGAAATCCTTCGGCAAGTTCTTGAAGAAGTCGTGCAACGGATGATCTTCGGGAAGCTCGGGGATAGCCATGCCGCCGCGGCCCTTACCTGGACCATTACCTTGACCACCGCCTGGACCACCGCCTGGACCATTATCGGCAACCTTGGCCGCGCCGCCATCGTTGACCACCGAAACCGAGACAACCGACGGCTTAACCTTATCGACCAGATCTGCAAACGACATCGGCGCCCGGCCGTAGGGCGTGTCGATTGTAGCTCCGGCGTTTGTCTCGGCGCGCGCGGCGGTGAAGAAATCTGTCCCAATGAGACCCATCGCGCCAATCGCGGCGAGTGCGGCTGCGGCGGAAACTCCGGTCATTACGAGCCGCTGTGGCACTGACCCGGAAACTGGCCCGGTATTTGCTCCCTGACTCTTGGTCAAGGTCGAAGAACGAGGCGAAAAGAGCATTCAAAACCTCCAGCTCTGGAAAGGCACCTGTAGCCTTGGTTGATGGGGGTAACGGAACTCGGATTACCGCAGCATTTCGGCGGCCTTAACTGTTGGTAATGTCGGCCGCCCATTTCGTGATGGCGCGCCGCCTCGCTGGGATTCATACGTGACAAGATTTTTGCGTTCCGCATCCAAGTTCCGCGCTTTTGCAAACGCCGCTTTCTTCGTGGCTGCCATCCCCGCAGCAGTAGCTTTCACTGCAACTCGTGCTGCAGCTCAGCCCGTGGGGCTTGCGTCGAAACCTCGCTCTGTTCAAACATTCGTGTCGCCTATTGCCGTGTTCGGCACTGACGAGCGCCAGAGCATCCCTGAACGCTTAACTGATCTCACTCAAAAAATCGGCACCTTGTCCCTCGATGGCTCGACCATCTGCTCCGCGTTCTGCGTCGCACCTGATATCATCGCCACTGCTAGCCATTGCCTCTTTGGCACCGCTGGAACCCAAAAATCAAAGCTCACTAAATTTGCCTTCACAATTGGTACCGCAGCAATCCGTCAATCATCGCGCATCGCCGGCGCTTCAGAGGCCGAAGTCCATGAAAACGTGCGCTCGGGCACCGAAAGTCTAGGCCTCACTCCGCCCATCGAAGCCGCCAACGACTGGGCTGTTGCGCGCCTCGCCCGCCCCATTTGCCGTGCTGGTGGATTAGCGCTCAGCGATAAATCCCGTGACGAGATTGAACAGGCCTCGGAGGCGGGACAAGTGTTTCAAGCCGCCATGCATCGCGATCTCGCTTCCACAAATATTGTCTTCGGCGGACCCTGCGCGATCACAGAAGCTTTTCCCGATGCCAGCGCCGGCATGATCGCACGCGATTTTTCCGATCCAGCTTCCATTATCCTGCACGATTGCGACACAGGGCCCGGCTCTTCCGGTTCGCCCATGTTGATCGACGCGCCCGGCGGCCCGGAAGTCATCGGCATCAATGTTGGAACTTATGTTCTGTCTCGGGTTCTCAACAAGACTGCAAACAATGAGAGCGGCGCGCACAGCAAACCGATTGCCAATACAGCCCTTGAAACAGAGCGCTTCAGGGCGGCCGTCGAAGAGCTCGCAACGACGCCCCACATGTCTGTGTTGCAGCGTATCAAGCCGGTCAGCCTGCCGCCCTGATTAGTGCCGCGCACTGATTAACTGCGGGTATCGTCCTGCCGTTTAAGAATTTCCGTCAGTCGCTTTTCTTCCGCAGTGCTTAATCCCGAATTCTGAGTTTCGGCCCCCTGAGCGCGGACTGTCTGGCCAAGCCCCGCTTTGACCGCCAGCCAAATGGCGCCCATCAGCACCAGAAGCGGCGTTAGCCAGAGAAGCAGTGTCGAGGACTTCATCGGCGGCTTTAGCAATACGAAATCACCATAGCGCGCAACGATGTAGTCCATCACGGCTTCATCGCTATCTTTGGCTTGCAACCGTTTGCGCACCAGAACGCGCAAATCCCGCGCGAGCGGCGCATCGCTGTCGTCAATCGATTGGTTCTGACAAACGAGACAGCGCAATTGCGCCGACAAGGCCCGCGCCCGCGCTTCGAGTACGGAATCGGCAAGCACTTCGTCTGGTGAGACAGCGAATGCCGGCAACGCCAATGATACCATCACAAGTGCTGCGAGGCACGCTTTCCATGTTGTAGGGATGCATGTCCTCATTCGGCGGGTACCGCACCTGATCGCCGCGCCTTGACCGGTGCGCCGACCCGAAGCCGCCTATCGGTCAATGAAATACCACCGCCCAAGAACATGATCAGCGCGCCCAACCAGATGAACCTGACGAGCGGATTGAAATACGCGCGCACGGCATAGGCGCCGCCCTGCTTCTGCTCGTCGCCGATCACGACGTAGAGATCGCCGAGCCATGACGCATGAATTCCAGACTCTGTTGTCGGCTGCGGTGGCGCGTCGTAGATGCGCTTCGATGGCGTAAGCACGGCCACCGGCACGCCGCCCTTCGTCACCTCGAACTGCGCAACGTCTTCCTTGTAATTCGGACCCCTATTTGGCGCCGCTCCCTTGAAGGTCATCTGAAACCCGCCGACAGAAACCTGCTCTCCTGGCTTCATGATCAAAATGCGCTCTTCCTGATACGCGCTCGTCGCGACGATGCCGACCGCCATCATGCCGATGCCAAAGTGCGCCAAGAACGATCCGTAGGCCCCACGCGGAAGATTGCGCGCGCGCCGCATTGTTTCTGCAAAACTGACGGAGCCGAATTTCGTGCGCGTCAGCCATTCCGACACCGCACCCGCCATAACGAATACGCCAAGCGCAATCCCCAATGGCGCCAGCGATGGCCCACGATTAAATGCAACATACGTCGCGAATGCCGCAACCCCCGCCAGCCCCATGGCTGCAAACAGTCGCTGCCCCGCCCCCAAGAGATCGCCGCGCTTCCATGCGAGGCTCGGCCCGAACGGCAGCGCCAAAAGTAGCGGGATCATCAACGGCCCAAACGTCATGTTGAAGTACGGCGCACCGACGGAAATCTTCTCGCCCGTGATACCTTCCAGCGCGAGCGGATAGAGCGTGCCAACGAACACCGTCGCTGTCGCCGTCACCAGGAGTATGTTGTTCAGCACGAGGCTGCCCTCGCGGCTTACCGGCGCGAACAGGCCGCCCTGGCGCAGTTCTTTGGCGCGCGCCGCAAACAATACCAATCCGCCGCCCGTAAAAAATACGAGTATACCGAGGATGAACACGCCCCGCGCCGGATCGACAGCGAACGAGTGCACCGAGGTCAACACGCCCGAGCGCACGATGAATGTCCCCATCAGCGACAACGAGAACGTGAGGATCGCCAGAAGAACCGTCCAAACTTTCAGCGCCTCGCGCTTTTCCATGACCAGCGCGGAATGCAGAAGTGCCGTTCCTGCCAGCCACGGCATGAAGGACGCGTTTTCAACCGGGTCCCAGAACCACCATCCGCCCCAACCAAGTTCGTAGTACGCCCACCACGATCCCATGGCGATGCCGATCGTCAGGAACATCCAGGCTGCCAGCGTCCATGGACGTACCCAGCGCGCCCACGCTGCATCGATGCGCCCTTCGATCAGCGCCGCAATCGCAAACGAAAACGCAATCGAGAACCCCACATAACCCATGTAGAGGAACGGCGGGTGAAACGCTAAAGCCGGGTCCTGCAGGATCGGGTTCAATCCGCGCCCATCGGCGGGAGCTGGATCAAGCCGCAAAAACGGATCGGATGTCAAAACCAGAAACAACAAGAACGCTAAGGCAATCGACGCCTGCACCGAGAGCACGTTGGCTTTGAGCGTTGCTGGCAAATTATTGCCGAACGCCGCAACCGCCGCGCCAAAGATTGCAAGGATCAGGACCCACAGTAGCATCGAGCCTTCGTGGTTTCCCCACACACCCGACAATTTGTAGATCAGCGGTTTGGTCGAATGCGAATTGGCCGCCACGTTGGCAACCGAGAAATCCGACGTCACATAGGCGTGCGTCAGGCAGAGAAACGAAATGATCAGCAATAGCAGCTGGGTCATCGCTGCGGGTTCGGCGACGCTCATCAACCGCGCGTCACGAACGTGTGCGCCCCACGCCGGCACAATCGTTTGGAAAGCCGCAACTGCCAAGGCCAGCACCAAGGCGAAATGTCCAAACTCGACGATCATCGCTATACTGCCTTTGCTATTTCTTCGTCGCGTCGTCCGGATGAGCGCTCGCCCCAAGCTTAACTCCGCGAGCTTCAAGCGACTTTTTCACTTCCGGCGGCATGTAATTCTCGTCGTGTTTGGCAAGCACGCTATCGGCCGTGAAGATACCGCCCGCCTCGAGCTTACCCTCTGTCACCACGCCTTGTCCCTCACGAAAGAGGTCGGGCAGCACGCCAACATAAGAAACTGGGATCTCTTTGAGCGTATCTGTGACAGTAAACGTTACAGCCGTGCCCTCGCCGCGCTTGACCGAACCCTGAGCGACAAGCCCGCCGAGACGAAAACGTGCGCCCGGCTGAATCTTCTTTTCCGTCACATCGCTTGGCGTGTGGAAAAAGACCACGCTATCCTTGAGCGCGAACATGACGAGCAAAGCGGCAACAGACAAAATCGCAACGCCCGAGCCGATCAGAATTCCGCGCCGCTGTTTACGAGTCATTACAAGCCATTGTCCTTTTCAAACCATTGTCCTCTACAAACCATTGTCCTTTAAGTGGCTCACGCCCCCAACCCCAGTTCCTTGGCCAGCGCATCAATAGCGCCAAGCGATTTTGCGTCGCCTGCAAATTGGCGGCGCGCTTCCGAAAGCGCCGACGCCGCGTCGGCATCACGCGCCAGAACCTTCTGCGACCTGATTAGCATCAGCCAGCCTTGCAGATCTTTGCCATTTGCACGCATCCGCTCAGCCAAACCATCGACCATCTTTTCAGCCATGGCGCGCACTTCGGGGTTAAGCTCCGCAGCCTTCGGAGATGCCGCCGCCGGCTCACCCTTACCCGGCCCGCGCGCCTCAACATCCGCAATCCGCCCTTCAACCGCGCCACGCCACTGGGCATCCGCTGGCGCGTCCGTCAGCAACGCGCGATAGTCGGCAACCGCGCCCGCCAAATCGCCATCCTGCTCTTTCGCGAGAGCAAGCCAGATACGCAATTCCTGTTTGTTGGGATCTAAACTCAGCGCCCGGGCGAGTGCCTTGCGCGCGTACTCCTTGACGAGACCGTTGGTGGCGCGAATGCTTGCCATGGCAAAGCCTTGAAGCCGGTCCGGCGATTCCCCGAGAAGACGGTTCGCACTGGCATAAGCGTCTGCCGCGTCGCCAAATCGTCCCTGCGCCATGTAGATAGGCGCGATCACGTCCCAGCCTTTGCCGTCGCCCGGCGCTTCCCGCAAACGGGCTTCGACTTTCGCGACAAGATCGTCGGCGCTGGCATTTGCTGGCGGTTGTGCAAGTCGGGCTTGCAGGGGTTGCCCCGGCATACCCGGCGCACCGAGATGAAGATAAAGCCCGAGGCTCACGAGGGGAATGGCAAGCATGGCGGCGCCGTGAACCAGACCGATCTTTGCACGGCGACCGTCGACCGCCGATTCAATGCGCAGTGCTGGCTCAGCCACCCTCAGCAATCGCCGCGCCACTTCCGCCCGCGCCGCGTCCGCTTCAGCGTCTGAAAGCACACCGCGCGCCCTGTCGTTTTCGATTTCGGCGAGCTGGTCTTTGTAAACCGCCGCATCCGCCCCGGAGGCAACGCCGCTAGAATCGGCCTCGCGCAAAAGCGGGCGCGTCACAGCGATTGTCACGGCCGCCGCCAGTGTCGCAATCGCAATCCAGAAAAATATCATCCGAGCGTGTCCTGAAGCCCGCGCCCAGGGAATAGGCAAGCCGGACGGCGCATGCAAGGACTTGGCACTCGCAACGGCTCAAGTGTCGCGGAACACGCCGGTCCACACCTCGCGGCACCCACCCTAGCCGACGTTTTGCCAAGTCCCGTCCGGATTACGGCAAGCCGTGCCGCGCATTTGTTGCGGGCGGCCGTCCATATAGATGGTGTGGGTGTAGTCACGGCAATCTTCCGCGCCGCGCTTATACGGCTTGCTTGGCACGATCTCGCCATAGCGTCCATTGTCGGGGTTTTTCCACTGACGCGCCGTGCCGGAGGCGCCGCGCTCCAGCGCTTCAAACTCTGCTTCTTGTGCAAGCTGCCGGTCGCGCTGATCCAAGCCGCGCCCAATTTCGCTACCGACAATGCCGCCAATCACAGCGCCCGCGACCGTCGCCAAAACGTTACCGCGGCCCTTGCCGATTTGGTTGCCAACCACGCCGCCTGCGACGGCGCCGAGCACAGTGCCGCTGTCAGACTTGCTAATCCCGTTCCCGCTGCACGCTGCAACAGACAATCCGGCTGCCAAACCGGCTGCGATGACGATCATATGGCGCGAGCTGCGCATGAGAAACCTCGTTCGAAAAATTTAAGGGCACGCTGTTTGTTACCGGCACGCAGACCCCCGCTGGGCCCTATAGAGGCAAGGGCTAGCCCGAGATTGTGCACTCCGCAAGGCGTAATGCCATCCCGATTCGGGCGATTGTGGGGAAAGGGTGCCCTGTTGCGGCCCAGTTGCAGCACCGTTGCGGCCCCGTTGCGGCAATGCAGCACGGGAAAACACCCTCACACCGCCGGCAAATCGAGCCGAACCATCAGCCCGCCGTGCGCCGAGGCATCAAGGCCCATCGACCCGCGATAGCTCGTCGCCAAATCGCTGACAATCGACAACCCTAAACCCGACCCCGGCTTTGATTCATCCAGCCGCATGCCGCGCTTGCCGATTTTCGCACGCTGCTCCGCTGTTAATCCCGGCCCATCGTCCTCGACCGTCACGATCAGCCGCTTCTCTTTCGACATCGCCCCCGACTCTGTCATCGGCGTCTCAACCTTCACAGTCAAAAACACGCGCTTCTTCGACCACTTGCAGGCATTGTCCAGGAGATTGCCGAGCATCTCTTCAAGATCTTGCTTTTCGCCTTGAAACTTCGCGCCCGCCGCAACATTCATCGTCACCGCAACGCCCTTGTCGCGATTGATACGCTCCAACGCGCGCACCAGCGGTTCAACAACCGGCTCAACCGGCGTTTTGCGCCCCTTGCCACTCACACTTGCCGCCATACGCGCGCGATCGAGATAATGGGACACAGAATCGCGCATAATCTGCGCCTGCTCCGCCACCTTATTGGCGAACGGGCTTTTCTGTTCGCGCGCCTCGTTGGTGATAACGGCGAGCGGCGTCTTCAAGGCGTGCGCCAAGTTGCCCACCTGCGTCCGCGCCCGGTCGACGATATCTTGATTGGATTGGATGAGCGCATTCAGTTCCGCTTGCATCGGCTCAATCTCGGCTGGCAAACGCCCAGCGAGTTTGGACGCAGCACCCGAGCGGATATGAGCAAGCCCGCGCTCGATCCTGCGCAAAGGCGCAAGGCCAAAGCGCATTTGTAGAAGCGTCGAAGCCAAGAGCGCCAATCCCGCCAGCGCCAACGCGCCCGTCAGCCAATTGCGAAAGCGATTGAAATCTGCTTCCAGCCAATCCATCGGCCCCGCAACAATAACCGAATACTTGATCTTCGCGGGATCGGCGCCCAGCGTCTCGATTGTTTCGAGAATACGAATGCGTTGATCGGCAGGACCGGGGACATTCATCCAACGCGTGCCAGTGACGTCGGTCGGGAATTTCTTGTCGTAAGGGGAGGGCAGAACTTCGCTCGCCAGCGACGGCGAGACAAGGCGGCGGCCTGGCGCACCATCAATCGGGCGCACCTGCCAATACCAGCCTGAGTGCGTCACCTCGAACAAAGGTTCATAGAGGTTTTGCGGCACGACAGGCTCGTCGCCGGTTGTATTCATGCTGTCGAACGCGACGGCCGTCAGCAACTTCTTCAAGTCAGAATCGAATTTGGTCTGCAGCCCGTCGCAGTGCGTGCGGTAAATGAGAAACCCTGCGAGCGGCAGCACCAGAAGCGTCCAGCCGAGGGACGTCGCGAACAGCCGGAACGCGAGTGAATCAAGCCTCATCAGGTTCTTGACTCAGCCGGTAGCCGAGACCGCGCACAGTCTGGATAATCTCGCCCGGTATTTTTCTGCGCAAGCGCCCAATGAATACTTCGATCGTGTTCGAGTCCCGGTCGAAATCCTGGTCATACAGGTGCTCGACAAGTTCGGTGCGCGAGACGACGCGGCCATTGTGATGCATGAGATAGGCGAGCAAGCGAAACTCGTGGCTCGTCAGCTTTACCTGCTGGCCATCGAAGGTCACGCGCGCCGACTTGGTGTCGAGGCGCAGCGGCCCGCATTCGATTTCGGATTTGGCGTGCCCCGAGGCGCGCCGCACCTGGGCGCGCACTCGCGCCAGAAGTTCTTCCATGTGAAAGGGCTTGGCAATGTAATCATCGGCGCCCGCGTCCATGCCGGAGACTTTGTCGCTCCAGCGGTCACGCGCGGTTAATATAATGACCGGCATGTTGCGCGCAGAGCGGCGCCATTGTTCCAGGATCGAGATGCCGTCCATCTTCGGCAAGCCAATGTCGAGTATGACCACATCGTAGGGTTCCGTATCCCCCAGGAAGTAACCCTCTTCCCCGTCGAGCGCCGTATCGACGGCATAACCCGCATCGCCGAGCGCCGTGACCAGCTGGCGGTTCAAGTCCTTATCATCTTCAACGACGAGTGCGCGCACGGCCTTGTCCCAACCACGATAGACGTTTCCAGCGTCCCTTATAGCGGGCCTATTGAGGCAAATTCTAGCGCGAGTTGACTGCCTTGGCGTGGTTCAGAGCGTCCACCACCACATTTTTCAGCTGCCCCTGCTTATCTCGGACCGCCAGCTTATAAATATAGTCGTCGCCGTCCTGGCATAGAGTTGCGCGTACGATCTGACCCGGAATGTCTTTTGCAAAGGTTTTGGCCAATTCTTCGACGGTCAGTAGCCCTTGCTGGCGCACAACGTCGGCGGCTTTGCCCCAATCGGCAAAGCATTGGGCGTCAGCCGCAAACGAGCGTGCGGCCGCCGCGCCATACAAAGGCAATCCTATCGCAGAGACAAAGAGGAGCTGGCGCAACATTGACAAAACTTCCCATTCCAACGCCTCATAGTTAACGTCGCCCGCCTGAACCCGCGATGAATGCCAAACCTCAAAGCCGCACATTCACAACTTTGCGAGCCAGCCGCTGCACAGCTGATACGCGGCCATAGATCGTCAGCAGTGTTCCAAAGAGCGCACCAAGCACTTGGGCGGCCGAGAACAATTGCTCACCCGCCTGCCGGATCACCTCGCCCGGCAAATTTATCCCGATCAAGGGCCCAAGCACCGGCACCACAGCCGCCGCTGCCGTAATCAGCGCGCCCCATATCGTTTTTGATTGCAGCCACCATTTGCCATCAACCGGCAGTTCGACGGTCGTCTGCATGTCTTTCATGTCCATGTCGGTTATTCCTTTCGTGTGAGAGTTTTCAGAGAGTTTCTCGCTGGTCGTTTCGAGCCGAGCCGCAGCCAGCGTCTTCTCCACGCGATTGAGCCAGCCGCGTCCGAAGCGCCAGAAATGCGGCAGTTTGCGATAACGTGCGCGGCGTGCCTCTGCGTACTTCTCCAAGATCGATGAGGTCGAACGCAGCTGAGCTGCCCTCAGCGTCTCGGGTCCGATTGCGCCATCAACGCTCACGCCCAACGCCGCTTGCAACAATCTGGCAGCACCGCTGACGCCATGATTGACAGAGGCATCGAAATGGAAAAACCCTAGTGAAGTTGGCAAATCTCCGCATCGCCCCGGCCGCCAGTACCGCGCTTCATAAATCGCACGCACCACGTCATCGGGAATGCGCTTCAAATCGTCGATCAGCCGCGCCCGCGACACGGCATCGATCGTCACGCCTTTCCAGCGCGCAAAGACTTCGAGCGTTATGCCGTTGTTGGTGGGCCCGCCCGGATCGTGGGGGTCATCGGTGAAGCCGCCTTCCATCGCGAGAACGTGCCGAAGCGCATGATCGAACACTTTTGCATCGCCCGGTGCCGCCACCGGGTCATCTCGTGGCCAGCGATAGCCAATGACACGTCCTAAATCGAACGCTGCAACCGAAACCGCGTCACCTTGATTGCCACCAAGCAGAAAAATACGTTTTCCCGCTGCGCCAACGACAAATCCAACATGCCCCGCGCCCGGATCGGTCCCGCGTTCCAGCACCGCAATCGCGCCAAGCTTTGGAGTCTCGACCGGTACGCCCCATCCGAGATAAGACCGCGCCAGAAGCGACCCCGTTGCGGCAATATCAGCGCGCTTCAACATCGCGCCCGCGAACGCCGCACACCACGCAATCTCGTCATGTTTGACCGAGGGATGCCCAGCATCCTTATAATAAGAAAGCACGGCGACTGAATCTCTCGCACCCGAAATTTCACGCACGCCAAATTCGGCCCACGCGGCGGCGAGCCACACTGGTTGGTTCATGATGGTTATCTCTTGTGAGTCGTTGCTTGTAGGTCGGTGCTGAGCGCCGGCGCAGCGTGCCAAAGCGATGCCCGACAACGTCGTTCGCGTGTGCATCTGTCGGGGTTCGCCCATGCTTGCTGCGCTTCCAGCGCAAGTGGGCTCACCCGCGACCTACGAGTCAAACCACCGCAACTCTCGCAGCGCCGCGCCCGAAGAGCGTGCTCTTCTGATAAACGCGAACACTCACGGCACTCTGCACACTTCCTAAATCAATCACCTGCTGCGCGGCCGTGTAGACCGCCACCGGCACCGCCGCCATGATCGTGCGCTTCACGACCGGGCCCAACATGATCTCTATCTCGTAGGCTTCGCTGTCTTCGCCGAGCGGCACTTCGGCTGCATCCCAACTATCGCCGCCGATGCGCGTGCGCCGCTCCCATGTCACTGTGAGATCGCCGCCAACCGCTCGCGTCCCCTTCACGCGCGCCGGCGACAACGGCCGTCGTCCAAGCCCCTTGAACGCATGCTGCGTCACCACATACGACGCGTCCCCAATTCCCCGGTTCGATGGCCCGTAGCGCCAATTCAACGGCAGATTGAGATCGTTCAACCCGAGCGGCAGCTGCATCACCGCCGCATCGAGCACAACGAACAGCGCGTTCGCGGCGACCGGCGCACGCATCGCCCCTTCCGTGCCGCCCTGCCCGCGTAGCAACCCCGTCAGCTCGTAGGTTCCAACATCCACCAGCACCGCATTAAGAAACTGCAGCACCTCCCACTCGCCATCCGCATTCCGCACGGCCGCCAAATTAATCCCCGACCCGACGCTGACGAGATCGGCCGAGGTCAGTGTTCCGAAGGACAACTTGACCCGAACTTTCGCCGCCCAATCGATGCGCCCTTCAGGCCCCGCGTAAAGCGGATCGAGTGTTCGCCCCAACGTCGCAGGAGCAGGAATGACACCTTTTAGCGCATAACCCGATGTCTGCGGCGAGGCATAAACGGCCACTCCGCCCGGCCACGGCTGCTGTACGGCAGCGATGTATCCGGCTTCCGGCAACTCAGTGCCGGTCAATAACGGCAGATCGAGAAAAGCCGCCGCAGGCTGTCCAATTTGAATAACCGGAGACGGGCGCGGCAAGCGCTCAGGCGCACCCACCTGCCCATAGACATCCGGATCGATACCGCGCGCTGTAATCTCGCGTGCGCCATGTTCCGCAATCTCTGTCACGCGCAGGAAGCGCGACTTAGCGCCCTGCTGCAAAGTCACGACGTCGCCCGGCTCAAGCGCCAACGCACTCGGTGGCAATGTAAAACTCGCCCGCTCGCGCGCGGCCCAGTTTTCAAACAGCCACGTCTCGGCAATCCCCGCCGCCAAACCGTCTTCAAGCACGATTGGCAAATCGGCTTGCGCCACGCGCCCGCTCGCGCCCGACAGACGGCGCGCTTCGGCAACGGCCTGGCGATAATCGTCCTCGCCCGAAATGAAGCGTATCTTGGCGGAGGCGGGCAAATCCGTCTCCTGACCGCGTGTCAGCGACAATAAATTGCTGCCCGGCCGCTCTTCCACCATTGTGTCCGTCGAAATCGTCATCGCCGCCGCCTCTTGTCCGCGATGCCTGAACGTGATGTTGCCACCGCTTTCCAAGCTGTCGAAAAAGTAGGCGAGTTCCAGCGGCTGCCGCGCATCGCGTGCCGCCATGATACGATCGATCACGTACCCCGGTACGGTGCCATTTAATGCGTCGGTTTTAAAATCCGCGTAGCCATAATCGGTCAGGACCTTGGCAACAAGTTCAGCCAGCGGCGCACTTGCAAGCCGGCCGTTGAGCCAGTGTCCGTACTGCCAGTTGGCGCCGTCGCCCCAAATTTCCGTCTGCTGTGGGAAAGCAGGGAACGGCCGCGCGTCCCAGCAGTAGACGTGAATGTGATCGAGGTTGACCATTCTCTGGCCATTCACGCTCGAAATCGGATTGAGCCCCGTCACATATCCGGGCTTGGTTGGATCGAAGGCATGAATGAAGGCTTTGAGAAAGCGCCGCTGCATCAGATCGTCGCGATTTCCCCGCGAATAATACGGCAGCGCGCTTTCCGAACTTTTAGGATCGACGAATACGTTGGGCTGATTAGCACCCTTATCGACTGCGGGACAACCGATCTCCATGAACCAGATCGGCTTGGATTGCGGCACCCACGCCGTCGGCGATCCGCTTTCGACGCCACTAGGCCGGTTGAAATGCTGGTTCAACCACCAGGACTTCACATCCTTGTAGCGGTAGACCCAGGGCTTCCCGTAGCTGTCATTGATGTTGGAGCGAACCTGATTGTTGCGATTGACCTCGGAGGCATAGAACCAGTTGTAACCTTCGCCGCCCTGAACGTTCGACTTCAGATAATTCAAATCGTAGGTCGAGCGATATCCCACTTGATAATCGAGATGGCTGCGCCCGTCGCGCCAATCGGCAAGCGGCCAATAAACGTCAACGCCAATTGCGTCGATTGAAGCCGACGCCCAGAGCGGATCCAGGTGGAAATAAACATCCTGACTGCCATCGCCCGGCTGATGCCCGAAGTATTCCGACCAATCGGCGGCGTAGGTATTGTCGCCGGGAATTCCTAGAAGTTGAGGCGGCACGCCCATCGCCAGGGCAATCTCGCGCGCCGCCGAGTTCTTCGCCTCGATGAAATCCATATCCTTCGGCGACAACGACAGCGGCTTCCAATCCAAGCCGCCTTCTAAGAGTAGAGGGCGGCCGGCGTGGCGCGCCCCTTGATAACTTGTCTCCAGTTCGTCCTTCAGGCGTTGAAACTGCTCGCCCGTCATCTGTCCGTTGCTGGCCGCATAAACCAGTGCCCCGCTCGGCCGCGCCGAATTATCTAACAGCGCCTTGTTCCACTTCGACGCCTCGTTGTGGATGTCGATGGCAACACTCGCGGCTTCAATCGGGCTCATGCCGTAGTGATCGTTCGCGGGATGAAACATTTTGACGTGCAGGATCGGCCGCACGCCAGGTACGGCTTCATCGATGAAGCGGATCGATTGCCCGCCCGCTGTATATTCATAACCCTCGGGCCAGCCATCCGGCCCCGGGATCACTTTCATGCGATCCGGTCGCAACACATGCAGTTCGCGCAACTCGCCATCGATCGCGACAGCTTCGACATACGCGTTGCCCGCGACCAGCAGAAACCCGTACCAGCTCTCGAGAAAATCTACCGACGTGTGATCGAGGCTCGGCTGGCGCAGAAGATCGATGAGCGGATGATCTTCCAGTTCTTCGCCGCGCTCATAAACGAGCAGCGGGATCGAGGCCGCCGCTTCCGCAATCATGCGCACGGAGCGATACAAAATCGCGTTCTGCATAAAGCCTTCGCGTGCGAAGTGTCCGTAATCGCGCGGGCTCCAAACCGGCTCGCCCAATTGCTCGAAGGCAATCAGCGCGCCAGTGCGGGAGCCCTTCTCTTCCGCGATCGGCGGCCGGCTCGAGGAACGAGAGTCGCCGAACGCAAGCAAAGAGCCCGCACGGCCACGCCCGGTGACCAGGCGCGCAAACGCCTCCGGTAAAAACGCCATTCGAATTTTCCTTTGAAAGACTTTTCTTGCCGCGTTCGCGTTAGCGCGCGCCTCTTCCACCCGCATTCCCGGCCAAGCCAGGATGCGGCTCGCATCGTTGCGTAGAGCCGGGACCTTTACCCTTATCGAATTTGTAAAGACCCCGGATGAGCG
>JANOKW010000210.1:0-5006 GCA_031419475.1 Hyphomicrobium sp. | reverse complement strand
TGCCAAGGCTGCTCGCAGAAGCCTGAGAAACACCGCTGGAATGCCTCACACCCAAAGACCAAGAGACCAAAAACGTTCAATCGGACGACAGAGACGAAAAAAACAGTCTACGGTCGCCCCAAGTTCAACAGCCTGCTAGAGATCGTTTCAAATGCTAGGCCCGATATGCGCAATCTCCTGTCCGCATTTCGCTATCAACACAACGAAGCCGTGCTGCACACAGACTCGTCTTTCATGCCAAAGCGCCCGCGGCTGTGGTCGAGCTGGAACTATCTCGGCCGGCGCGACGACATAAAGAACGAAGGCGCTGAGGACATGTCGGTCACGTATTGGATGAACCGCTTGCAGCCTTTGCCAACGAAAACCAACTATTTCGTAACGCTCAATCCCTTGCGCGCAATTCCAAACGAAGCGATTGTAGGGCGTTTCGTCTATCATCATCCGGTCTACGACGCGGCGGCCTTAAGCGCACAGAGTGATTTGGGTACGCTGCAAGGTAAGAACCGGCTGTGGTTCGCTGGTAGTTATTTCGGTTATGGCTTCCATGAAGACGGACTGCAATCGGGATTGGCGGCCGCTGAAGATTTGAGCCGGCGGCTGGGCGGAAGCTGCGGAGCGGTGCTACGGCCCTGGACGTGGGACGAACGTCAATCGCGTATCACGCGGCCAGTCGTTGCGGCGGAGTTCGTGCCGGCGGCGGCGGTGTGATGGTATTGGCCTCCACCAGATCTGCCGTCTATTGCGGTGACGTCGTGCACAAGCGCGTGCGGCCGAAGCCTCATGCGCTCAACTATAAAGTGTTCTCTTTTCTGATCGACATCGACGAGATCGCAACGATTGCGCAGCACTTGCGCCTGTTTTCGTACAACGCCTGGAACGTTTTCAGCTTGCATGACAGTGATCATGGTGCGGGTGACGAAACATCTATCGGCAATACAGCTCGCGCCGCACTTTCGGAGGCTGGCCGGCCAAGCGATGGACGGCGCATTGAACTCCTCTCTTATCCACGGCTCTTCGGTTACGTGTTCAATCCACTGAGCGTGTTTTATGTCTATGCCCCAGCGGGCGATCTGGAGACGATGATCTATGAGGTCAACAACACGTTTGGAGAACGGACGAGCTATGTTGTCGCCGCAGGCTCGCGGCAACCGGACGGCAACTATGCGCAATCATGTGCGAAAGACATGTTCGTTTCCCCCTTCGCGGCCGGACGTGGGCAATATCGGTTCATCGTCAACGACCCCCTTGATGAGGCATTTGTCGCTGTCAATTTTAGCGATGGCGATGGGCCCCTCATCAAGACGCGATTTCGCGGACGCCGCTTGGAGTTGAATGATTCATCGCTTCTAAAATTGCTCGCCCGTTATCCGTTCTTTACCCTGAAAGTCATCGCTGCCATTCATTACGAGGCAGCGAAACTCTGGCTCAAAGGCGTGCCCCTAACCAAGCGGCACGTCTCGCCGCCTTATACGGTCTCCCACAACAAGCAGTCGAAGGTCGAGCTCTGATGCAAAACAACAGCGCTGTTGCCCAAGAACGCGGGGACGTTCCCTTCGCCGGTTTGGGCTGGAGAGAGCGGCGCATCGCGGGCGCCTTGAAGCAAGCCTTTGGATCATCGGCACATGGACGGCTGCATGTGGAATTCCCGTCGGGCGGACATGTAACAGTGGGCGGCGGCACGGGACCTGCTGCACGTTTGAAACTCGCGTCATTTAAGCCGGTGTGGCGGCTGGCGACGCGCGGAAGCCTAGGTCTTGCAGAAAGCTATATGCGCGCTGAAATTGCTACGCCCGATCTCGGCGCCGTTCTGCGATTTCTCAATATGAATTATGACTCTGTTCAAAGCGCAAGTGGCGGCGTTTCTAAAGTGCGGTTGTCCGACATCTGGTGGCACAGACGGCGCAAGAACACGCGCCGCGGCAGCCGTCGCAATATTGCGGCCCATTATGACTTAGGGAATGATTTTTATGCGCTGTGGCTCGATTCCACCATGACATATTCGAGCGGCATTTTCCGCGCGCAGGACACTACACTTGATGCTTCTCAAGAGGAAAAGTACCGCGTTGTGCTCGACGCTCTGGATCTCGGGGCCGGCAGCCGGTTGCTCGAATTGGGTTGTGGGTGGGGTGGTCTCGCGGAACGTGCGGCAGAAAAAGGTGTCCACGTTACAGGCCTCACTCTGTCCAAAGAACAGCTGTATTTTGCGCAGCAAAGGCTGGCGACAGCAGGTCTTGCAGGCCGTGAGGATCTGCGGTTCGAGGACTACAGAGATTGCCGCGGCGAGTTCGATGGCATCGTTTCAATTGAAATGATCGAGGCGGTCGGAGAAGCGCACTGGCCGCAATACTTTAAGATGATTGCCGCCCGTTTAAAGCCCGGCGGCAAGGCTGTCATCCAATCCATTACGATCGACGAGCGCTATTTCGAGACATACCGGCGTCAAGCCGATTTTATTCAAAGGTATATTTTCCCGGGCGGTATGTTGCCAACGGTTACGGGCATGAGAGAAGAAGCGGCGCGTGCCGGCCTTTCGTTTGAAATCATTGAAAAGTTCGGCGCCAGTTATGCCGTAACGCTCAATCACTGGCGATCGAGGTTCCAAGACCGCTGGCTCGAAATAGAGCGCCTGGGATTTGACGAGCGTTTTAGGCGCATGTGGGTCTACTATCTGACCTACTGCGAGGTTGGCTTCGAATGCGGCGACGTGGATGTTGGGGTCTACCGGTTGACAAAAATATAAGCGGCGCCCGGGTGATCAATTGTCTGACTGAGGTCCGGTATCACCAGTGCCAGCGCGCTCTGAAGTGCGGCCGATCAGCCAGAAGAAGACGCGGTTGGGCACGATGCGCAGCGTCTTCATCAAGAGGGCCATCCGAAATGGGAATACGATCTCATATTTGCCGCGCGCCAGGCCGTTGGCAATTGTTAGAACAGCTTCATCAACTGTCACAATAAAGGGCATAGGAAAGGTGTTGACATCGGTCATTGGCGTTTTGACGAAGCCCGGATTGATGACACTCAACTTAACGCCCTTGCGCTTCAAACTTAGATAAAGCGCTTCACAGAGGCTGATGAGGGCGGCCTTTGTCGGCGAGTATGCCGCGCCCTTCATCAGGCCGCGATATCCAGCAACAGATGAGACAACACCTATGTGGCCGCGACCGCGAGCGGTCATCGCCCGCATGACGGGCTCAAGCGCATGAAGCACGCCGAAATAATTCACGCCCATCGACGTCTTCGCTTTAGCGGCGCTGAAATCCGAAACCAGCATGGGCTGCCAGATGCCTGCATTGAGCACTGCGAGATCGACCGGTCCATGGTCGCGTTCGATGGCAGCGAAAACCTGCGCCACGCGATCAGCATCCATAACGTCGAGTGGATAGGGCTTAATGGCAGGGTGGAGTGCTTGCATTTCGGTGAGCTTGGCGGCCGAACGGGCCGAAACCGCGACAGTTGCCCCCTCGCGCGCTAACAGCAAAGCGAGCTCACGGCCAATGCCGGTGCTCGCGCCTGTGATCCAGACGCACTTCCAAGGGTAATCAACCCGCATGAGGTATTTACATTCCGGTAAAGGGCTGAACAAGCCGCGCCATTATACTCTTGAACCGGATTTTGTGATCTGACGCAACAAGACAGATGCATCCCTCAACGGCATCGGCAATGGGCTGGTGTTCGATATTGTCGTCGAGATCCGCGAGATCGCCAACTCCATAGCGTCCGGTCTTGTCGGAATACGCTCCGCGCAATATCAGCGTCAGCTCGGAGCCGCCGTGACCGTGCTCAGGCAGAGCCATTCCGGGAGCTACCTTGATCAGACGCAGATCACCAATTGCGGTCTTTGAGAGCGGGAATTGATAATGCATCAATCCTGGGGCCAAACGCTTCCACGCTATATCGTCAAGATAATCACCAGCGATGGAACGCAGAGGTGCTGGTATGTCGCCAGCGGAAATCTTTGACGACCGCGCTACGGCAGCGTCCCCATCAGCCTCTGCCCGGCGCGCCGCCATGACGGGGGCTTCGCGGGTCATGGGCGAAGGCGACATGTTTTTGAACAAAACCACACCGATATTTTCCATCAAAGCCAGCTCTTCGCGGCATTGTGGGCACACGTCCATATGCGCGGCCATCACCGCAGCGAATGCCTCGGGCATGCTGCCGGCTGAACAGCTCATCAAGCTTTCAGGACCAGGATGGTGGTGGATCGTCATCTACTTCAAGTCCTCTACGGCTTCGCGTATTTTCAGGTACGCAAGGCGCATGCGCGATTTAACGGTCCCGAGCGGCAATCCGAGCCGTTCGGCAATTTCACTGTGGGACAAACCCTCGATGTACGACAACGCCACCACTTCATGCTGATAGGCCGGCAGATCTGACAGTGCACTTTGCACCCTCTTGCGCCGCTCGTTGTCCTCGTACATCTGGTCTGGCAGCGGATCGTCGGACGCTTCTTCATTGCGCCCTTCGGGCAATTCAACCCATGTCATCTCCTTACGCAGCCTGTCGATCCTTAGATTTCTGGCGATTGTGAAAATCCAGGTTGTCGCACTTCCCCGGTCATCCGAGTAAAGGCCGGCCTTGCGCCAGACCGTTAACAGCGTTTCCTGCGCCAATTCTTCGGCAGTGTTTGCGTCGGTGCCTTGGCGCATCATGTAGGCTTTGACGCGGGGAGCATAAATTTCGAATAGTTCCCGAAACGCTTCGATGTCGCCGCTGGCTGCTACACGATGGAGGAAATTGGCCATTGATCCGGGGCTCGGCGGGGTCCTGAACCGGATAAAGGTCCGGCTACTGTTGTGAGCTGCGAGCATAGCGGAACCTCTTTGACAATGCCAGCATTACGCGGCAGGCATCAAAATGGATCGTCTAGTGTTATGTCACAAACATTTGAATCTGCGCATGCCGCGAATATGATTCAACGTTTGCATGGCACGCACGACACACGAAATCGCGCTTTCGCGCAAGGACCGTAACGCCCTTGAGGCGCTGGCGGCGAACGGCAATAC
>JANOKW010000209.1:0-1991 GCA_031419475.1 Hyphomicrobium sp. | reverse complement strand
ACGCGCGAACTGGTTGAGGAAGGCCGGCTGCTCTTGCTCGAAGAAGGTCACTGTCTTCGCGATCAAGCGCTGACCTATTGTAGCCTGCAGCAGGTCAATTCCGTGAACACATTAGGGGCTTCTAGTTTATCGACAATTGTTGAAATGGTGTCCGCAGGGCTCGGCATCACGTTGCTGCCTGAAATTTCCTTGCCGGTCGAGGAGCGAGGACGCGGCATCAAGCTCATGCGATTCGTCGATCCCGAGCCCGCCCGCACCATTGGCCTTGCCTGGCGCCGCTCAAGCCCTCGTGTCTCTGATTTTCATGCCTTGGCGAAGTTTGCTTTGGAGGCTGGCCAAAACATTTTGAAGTGCAGCCAAACGTCCAAATAACCCGTGTCGGCGCCGGCAATACTAGCGCGCACTGGTTTTCACAGAGCGGTTCTCGATTCCAGATGCGATCCGCCCCTGATCGAGTTCCTTCAAGGCGTCGAGATGGACAGCATTGCCTTGGAATTGCTGTGCCCAAAGAACCTGCGCTACTTGCTGCCCGGGACGGAATTTCATCGGTTGGATGGCGCCTTCCGCGTCGAGGAGTTCCAGCGTCTTGCCAACGTCGGGATGCTGTAGCTCTGCGAATTGCGGATCCTGTGCCGACGCTGTCTCGGTTAAGAGAGGCGCGAGCGGGAAGGGTCGGTAGGCCAATTCATCGGGGTGGTCTTCGTCGAATTCAGGTGCCTGGACCCAGCCGTTGCCCAAGCTGTCGGGGCTGACGTCAGTGACGGTATCGGGCGGCGTCTCCGGAATGAGGGCCGCAACCTGAGCGCCCTTCGGCGCAGGAGCGGCGTCAGGCATAGCGGCCTGAGCCAGCGCCTTGGATGGGCGCACGGCGGGCTTTGGCGCGTCGATCAATTTCGGCATTGGCTCGCTCTGCGTCTTGGCGACGAGGGCTGCGAGCTTAGACCGGTCGGCATCGGACGGCCGTGGCTTGAAGTGCGATGGACGCTCGATGAGCTTAGGCTGGGCCAGCAATTTTGGTGACGCTTCTGGTGCCAGGGCCGCAACTTGCTTGCTGGCGACATCGCGCTGCTCCGCCGCCGGAATGGCTTCCCAAGTTACGACAGGCTGTTTCGGTGGCGCCGATTTTTTCGACCATGGGAGGGCATCCGTGAGTGAGGCGACACTGAAGCCGCGCTTAGCGGCGGGTTCCGATGCTCTCTCGGCGGAAGCAACTTGGATTGCAGGAACGCCAGACTGGCGGCCGTTATGAAATGTTGCAATCTGTGTTGCCAAATCCTGATATTTGGAGCGAGCCACGCGCACGTCGTCCCTTGTGATGGAACCGCCGCCGGCGGGCGCATGCCGCGTGTGCCCCCCGGGAAAAAGAAGCGCCAATTCGTAACGTGGCAGTCTGGGCCACGCACGCACGCGCGCGGTATCGACGTGGACGAATGGAATGCCCGACGTCGGATAGTAGCCAACGCCGCCGCGCTCGCGCACAAGTGCCGAATAGCGCATACGCTTTAAAGGGACGTCCGGGAAAGCGATGTCGATTGCCTTGCCGGTCATGTGCTGGCTCTGGCTGGCCTGCCCGCCGACTTTACGGCGCAGCATCTCGTTGGTGCCGTGCGAGCGATAGCCGCAAATGATTTGCGCTGGCTCACGCGCGCCAAGCTCGGTGTACATTTCCCAGATGAGATCGATTGTGGCTGGGTCCATGCGCACCGACTGATTCTTGCGCCAGTCGCGCATGATCCAGTCGATCTGCTTCATGGCCTCAGGAACGTATTGGCCATTCTTCTTGTAAGTGACGGTGAGTGTTTCTTTGGTGTGGATGTGATAGAGCGAAAGCGCGCGATCACCTGTGTTGGCCGCAATGATGCGGTCGGAAGACAGACTGAACGCAAGCGCGACTGCCGCAACTCCGGCAACGACTCCAACACGACGTGAGGCCACGAAAGTCCCCCGTTCCCTACGCAATACGAACTCAACAACCCCGAGACCGGCGCACT
>JANOKW010000208.1:0-28840 GCA_031419475.1 Hyphomicrobium sp. | reverse complement strand
GCTACGATCTTGCCGCCATGATATCCGTGCTGACACTCGCCGCCGTCAGAACACCCCCGGTCACCTACTATGACCTCAAGTGGGCTGACTATGGTGCGTAATCAGGTTTCCGGAAGCACTCTAGTACGCAAGTCTAAGCTTAGAAGGTGCGCACGTCTCTGTCACCGCCAATCGTAGCCGGGGTTCCTCGTCAAGACCAGCGCGCCATCTTGCAAATTTCTAAATTCCGGGGAGCTGGGCGAAACGCCGTGCAACGCCGCCCATTTCTTAGAGTGACTTTCTTACCGGAGGTTGGATTACCAAGCGGCAACAAAGCCGACGCGTCCGCCGACGTTCTTGTAGTCCATGCCGAGGCCGACGCCCCCGCTCAGTGTTAGCACGTCATCGACCCTCAACGCTGCTTGTGCGGCGAACGCCTGCTTGTCATCGTAGAAACCCATGTTGCCGCCGATTGCAAACGTCTTGCCAGGCGGCAGCACCATGCCGCCCATGGCAATGGCGATCGCGATGCCTTCGGTGTTCTCGTCGATGTCGCTGAAGGCTTGAGTAAGTTTTGTATCAGCCGAGCCGGCGACAGCATCCACATAACCCTTCGTTGCGGCATCGTTTGCGGAAACCGGTGCAGCGACATTCTGCACCCGGTTGCCGCCCATGGAGACGGGCGCGTTTGCCGCGACCGCAACGCCGCCGGTTCCAACAGCCAGGCCGCCGGTCGATAGCGTGCCGGAATTATTGATCGTCGCCGAGTTGACCGTTCCTGCTGAAACCGTTGCGGCCGTAACGCCCGTCGCATTGACGCTCGTTGCATTGACGTTTGTGGCATTGACGTTTGCCGCGTTCACCGTCGCGATGTTGCCGGTTACGGCATTGATAGCATTGGATGTGACGACGCCGCCTGTGATGACGGTGCCAGCACCATCACCGAGAGTCGCGCCTTGGACTGCCCCCAATGCCGTGATGTTGGTGAAGCCCGAGAGGCTTCCGCCGCCAGTACCCGTCAAATTTGTGACGCCGCTCACCGCGCCCGCGTTTGTAATCCCGCCTCCGCTATTGTTAAGGCCGTTTGTAATGAAAGTTCCCGAGACCGTCAGGTTGCCGCCGACAGTTGCGTTACCTGTTGTGCTGAGCGTCCCCGTCGAGATGTTCCCGGTATTGGTGATGCCGTTGCTGCTCGTGACTCCTGCGACAGTCAGGTTTGCGCCTGCACTTAAAAGCCCTGTCGTGGTCAATGTGCCAGTATCGATGGCTCCCGTATTCGTGACGCCGTTGGTCGTGGTGGCGCCAGTGACGCCGAGAGTGCCGCCGACAGTCGCGCCATTGGTGACGCCGAGCGAGTTGAGCGTTGCTGCGCCTGTTGAGGTGAGCGTATTGGTTGTGACGTTGCCAGTATTGGTAACGCCGTTGGTCGTGGTGGCGCCAGTGACGCTCAATGTTGTGCCGACATTGGTTGCGCCCGTCGATGTCACAACCCCGCCCTGAACCGTGCCGGTGCCGGTGATGTTGGCAAAGCCAGAAACGTTTCCAGCGCCGGTTCCCGTTACGTTAACAAAGCCGCTGAGGCTGCCGGTGCCATCGCCAGCAAGATTTGTGACATTTGAGATGGCGCCGTTCGTCATATTCAGTGCGCCGTTGACAGTGAGGTTCGTGCCCACACTCATGACGCCGGTCGAGTTGACCGTTGCGCCTTGAACCGTTCCTGCTGTGGCCGTGATGTTTCCCGACGACGTTGTGATGTTGCCGGATGTCGTGGTAATGCCGCCAGAAACCGTCGAGATTCCGCCGGTGCCGGTCGCTAAAAATCCAGCGGTGCCAGCTGCGGTGAATCCCCCGCCGTTATTGATGGCGATACCCGTGATGCCCGTCTGCGCACCCGCACAGGTCGTGTTACTGCTGGGATCGAACGACAAGACTCCAGCCGAGCTGACACATACGACACTCAAAGCAATTGGCGCATTTGGCGTGACGGTTGTTTGCGCGCGTGCCGGCGCACCAAGCCCGAGGAGTGCCCCATTGCAAAAACGCACGCGACTGCCATCTTGCGGTTCATCGCTCGCCTCCTGATGCCGTGTGCTCGTTCCAATGCGTTGGACGGCGAGCACGATTGCAGTCAAGAGTAGCGCGATTCTCCCTGAGCAAGCAGCGAGACAATCACGATGCAGTTGTTCGGCATTCGCCATTGCCGCGAATCGCGTCTCACGCGGCCTTAGAGTGGCGGAACGATTCGATTCTACCGCCCTTCTCTCCACCAGGCGATGGCGAGCAGGAACAACAGCGCCGAGAGTGCTGCAAAGCCCGTGAACATCGGTGTCAGCTTTACGCCGCGCGTCAGGTGTGCGTCGCGATCTTTAAGGCCCATCCAGCCCGAGCCCGCGAGCAGCTTTGCATTCGATAACAAAGTGACGCGCGGTACTTCGACGGATGTCCCGGTCGCACTTGCAAGAAGGCCCGACGTCCGCGTCCAGAATACGCCAGCGCCGGTTGCGTCAGCGATTGGCTTCATCTTGTCTTCGGTGGCTGTCACTTCGTTCATTTCGCGCGGGTCTTCGATGCCGGCATTGGCAACGGCCGTGAGCGTGCCAATCGTTGCCGCCGTCTCAGCTTTGTAGAGGCCGGGGATTTTGACATCGACCGAACTGCGCCACAGGCCAGGACCTGCCGCTTCGAGCGTTACTTCGGAAGCTTCGCCGCCGGGACCTAAGAGTTTCACAGGGCCGACTTTGTCGTCCATCGAGCGCCGTTCAAGCGATAATTTCAGACCCTTAGAGGACGCCATCAATCGCTCTTCCTCAAGGTCTGGTTCTTTCATCAGCCAGTGCGAGAGACGGCGCAGGAGATCGGTATGCGGCCCGCCGCCTTCGTAGCCACGCGCCCAAAGCCACGCCTGATCGGAGGTCAGCAACGCGACGCGTCCCTTGCCTTTGCGATCAAGGATCAGCAGCGGATTTTTCTCGGCACCATCCATAACGATGCTGCCCTTGTTCGCGCGCACTTCGGCTTGGCGGAACCACCGGCCCCAGGTTGGGTTATCGCCAGCGCCGCCCGGCAATCCTTGTGTCACCGGATGCTTGGTGCCAAGTTCCGTGATGTGCGCTTTGAAAGGCGTTTGAATAACGCGGCCTGTTGGCGGCGCCGGCAGCACCGGGTTCAAGGGCGTTTTGTACAGGCTGAAATTACTAGCGTAGTCGTCGCCAGCCGCCACAAGAAGCGCGCCGCCGTGCTGATCCACGTACTTGGTGATGTTATCGTAGTACAGGAGTTGCAGAATGCCGCGATGCTGATAGCGATCGAAAATAATGAGATCGAACTCTTTGATCTTTTCAGAAAAGAGTTCGCGTGTCGGGAACGCGATGAGCGACAGTTCCTTGATAGGTGTGCCGTCCTGTTTTTCTGGCGGGCGCAAAATCGTGAAGTGGACGAGATCGACGGCGGCATCCGACTTCAGCAGATTGCGCCACGTGCGCTCTCCCGCGTGCGGTTCGCCCGAGACCAGCAGAACGCGCAAATTTTCGCGCACGCCTTCGGCCGCGATGACCGAGCGGTTGTTGGCAGGCGTTAATTCGCCGTCCGCCGTCTCGAGTTCGATTTCGACGATGTTGGTGCCCGAATGCGGGAACGGCATATCGACTTTGATTGCCTGGCCGATTTCGGTTTTTACGATTTCGTCGGGTTTGCCTTCGCGCCGCACTTTGAGCGTCACGGATGCAGGCTTCTGCCCGACTTTGCCTGTCTCGCGCACAGCCAGCTCAATAGGGCGCGATTGCCCGACGAGGCCGTAGCGGGGAGCCTGAATGATTTCGATGCGCCGGTCGAATTCGTTTGGCGCGCCGGTCAGCAGCGTGTGAACGGGCGCGTCGAAGCCGAGGCTCTGGGCACTTTTCGGCACGTCATGCACTTGCCCGTCGGTGACAAAGATGACGCCCGAGATCCGGTCCGGCGGCGTGTCGTTGAGCGCTGCATTGAGATCCATGAAGAGGTTTGTGCCGGCAGCGGTTTGATCACCGGGTTTCGCGCCAACCACCCACTTGACGTTCAGCTTTGGGATTTTCGCTAGCTTGCCTTCGAGGTCGGCTTTAATAGCGGCTAATTCTTCCGGCCGGTTTGCAAGTTTCTGGCTCGTGCTTTCGTCAAGTACGACGATCGCTACGTTGTTGAGACTCTCGCGCTCTTCCTCGCGCAGCGTCGGATTGAGGAGTGCCAATAGCAGCGCGCCGAGTGCCGCAAGCCGCAGCAGTGCGCCGCGTGTGCGCCGGAAAAACAGCAAACCAATGAGCGCAGCCGCAAGGAGCGCGAGAAGCCACAGGAAAGGCCCGGGCAACATGGGAGCGAAATCGATTGACCAGTTCATACGTTGCGCCTCACTGGCCTAGACGTTCGAGCATCGCGGGGACATGTACCTGATCGGATTTGTAATTGCCGGTCAGGGCGTGCATGACGATATTAATGCCGGAGCGAAACGCCATTTCGCGCTGGTCTTCGCCGCCGGGCACAACCGGGTACAAAGGGCGGCCGCGTTCGTTGAGCGCCCATGCGGCGGCAAAGTCATTCGACGTTATCATGATCGACGTCACGCCGTCGGCGACGCGGGCCTTGCGGGCGTCGCCCCCAGTATCGGTGATGGCCTCGACCCACAGCTGCCCGCCATCCCACCTGCCAGGAAATGATTTCAAAAGGTAGAACGATTTGGTCAGTACATGATTTTCGGGCACGGGTTCGAGGCGCGGCACATCAAGTTTGCCGAGCAGGCGTTGCAGCGCGTTGCCGCTTTTGCCGCCAATGGGAAGTTGATTGACGCCCCCTTGGCCGTAGTCGCGCGTGTCGAAAAGGATCAATCCACCCTCTTTCATGTAAGCGTCGATTTTAGCGAGTACGGAGTCTGGAAGTGTTTGGGTGTTCTCGATGACGGGCCAATAGAGAATCGGAAAGAACGCGATCTCGTCCTTGACGATATCGACGCCATGGGGTTGGCCGGGATCAACGGCGGTGCGCGTCGATAGAACCTTGCCGAGACCGGCGAGCCCGAGCCGGCTGACCTCGTCGGTCTCCGCGTCGCCGCTTTGCACATAGGCGAAGGAGACTTTGTTGGTCGCCGCGATTGCTGTGGCATCGGCTTGAGTTGCGGCAACAGGCGGGGCAGCAGGAGCCGCACCGGGCGGTGTGGGTTCGGGTCGAGACGGGGGCGGTGCTGGCTGCTCGGATGGGTCTAGTTCCATTTCGAGTCCGGGGACGGGATCGCGTTCTTGCGCCACGCCCGGCGATGTCACGATCATGTTTGCCGCAAGGATTGCGAAAGCTAACGCCGCCGCCTGTGCCGTGGCTCGGCGCCCTGCGAGATGACGCCAGCCGCCAGCTTGCAAAATCAACACAGCGAGAATGTCGGCGAACAAAAGCGAAAGTGCCAATGCCAGCATCCAAGGTTTGAGCGGCGTGCTTGAAGCGTTGTCATACGTCAGGCGCTGAACGCCAGTTGGCAGTGATGGCATGGGCGCAAGCGTGCTCTTTGGCGTCAGCACGTTGAGCGCATGTGGTTTGACGCTGTTGCCGTAATAACCGGGCGGATGTTCGAAGGTTGGCACAAGCTTGGCGATCTCCGAGGCTTTCACGGGCTCCGCTGTCGGCGGCGGCGGCTTCAAGCTGCCTAATCCGTCGAGCGTTTTGAGCGGCGGCAAGACGCTCTGTGTTTCGGCGGCCTTTGCATCGTCGGCGCCAGCTGTGCCCGACGGATCTGCACCGGCTCCAATGCGGCCCATGGTCGAAATCCGGCGCAGCATGTCAACGAACAGCCCCGAGATCGGCAAATTCGACCAATCGGAATTGCCGGTGATGTGGAAGAGCACGAGGCGTCCTTCGCCGCGCCGGGTCGATGTGACAAGCGGCGTGCCGTCCGCGAGTCTCGCCCAGATTTCAACTTCGGCCGAGAGCTTTGAAGGGTCGGCGAGCACTTGGCGCTTGATTGTCACATCGGGCGGTATCGCGAGTCCTGCGAACGGGCTTGTTTCCTCGAACGCCGCCAGCGATTGCGGCGTCGACCAAGAAAGCGCGCCGCCCATCGAGCGGCCGCCCGCGCGCAGCGGCACGGGAAGAAGTTCGTCGCCGCCTTTTTCCAGGCGCGGGCCGGCAAAACGCACCAGCGCCCCGCCGCGTTTCACAAATTCCTCGACAAGTTTTTGGCTCTCGCCGGAAATGGTGCCGATATCGGCCAGCACCAGCACCGACACATTCTGTTTCAGGATCGTCTCGATGTTGGCGGCGAGGTTGGCATCTTTGGCAACGGCCAGTTCGGCAAAGGGCAGGAGTGCTTTTTGAATGTAATAGAGCGGGCCGAGCAGCGGTTGCGCTTGTTCGCGGCTTTCGCCGGAGATGAGACCCACGCGATGCCACTGGGTTGCTGCGTCGATTAGGCTGACGGCACCGGCCGAACGTTCAGCCGGGATTTCGATGCGGGCCACTTGGTTTCTCAGCTCAAGAGGCAATTCGAAAGGAATAGTAACGGATGTCTCGCCGCTCGATATTTTGAATGCCGTCTCGCCGAGCCGTTCGCCGCGTGCGGAATAGGCATGTACCGAACCTTCGCGTGGGCTTCCAGAGGCCGAGAGTACGAGGGCTTCGAGTTTACCTTTTTCGCCAAGCTGCGCCACGAGGCCAATGGCTTCTTCGCCCGTGGTCTCGTCGATGACGGCAAACGCGCCTTGGCCTGCAAGCGCGAGCAAAGCGTTCGCCGCGGCCGCCGCGTCCTTGTTGTGATCGATGCCATCGTGCAGCCAGACTATGCTGGGCGAGGCGGCGTTTGCGGCCTTGAGCGCAGCCTCAAGTGCTGCAACCGCCTGCTGGCGATTTGGCGCGTAGGGCTGTGGTTGAAGTGCTGCAGCCGTCGTGCGCGCATCACTAGGCGGCTCGATTTTTGGTTGCGGATTTTTGTTTGTGGCAGCCGTTGGCACCAGGATGACGGGTCTGTTCTGGCTTTCCGCTTCTGTGATGAGGCGATCGATCATGCCGAGGCGTACCGGCCAGCGCGAGGCGGACGACCAGCCATTGTCGGCAACGATGACCAGCGGACCGCTGCCTTTTAATGCAGTATCTTTGGCTGGATTGAGCACGGGCTCGGCGAGCGCGAAGATGACGAAAGCAGCGGCAAGCAACCGGATGAGCGTCAGCCACCACGGTGTTTTGTCGGCCGTCTTTTCTTCGTTCTCTAGCCCGACAAGAATGCGCGTTGGCGGAAACTCGACGCGCGCGGGGTTTGGCGGCACGGCGCGCAGCAGCCAATAAATAATCGGCAAGGTCGCCAAGGCACCGAGCAGCCAGGGACTGAGGAACGCGAGCGCGCCAATCGTCATAGTGCGCCCTCTTGACTTGAGTTGTTGGTGCTAACGCCGCGGAAGTTTCCGGCCGAACCGCCAAGATGCATCAGGAGCGAGAGCATAGGTTCAGACGCGGGCCGGTCGGTGTGATGCACCATGAACGACCAGCCGATACGGTGTGCGATTTCCTGAATGGCGGCGCGGTGTGCTTGAAAGCGTTGAACGTAGCGCTCGCGCAAACCTTCGACGCGGTCGGCGACCCAGCGTTCGGTGCCGTCAGGAGATTGAAATTCCGTGCGGCCAGCGTAGGGCAAGGTTTCTTCGGCGGGATCGAGAACTTGGACCAAGTGCCCATTGGCACCGGCCGCGCCGAGTGCTTCAATTGTTTCGCGGATCTCGTCAACGGGATCGAGAAAGTCGGAAAACATCAGCACGGTCGAGAAGCGGGCCAGCCTCGCGGTTGGCGGCTTTGACGATTTGAAAACGTCGCTGCCTTCCATGACGATGGTTTCGGCAAGGCGCTGGGTGGCGCGGCGATTTGCGGTCGGTTGGGTCAATCCAAGAAGCGCCACGCGCTCACCGCCGCGCACCAGGAGTTCGGCCGCCGCAAGCGTCAACACCAGCGCGCGCTGATGTTTCGTGGTCTTGCTGATGTGGCTTTTGAACTGCATGGACGATGAGAGGTTTGGCCATAGGTAAACCGTGTGGGCCGCTTCCCATTCGCGTTCGCGCACGAAGAGATGATCAGATCCGGCCGAACGGCGCCAGTCGATGAGCTGTGCGCCTTCGCCCGATTGATAAAGGCGGAACTGCCAGAATGTTTCGCCGGGTCCGGCGCGGCGGCGTCCGTGAATGCCATGCGCGACGGTCGATGCGATCCTGTCGGCCTCCATAAGAAGTTCCGGCATCAGGTCGATAAGGCTTACAGCCTCGCGTTCAAGAGACAAAACGCGGCGCCGGTCTGGCGTGGCGCTTGTTTTCTGGCCAGTTGATTTCTGGCCAGTTGGGACCGCCATCAGCCTTACTCCACCGCTGCGGCGAGACGGGCAATGATCTTAGCGAGATCTTGGCCTTCGGCGCGTGCGGCAAACGACAGAGCCATGCGGTGCTTCAAGATAGGTTCGGCTAAGTGCACGACATCGTCAACCGACGGCGCAAGGCGGCCATCAATGAGTGCTTTGGCACGCACAGCGAGCATCAAAGCCTGACTGGCGCGCGGGCCTGGACCCCAGGCCACGTACTTGTCGGTTTCGGCGCTGGTGCCGGTTCCGGGACGTGCCGAGCGCACGAGTTTCAGAATGGCTTCGACCACCTTGTCCGGCACGGGGATTTGGCGCACGAGGCGCTGCGTCGCCATTAGATCTTGGGCGGTGAGCACCGCTTCGATCTTGGCCTTGTCGGTGCCCGTCGTCGCGTAGAGCATTTTGCGCTCGGCGATGAGATCGGGATAATCCACGTCGATCTGCAACAAGAACCGGTCGAGCTGAGCTTCGGGCAGCGGATAGGTGCCCTCCTGCTCTAGCGGGTTTTGTGTCGCGAGCACGTGGAAGGGAGCGGGCGTATCGTGGCGCTGACCAGCGACGGTCACATGGTGTTCCTGCATGGCCTGCAAAAGTGCGGACTGAGTCTTCGGCGAAGCGCGGTTGATTTCGTCGGCCATCAAGAGCTGTGTAAAAATAGGACCCTTGATGAAGCGGAACGAGCGGGCGCGGCCAGGCTCGTCTTCGAGCACTTCCGAGCCGATAATGTCGGAAGGCATCAGATCGGGTGTAAACTGGATTCGCTTGGCGTCGAGGCCGAGGACCTTGCCGAGCGTATCGACCAGCAATGTCTTGGCGAGTCCCGGCACGCCGATGAGCAGTGCATGTCCGCCAGAAAGAATGGTGAGGATGGTTCGCTCGATGACGACGTCCTGGCCGAAAATGACTGTTGCTGCCATTTTATGAGCGCGCTGCACGCGCTCAGCGGCGGCTTCAAGCCGGGGGACGATGTCTGCGTTGGTTTCGACGACTGTGCTCATAACGTCCGGCACCCCTGGTTCAAATTGCGTCTTCGGTAGCGTCAACCATTTCAAGCGAGACAAATCAAGATCTGGTGCGGCCCTTCACGCGCATGTCATCGCAACGAAGGCCCCACGGTCAGAAACGATCCAGCCTGCCCCTTGCTTGGTCAAGTGAATGTTACGTTAGATTGCTGCTATTGCTAGTCTTCTAAGACGTTTGGGGAGGTTCTCGGCCTCGATAGGATTGAAATTGGCAAGCCACGCATGGAAGAACTGAAAGCGACGGGTCTTGAAGCGCTCATCCGGGCGGCCGGGGAGGCGACTGGTCTGCGCCTGGTCGAGACCTGGGACCCGCCCTATTGCGGCGACATCGGCTTAGGGATCCGCAGGGACGGCACTTGGATGTACCAAAACGGCCCGATAGGCCGACCGGCCCTCGTCAAATTATTTGCCAGTATACTGAGGAAGGACGCGGACGGGCGGACGTATCTCGTGACGCCCGCCGAAAAGGTCGATGTCGATGTCGAGGACGCGCACTTCCTTGGCGTTGAGATGGCGGTCTCGGGTTCAGGGACGGATCAAGTGCTGACGTTCCGGACCAATGTCGATGATGTCGTTGCCGTTCGAGAAACGCATCCGATGCGCTTTTGCCGTCAAGATCCAACCGGCGGATTAAAACCCTACATCTTAGTGCGCGGCCGTCTCGAAGCACTGGTAACGCGCGCAGTGTATGCTGATCTCGTCGCGCTTGCGGTTTCACGAACGGAAGGTGGTGCACTCGGCGTCTGGTCGGGTGGTGTTTGGTGGAAAATGGAGTAAAGCGTACGATACGAAACGTCGATGGTTCGACGACCGGAGGTCCGCTGGTGGCCAGAAGCGGGGGTCCAATGAACTGAAACATTAGCGCGAACAAAGACCAATCAACTGATCAGTATTTCATAATCCTTCTGCAATGAGTTTTTTACGGCCTCGGGTACGATATTGTTCGAAGCTCGCCCCCTTTCGTACAGCTTCCACGTCGAGAAAATTCGGATTGCGGCATCCAGCTTCTCCCTGCCGAAGTTCTCATCACGTTCATGTAGTGCGACCGCTCGAACAGAATAATTGTGTTTTGAGATTTTTGAATAAGTCCGTTGATGCCGTAGGTCTTTGTCGTCGTCAATTCGCTTGTTCAGGTGATTTTTCGCTTGTTTAACTATGTCCGCCGCCTTACCCCGAAAGGGGTCTGCCTGCGGTTCGTCGGGTGCCGCCGCGAAGGGAGCGTTCAATCCCAGTTTCTTGTTCCTGTTGTTCGACATCATCTTTGTACGTTACAATATCCGTGGCATCTTCGTTGTCCTCTTTAAGCTGTTTTTGATAGTGAAAGAGGAGTACGCTAAAAGCTGCGTCAAGCAGGGTAGTCAGAAATTGAGAATTGAGGATTTGCCACAGGGTGATGTCGGGCGAAATCGCTGAAAACTTGTCCCAGTCCATATTGAAAAACCCCGGTCTTCGGAAAGCGGAGGAATTGTAACTGCACACTGCATATCAGAACAAGTATTTTCCCTGATCCCACCGTGCAGGAGGCTTTTTTGCTCGTTTGCACACGCGCCACACAACCAGCACCAGCTGCGTCATCCCGGCGTCGCGTTTGCGATCGTTCCGAAGAAACGCCAGGCCGGGACCCAGTCAGACTTCAACACCAAGACAGTTGTTGTTAGCGCTTCAGTGCATCAAAGGGTGCTTGCAAGAGTTCGCCAGTCGCTGGGTCGAAAAGATCGATCCAACCTGGGTTCATTTGCTCGATCAATCTCAGCTTCCAGGCGCGCCGCCATTCCTTGAGCTGTTTCTCGCGCTTGATAGCTTGCGCCATCGTTTCGTGGAACTCGTAGTAGACGAGGTGCGTTACGCCGTACTTCGCAGTAAATCCGGGAAGCAACTTTTGAGAGTGTTGAGCCATGCGACCATAGATGTCGCTCGTCACACCAATATAAAGCGTTCCGTTCTGGCCACTGGCAGCAATGTAGACGCAAGGCTCGATGTTTCGCATGTGTCACTCGTGATGGCGGCTTATGATTTGCGCATTGTGCCGGATCGTGCAAGTGGTTGCGCCGATGCTTGCCTGGGTCCCGTCCTGCCGTGCGTTCCTCACGGTCGCATACGCGACGACGGGATGACGAGGTTTGAACGTGTGGTGGGAGATGGAGTAACCTTCCTCGCCAAATCGTCCTCGCCAAATCGCATGTGACGCCGTCGGGGCGCTATTTTTTCTTGGCGTGCTTCTTGGCGAGACAAGCGCTTTGCAGCAAGCCGAATTCGATCCAGCCCTTGAGATACTGCGCCGCGCGTAACGGCGCTTCATCGGGATTATCGAACGTTGCCAGCATCTCGCACAGCACGCCAAACGATACGCCCTTGGCGGCTTCGTCCCACATCATGGCTTCTTCGGGTGCCAACACGCGAAGCTTCGGCATGACGTCCTGACGCCAGAGAAGAATATGTTCGGGCGTGTCGAGGCGTCGAACAGCAGGCGGCGTCTCCTCGTCTGCCAGCGCCTGCCAGATCTCCGTGAGATTGATATCCGCGTTCTGCCGTCGCGCCGACGAATGGGGCAAGAAAGCCAATCGCGCCCAATCCTCCGGCGCGAAGGCGGCAAGCTCGGCAAGAGCTAAAACCGGGGCGTCCACCACATCAAAGACGTCGTTCAACGTGCCTTCGAGCTTTGCAATCGCAATCAGCGCTGGGTATCCCGCCGTCTCCGGATGTGTGGCAATAAATTCCGGTAGCTCTTGACCATACCAGCGGGCGTTTGGCGTATGCGATGGGTTGGCGGCGATGAAAGCGCGCGCCAAGCTGTCGAAAATTTTGTCGCCTGCGTACGTGTGCAAGCGCTCGAAGTCGTGCTCCAAGATGCCGATGAGGCGCAGCACATAAGCGTTGCGGTAAACGCCAAACAACGTCTCTTTAGATTCTAGCGGACTGTTAGGAATAAGCGCCAGAACGCTATCGCCGCCATCAAGAATGGCGCTTTGAAACTGGGCCTGCAGGTCAGCGAGCTTCATGATGACTCACTACTCCACCGCGGCGAAGGTGGGGATAGACGCGGTTCGCGCTGGGAACTTTTGCCCGAGCGCCCGCTCTGCGATGTCTCGCGCGGTCGCCAGTTCATCGACAAGTTCGGCGAGGGGCGGAATGTTGTCGTCGCGCTCGATCATAGTCGAGACCGGCCCGAAACGTTTAAGCGCCATCGCATACAAGTCCCAGACTTCGCGGCGCACCGGTGCGTCGTGGGTATCGATAATGTAAGTGCCCATGTCGCTGTGGCCGGCAAGATGGAATTGTATGACGCGGTCGGCCGGAATGCCGTCGAGAAACCTCTTGGCGTCGTAGCCATGGTTGTGTGCACTGACGAAAACGTTGTTGACGTCGAACAATAGCCAGCACCCGGAGCGCTTGGTCAATTCTGAAATAAACTCCCACTCCGTCATCTCGCTTTCGTTGAACGACACGTAAGTCGAAACGTTTTCGAGACAAAGCGGGCGGCCAAGGCGCTCCTGCACGTAAGCGACGCGTGAGACAACGTGATCGAGGGCTTCGCGCGTGTAGGGGAAGGGTAAAAGATCATGCAGGTTGACGCCGTGCACGCCGGTCCAGCACAAATGATCGGACACCCACTTTGGTGAAACGCGCTTGGCGAGCTTTACCAAGCCGTCGAGGTAGTCTTCGTCAAACTGCTGCGTCGAGGCGATGGAGAGCGAAACGCCGTGCTGCACCAGCGGATAGCGCTCAGCAACCGCATCCAGCATTCTGAGCGGCTGGCCGCCTGGGATCATGTAATTTTCGGAAATGAATTCGAACCAGTCGATGGGCGGATTGCCGTCAAGAATATCGCTGTAGTGCTCGGGGCGAAGTCCGAGGCCGAAACCCAGGGGCGCTGGTTTGTGAATGCCGACGCCAATTGTCATTGGCAGCACTTCGCTAGATTTGTCCCGTTTCGCCGCCACACTCGCCTCGTGCTCGCTGAACCAGCAATCAATATCAGTTTGCCCGGCAAAAGTAGAGGCTCGGCAGCGCCTCGCAGGTTGCGCAGCCGGGCCTCCTTCACTGCTACAGGGGTGTAAGAAGTTTACTTTTTCATTTCTTTCTCGGGCATGGCTGCGGCCTCTTCGAACATGATCTTGACCTTCTCGTCCTTGTTGGCGGCGGCTGCTGCATCGCACTCAGCCTTGGTCATTTCAGTGAAGCCCTGGCCTTTGCACTTGTTCTTGCCACCGCATTCGTTCTTCGCCGTCTTGCAGGCGCTTTTGCCGCCGCAGGCGTTGGCGCCGACGCAGTGGCCCTTAGCGTCTGCTGCTTGAGCGGTCGATACGGCCATCGTGCCCGACATAAGAAGAGCGGCTGCGGTTGCGGCAATAGCGGCGCCCGATTTGGCGTTGAGTTTCATGAAATTCCTCCTGAGGGCCGGTGGCCCATTGTTTCGCAGATGCTTCAATCGAGAGTTCGCCAGCTTTCGCACCCCAGAAAAGAGCGATGCCGTTTGCTGCGGTAGGCAATAAGCGACCTGAGTCCACTCTCTGCCCACCCAGTAGGTTCGATGCAAAGGGTGGCAAAGTTTCGTTCATCACGAAGCTGTGATCTGGAATTTTGCGCCGGAGGTCTGGCGAATGAGCAGTGGCGAGAACGGCAACGAGTTGAATTCGGTAGTGAAAACCGGTTTGCTCAGATCGATAGCTGACCTCCGCTTCAATGCACCTTGAATTCCGCGTCCAGCAGCCTCAGCTCGGCGGGGCGAATGAGCTTTGAGTGAGCAACGGTCACTTTAAAGAGCTTGCCTTCCAACTTTGCAGTCCAGAAATCGAGAAAGGCTTTTAGCTTTGGAAAGCGCGGGGCGAGATCGTAGTCCTGCCAGATATAGCTCTGCAGTAGCACTGGATGATCGGGTAGGCGGTAGATGATTTCCGCCGTCGTCAGGCTGAAACCTGCGAGCTGAGCTCTGAAGTCCCGGTCTCGAGAGTTTGTATCGGTCACGTCTGTCGCTGTAACGGCCACGGTAGTTCTCCCTCGAATGGTCGAACGCGCACCCCCGTTTCCAATAGTATGCGAGAATCGTTTCTCATCAACAAAAAAGTATGCTGAACAGAGACTTGCTGGCAGCCTATATCGCGAGTGCTGATAGCAATTGCCGGGCGTCGGCTAAAATGAGCTATGACGCATTCCGTTTCGGCCTATCAGAATTCGCACCTAACAGAAGAAGATACCCGTGCTCGAGACGGCTTTGAAAAGTTTTACGACCTTTTTCGCCACCATCGGCCCGGTTGAAGCGGCGGTGTTGTTTGCCACACTGACCCCGAAAATGGACCGCGATGTGCGGCGCCGCATCGCGCAGCGCGCCACAATCATCGCGACGCTCATTCTCGGATTTTTCACTTTGCTCGGCGGACCTATTTTACGCCAGCTTGGCGTATCGATAGCGGCCCTGCAAACGGCGGGCGGCATCATTCTGCTCATGATCGCCATCGATATGATTTTTGCGCGACCGGGTGGTGCACTCAAGATGACGCCGATTGAAGGCGAGGAAGCGCAGACTCGCGAAGACGTTGCTGTGTTTCCCTTAGCAACGCCGCTTCTCGCAGGCCCCGGCGCCATGAGTGCTGGCATTCTACTGGCGGCGAACGCGCACGGAGAGCCGCTCCAACTCGCGATCGTGACCGGCGCTCTGCTCGCTGTCATGTCATTCACACTCGTATTGCTCGTGGCCGCGCATGAACTCAACCGCATGATGAGCTTGACAGCGCAGCGCGTTCTCGTGCGTGTGTTTGGATTGCTACTGGCCGCAATCGCGGTGCAGGCCGTGTTCAACGGCATACTCGCCTCTGGCCTCGTGGCCCGCGCCGCCTAGACCGCGCAACCAGCCGAATCTCTAAATCTTTCGGCCGTTAGGGGCTCCTTAACCCAGGAATGTTTCAATCCGGGACAGTCAAGCTTCTTCGTTTGTTGCGTCCCCCGTTGTGTCCTCCTGTAGCGTTTAGTCAAAGGCGTCTCTCATGTTTGCGTTTCAAGCCGGCGCCAAGCCGGTTCTCACTGTGTGTGCCCTTGCCGCACTTCTTGGCCTCGCAGGCTGCTCATCGGCGCAGACCAATTCCTACACAGCCGAAAAGGCAGCGGTCGCGCCGCCGCAAACTATCGCGCAAAGTGCAGCCGTTGAAATTGAAGATGATGGACTGCCGGCACAGACGCCGCCCTCAGGCCGTATTCGCCAGATAGCCGACGATCCAAGCGAACCTTATAGCCGCAACTACGGCGGCGCGAATCCATCTTCAGTGCGCGCTGATGAGTCGAATGACTTACAGCCATCGGGAAAAATTCCCGAGCAGCGTCCTGATGTGCCGCACGATCTGCCGCCAGACTTTCGCAGAAAACTTGTCTCCGCTCTCGCTCAAGATGAATAGATATTCAGCTTCGCGCCACATCGCGCGCATGATGTGGAATTACCGCTCCAAACAGTGACGGATAGTGCGACGGAAGATCCGCGCACTTTCCGTTTTGGTTTCAGAGAGAGTGGAGTTGTGTCCATTCCTCGGAGTTGAAGTGAAACACGCCTGCAGGCGTGAATTTGGAGAGACTAAGATGAGCAAACTTAAAATCGCATTGCTCGCGATCGCAGCCAGCTTCATGTTCCAGGGCGCAGCTGTTCAGCCAGCGTCAGCCCTACGCGTACAAAAGCCAACGATTGCCGCGCAGGATGGCGTTACACTCGTTCGTCAACGTGGACATGGCATGCGCCATTTCGGCGGCGGTGGCAGACGTCACGGAATCTATGGAGGCGGTTTCCGCCATCATGGCTTTTACGGTGGCGGACATCGCCGTCACTATTATGGGCCGAGATTCTACGTCGCCCCAGTGTACAGCTACAATTCGGGCTGCCGCTGGCTGAAGCGTAAAGCCTTTCATACCGGAAGCCATTACTGGTGGCGCCGTTATAATCACTGCCGGCGCGGCTGGTAACGATTGACGCAGGATTTGAAGACGATGGGGACGGGCGAAAGTCCGTCCCCATTTCTTTTTGCGCTTTCTTTCTCGCGCGCGTTAGAATGCTGCGCCTCGGGAAAAGTATCATATGGACATTTCTACAAGCACGTTTCGGATTTATCGCTTAACCGATCTCAAACGCGACTCGGGTCTGATGGCCGGTATCGACAACATCTTCTTTCAATCGAGCAACACGCAAACCTTTTCGAGCGAAGCAGCGCGCGAGGCCTTTCGCGAGCGCTGGCTTGGCCGCTATCTCACTCACGATTTCGCTTGGGCTTATGTCGCGCTTTCAAGTGGAGCGACGGTCGCCGGCTACTTAGTCGCAAGCCTCGACGATCCGGCCCGCACGCCCCGCTTTGCCGACGTTCCATATTTCATTCGCTTCGCGGATCTGACCAAAACTTACCCTGCGCACCTGCACGTAAATCTCGATCCCGCATTTCGCAATCGTGGCATTGGCGCTAGCTTGATCGCGCGTTTCACGACCGATGCGCGCGACGCGGGTGCGCCGGGTGTTCATGTTGTCACCAGCCGGGGCGCACGCAACGTTGCCTTCTACAACCGGCATGGCTTCACGGAGGCCGGTGCGGACGGCATTGGCGAACGTGAAGTCGTCTTTCTCGCCCGCACGCTCGACGCAGATGACAATAACGGCGCGTAGCGCGAGTTTTTCCACACAAATATAAGCGCGTTAAAGAGCGAGCTTGCAGTTGGCGGGGCGAGAGGGAATGGTTCTGCATCATGCCGTTGCGATTCATTCACACTGCCGATTGGCAGCTCGCCAAACCTTTCGCCAATATGCCGTCAGCGCTGGGCGGAGAACTCGCCGCCGCTCGACTTGGCATCCTTGCGCGCGTTGCGGCCATTGCGCGGGCTGAAGGCGCGGCCCATGTCCTTGTTGCGGGCGATGTGTTCGATAGCGACTTAATCGAGTCTGTGGTGATCAGACGCGCGCTTGAGCAATTGCGTCAGGAAGCCGCTATCACGTGGGTGCTATTGCCGGGCAATCACGATCCAGCGCGCGCTGGGGGATTATGGGAACGCATCGCGCGCATCGGTGTACCAGACAATGTCGCGCTTCTGACGGAAGCAAAACCGTTTGTGATCTCGCCCGAGGCCATCATCCTGCCAGCGCCGTTGACGTCAAAAAATCCGGGCCGCGATCCAACCGAATGGATGGATCACGCGGCCTCACCGCCTGGAGTATTGCGCATCGGCTTGGCGCATGGGTCGGTGCACGGTTTTGGCAGCGAGGGTGAAAGCAGCGTGCCGCTTGCGCGTGGCCGCGCTGGGCGCGCGGGGTTGGCGTATCTCGCGCTCGGCGATTGGCACGGCACAAAATCGATCGACGCGAAAACATGGTATTCTGGAACGCCGGAACCTGACCGTTTCAAAGATAACGACGCCGGTAACGTTCTCGCCGTTTCGATCGATGGCAGCGCCCCGCCAGACGTAAGGCCGATCGCCAGCGCCCATTTCAAGTGGCTGCAAATCGCGAGTGTGATCCGGTCCATCGCCGATGTGCAGGCCATCGAACGCCAGATTGCGGCACTGCCCGATGCGTCCTCACGCGTACTTCTAAATTTGTCGCTTTCAGGCGCCTTGAGGCTATCTGAATACGCGCAACTCGAAACCTGGAAGCCGATATTTGAAGGGCGCTTGCGCCACCTTGAACTCGATGAGTCAGGTCTTGCCGTCACCGCATCGAGCGGCGATCTCGAAAGCCTCGATTCGCTTGCCGGTCAAGATGGCGCGCAGGGCGGCGTGTTATCCGTTGTGGCCCGCCAACTTGCGGCAACAGCGCAAGATCCATTTCACCCGCAAAGGTCCGCTGCTGATTTGGCATTGCGCCGCTTGTTTTCTTTCGCCGCTGAAGATCGTGACGCGGGCGCATGAGAATTCTTAGCCTCCGCCTTGCCGCGTTCCGGCGCTTCAGTCAGCCCGTCGCGATCGAAGGTTTCGACGCGGGCCTCAATGTGCTCGCCGGGCCCAACGAGTTTGGTAAGTCGACTATTTTTCAAGCGCTCGAAGCTGCGTTTCTGTTGCGTCACGCGACCTCGGGCGCCGCGCTTGAAGGGATGCGGCCGCGCTCGGGCGGAGAGCCGCTGGTCGAAGTTGATTTCGAAACTCCAGATGGCCTTTGGCGCATTCGCAAACAATTTGGACGCGGCAAGGCAGCGATCCTGACCGACCTGAAGACGAAGCGTGCGGTTGCGCTTGCCGCTGATGCGGAGGATCGCCTCGCAACGCTGACAGGTGTTTCAAACGACGGCCCGGGCCAATCCGCGCCGGGGCGCATAGGTCTCGTGTGGGTGCGCCAGCAACGCGCTCTTCTGCCGCCCGATCCAGATATCGACCCTGTGACAGGTAAGTCTAAGCCGCGCGGCGAAGCGTCCGCGCTGGTTGAACTTCTCGGACGGGAAGTCGAGGCCGCAGCCGGGGCTGGCACCGCGTCGCGCATCAATCAACGGGTCAAAGCAGCGCTCGGCGAACTCGTCACGCCCGGCCGCGAGGGGGCAAAAAAGGGCGGGGCCTATGATGTCGCTCTTAAAGCGCGCAATGAGGCACAGAGTCATTTGGCGCGTGCCCGGCAGATGGTTGAGGCCAGCGAGCAGCGTATGGCGCGCATTGCGGAGATAGCCGCATCTTTGGCGGCGCTGGAATCCCCCGAGGTTCGGGCGGCCGATCAGCAACGCATTGAGGCCTTGGAAAAAACCTTAGCCGATGCCGTCGCGCGGCGTTCGAGCCGCGATCTGATCGCGGCTGAATTCAAGTCGCGCGACGTGGAAGCGGCAAGCGCACGCCAGGCGCTTGATTATCACACTGCCTCGGCGGCGCGGCGCTCAAGCCTTGAGGAGACGATTTCGGCGGCTCATGCGCTTGAGAGCGAGATCCAGCCGCTTTCGGAAAAACTGAATGCCAGCAGAGCGACGCCTGCGAGAATGCAAAGATTGTTCGAGCTTGAACGCGACGTGGCAGTGGCCAGCAGCGAGCTCTCAAGCCGCTCCGCATCGGTCGAAATTTCCCCATTGCCGGAAGCTGATGGGCGCATAACTGCCAATGGTTTGGCTATCCGCGCGCCCACTCATATCTACGTTGCCGATTGCCTGAACATCGAGATCGAAGGCATTGGCAGGATCGGCATCGTCACAGCCGACCCTGCCAAAGCTGCAGCTGCAAAAGCGCGGCTCGATTCGGCTCAAGCCGGGTTGAAGGCCTGTCTCTCTGAGATAGGCGTCACCACATCGCACGACGCCCGCGCGTTTGGAGAAACGCGCCAGCAAGATGGTGCAGCACTTGATAAAGCCCGCGCACGCTTGTCGGGGCTTGCACCGAAAGGCGCCGCAGCCCTTGCGCAGGAATTGGCGGGCCTCACTCAATCCGGGTCTGGCGCCAAGGCGGAAATTACCGCAGAACTTGAACGGTTGGCACTTGAGCGTGAAGCCGCTGTGCGGACTGCGCGGCGCGATTACGAGGCTGCAAAAGCAGCGGCACCAGATGACGCGGCTTTTCGCACCCTATCGGCGGATTTGGAAGCCGCAGGGCAAACAGCACGCCGCAAAGCCGGCGAAGCCCGCCGCATCGCAGTGCTGCTCGAAGGGTTAAAGGGCGAACAGTCGGGCGTTGATGAAGACGGCCGCGCCGGAGAAGTGCCCCAGGCGCTCGGCGAAGTCGAACTCTGTGAGCGCGAGGTCAAGCGCCTTGAAGCCGAGATCGCGGCGCTGCGTTTGCTCGCTGCGGCGCTTAGCGATGCGGAAACGAACCTTCGCAACCGCTATTTTGAGCCTGTCACGCGCGCCATTGCGCCCTATCTCGTGCGTCTCTTTCCTGACTCAGGGCTGGATTTCAAGGATGCGTTTTCGCTCGACGCCTTGAACCGCGCCGGAGAGAAAGAAGAATTTGCTACATTGTCGGATGGAACGCGCGAGCAATTGGCGGTGCTGGTGCGCATGAGTTTCGCCAAGCTGATTGCCGAGCGTGGTGCGTCCATGCCGCTGATCCTCGATGACCCGCTGGTCTACTCGGATGACGCGCGCTTGGAGGCAATGTGCCGTGCACTCGAAGATGCGGCGGCCGGGCATCAGGTTATTCTCCTGACCTGCCGGGAAAAAGCCTTTGAGAAAATTTCTGGCCACCGGCTCGCAATCACGAGCTGGCAGCCAGGATAATTTATCTCGCGGTTCAGGTGTTGCCAGAACCTCTGACGCTCGAATTTTAGTTAAACGAGGGAAGCCGGGGCGGTACGATGGTGACGTCAGCTTCAGATTCATCCAAATCCATGATCGGTTCGGCGGCCTCGAATTTAGCGGCAGGTGCCGGGGCGTTCACGACGGCGCCAGTGCGCGGATCATCATTGGTGCGGCGCGACTTGCCTTCGAACAGGGCGCCCAGTTCGATGGACAGGGCGTTGTGGTAGATGTCGCCATCCACTTGGCTAGTCGCCTGCAACATGACGCGCTTGCCGCGAATGGAACCTGTGACATGGCCGCGGATCACGATTTCTTCGGCGACGATGCCGCCCGATATACTCGCGGACTGGCCAACAATCACGTGGCTGCCGTGAATATCGCCCTGAACGGTGCCATCAACCTGGACTTCGCCTTTGGACATAAGATTACCCGTGATGACGAGGTCAGGTCCAATCACTGACACCGAAGCACGGTCTGCGCTGCGCTGGCCGGCAAGGATTGGCCGTGCGGGAAATGCCTTCAACTGATCATTGGCTGCGGGATTGGATTGGATTCGTGCGGACTCTGGTTCTGTCCTGCGAAAATTCGGTAACATGCGTGACTCCCCTCTAACTCTAACTTTTGCAACTGCCCCGCACTCGCCGATCAGCCGCACGCACCACTTCCCGCCTGCGACGAGCACTGCTGATTCGCGTAACACTAACGATCCCCTGGGTCAGTAGCCGGGTCCGGCTATCCACCGCTAATCCCCAAGAATGGTCCCCGTATCGGAATGTTATGCCATGAGTGTGGCAGAGGGTCCACGTTTTCAACAGGTCTGGTTCAAGGCAATCCCAATTTAGAGGTCTTTCACCGCCGCCAGCACTTCGCCAGCGTGTCCCGGCACCTTAACCTTGCGCCAGACCTTGGCGATGCGTCCGGATTTATCGATGAGGAAGGTGGAGCGCTCTACCCCCATGTATTTCTTACCATACATCGACTTTTCGACCCACACCCCATAGGCCTCGGCGGCGGTTCTGTCGATATCGGCGGCAAGCTTCAGGTCCAAGTCATACTTGGACTTGAACTTCGCGTGGCTTTCGGGGCCGTCCGGAGAAATGCCGATGATTTCGGCGCCTGCAGCCCGAAAATCCGGTGCTAAGCAGGAAAAGTCTTTCGCCTCCGCCGTGCAACCGGATGTGTCGTCTTTGGGGTAAAAATAGACCACGACCGGCCGCCCTTTGGGTTTCGACAGCTGCAGTGTTTTTCCGCTTTCGTCCTTGAGCTTGAAATCGGGTGCTTTATCGCCGTCGTTTGTCACAGAAGGTGCCTTTCTTTTGTCGTTATTCATCGGGTACTTGCTGAAAGCGCTTATTGGATCAGTAGCTGAATTGCGTGTTGCCGCAAAGGGCAGCGGCCAGCCGCAATCGGGTGGCTGTTCGGGTGCCTTCTGCTGATCGATCGGGGACGGGCCAAGGAGAGACGTTGAGTTCGAACCCTACAGATCAGCGTCCACAGACGGAGCGCACTGGCGGCACTCCAGCCGGGGTGCGGCCGCCGCCCCTGCCTCCGGCCCGGCCACCGGGTGCGGCGCGGCAGGTCGATGTTCGTACTGGTCCCGCTTTGCCCGCCAACATCGGACGCGCGCTTTCGGCAGTTGCACCGCACGCGCGGCGCGCGGGCAAGTTTCTGGTTTACATATTCGTACCGCTTGCCTTGTTGGCATTGATTGCCAGCGGCGTGATTGCCATGCGTTTGCGCCATGGACCGATTTCGTTCGACATCCTGGTGCCCCCGATCGAACGCGGCATCAATGCCGAACTCGACGGCAACACGGTCAAAATCAAAAGCGCTGAACTCAGAGTGGGGAACGGCGGCGGGCTGGAATTCCGCCTCGTCGATATGAGCCTCTCGGATGAAACAGGCTCCGTCGTTGCGGCGGCACCATTGTCAGCCGTTAGTATCTCAACCGCCGCATTGTGGCGCGCACGTATCGTGCCGGAAAAGGTCGTGCTCATCGATCCCGAAATCAATCTCGCATTTAGCGAAGAAGCGGGGTTGTCGATGAGCCTATCGAAACTTTCTGGCTCTGGGAAAGCTGGCTCGGAGAAGGCGGGCTCGGAGAACGCGGGCTCGGAGAACGCGGGTAGTGCTGCCGGAAACGACACAGCGCAAATAGCGAAGCCGGAGGCTTCGGACGCCGGTTTCGCGATCCCCAAAGACAAACCCGTCGCTAAGCCGCTCAATCTGGCAAAATTGTTAAGCGAGTCGTCCGCGCGCGCGCGCCGGAAAATGGATGCCACATCATACCTGAGTGAAGTCGGCATGCAGAATGCGACCGTCGTCCTGGACTATGCGGGCCGCCGGAGTTCGTGGCGCATCCCGGACGCGAGTATCGATTTTAATCACAAACGCAAACGCAGCGTTATTTCAGGCCGGGCAACGATAGCGTCAGAGCGCGGCCCTTGGGCCTTTTCCTTTCTGACCGACGAAACGGACAAGGCCGGACGGCTTGTGGTCAAGACGGCCATCCGTGATCTGGTGCCCTCGACGCTCGCCGCTGCGGCGCCGCCACTTGCCCTTCTTAAGATGTTTGACGTGCCAGTCGCTGGCGACGCAAGCGTTGAACTCGCAATCGAAGGCGACGTCGAAAAAGCTGAGATCGCACTTGAAGTCGGCGCCGGCCGGCTTGTTCTTCCGGGCGTCAGCGCCGATCCGTTTCGTTTGACCGCGGGGCTGTTTCGCTTGAATTATGATGGCGTCGAGCGGCAGTGGCAGTTATCGCCAAGTCCGGTCAAATGGGCTGACGGCAATATCCAATTCTCCGGTACCGCCAAAGATATCTCCGGCGAAAAAGGGCCACCCGTCTGGCGCTATTCGATCGACGGCAAAAACGGTATGCTCGAGGCAAACGAATTCAAAGTCGCGCCCGTGCCACTCGAACAATGGAGCGTTCTAGGTTCCATCATTCCGCGCCGCGGGGTTGTCGAGATCGGCGATTTCCGTATGAAGGGCGGTGGCGGAGAAATAGCTTTCAAGGCCATGACACAAGCTGGCCCGCAGGGCCAAAGCTCACGCGCCGACGTAACTTTTACGCCAATGCCACTCGATACCTTGAAGGCGATGTGGCCTCGGGCTCTCGCTCCCGGAGCGCGCGCTTGGGTCGGCGAACGCGTATCGTCTGCGAGCTTCAAGGGGGGCACGGTACGCTTTGCCAGCGGCGAGTTCATGCACGGAGAGGCCCCTGTACTGGGAGCCATAGGCGAGCGCCTCTCGGCGACGTTTGAGGTTGCCGACGCGACGATGATCGCGCTGGAAGGCATGGTTCCGATCGTGGTGCCGCGTACGCTTGTGCGTCTTGAGAATAACGCTTTAGAAGTGGCGATTCCTGAGGCTCATGCAGCCCTTCCGGGGAATCGCAGAGTCCTTATTAAGGGCGGGCGCTTAACCTCGCCGGACGTTTTGGGCCCGCGCCCCGACAGTGAATTGGTTTTCTCGGTTCAGTCAGCTCTTGGGCCCTTTCTTGAGGTGGTGGAAACGCTGCCAGTGAGGCCGGTGCGCGAAGCGTCCCCACTGCCGAAAGCCGCCGACGGCAAGGTTGATGCGCAGTTCAAGATCAAACTGCCGCTGTTATCTGGCCTCGACGCCGATGAGGTCTCTATCGAAGGCAAGGCCAAGATTACCGATGGCCGCTTTGGCAAAGTAGGCGGCCAATTCGATGTGCAGGGGTTCACGCTGGCGCTCGACCTCACCGGGGCCGCGCTTGAAGCTAAAGGCGATTTGCTGGTCAACGGCGTACCGGCAAAAATAACGGGTCAGCGCATTTTCAGTGCGGACGCGGATCAGCAGCCGCCCGTCAAGGTGACGGCAAGCCTTGATGACACAGATCGCAATCAGCTAGGCCTCGACATCAATGACCTCGTGCAAGGTGTCGTGCCAGTTGAAATTTCCCTCGAGAAGGGCACAAGACCCGAGCCCGTCATACATCTCAAAGCCGACCTCACGAATGCGGAACTGAACATTGAGCCAATCTCCTGGCGCAAAGCGCAAGGGCGGCCTGCCGTGCTCGAAACGGACATCGCCTCGGGAAAGTCACACAAGACCGAGTTGCAAAATTTCAAAGTGGCCGGCGATGATGTCGCCATTGAAGGCTGGGTTGGGGTTGGCGCCGATAATAAGATAAAGGAATTCTTCTTTCCCGAGTTTTCCTTGAATGTTGTCTCGCGTTTGGAAGTGCAAGGCACGCGCGGTGGCGACAGCGTGTGGAACATCAAGGCGCACGGCAAGAACTTCGACGGCCGTGATTTTTTCAAATCTCTTTTTTCGGTCGGCGAAGAACAGAAAGCGAAGTCTCTGAAGCCGAACCCCGGCATCGATCTTGCCGCTGAAATCGACAATGTGATCGGCCATTCGGATGTCTCGCTGCGGGGACTGAAATTGAAGCTATCTTCGCGCGCGGAAAAGCTGACAAAGTTGGATGCGCGCGGCACGCTGGATGGCGGTGCGCCACTCGCAGCAGTGCTGGAGGTAAAGCCCGGCGGGCCCAGGCGGCTGCTTGCCGACTCGACAGATGCCGGCGCAACGATGAAGCTCTTGGACTTTTATCCCAACGTCCAGGGCGGAAGGCTGCAGCTTGAGGTCAATCTCGACGGCAAGGGGCCTGCGGAAAAGACCGGCATTCTGTGGATCAACAACTTCAAAGTTCTGGGCGATCCCATCGTCAGCGAAGTTGTCGGCAGCGCGGACCAGGGGCGGCCTGCAATCAGCGGCAAGAAGCAGGTCACGCGTGAAGTTTTTAATTTTGATCAGCTGAAGGCGCCGTTCTCTATCGGATACGGTCAATTCGTGCTGGAAGAATCCTATGTCAAAGGCCCGGTAATGGGCGCCAATATGCGCGGCAAGGCCGACTTCAAAACGCGGCGCCTCAATATCGGCGGAACCTACGTTCCGCTGCAAGGTTTGAATGGCGCGCTGGGCGGTATTCCGTTGCTCGGACAGATCCTCTCCGGAGCCCATGGCGAGGGAATTTTCGGCATCACATTCGCCGTGCAAGGCGCTATGTCCGCACCGCAAGTTCTCGTTAATCCGCTGTCGATCGTGACACCCGGCATTTTGCGCGGCCTGATGGAAATGACGCCTTACGATCCAAAGATTCAAGCGCGCGACGAGAAGGTGCCATCTAAGCCAGTCGAACAGCGTGTGCGTGCGTCAGCCCCGCCCGTTGACGTCGTACAGCCACCGGCGCGAAAGACCCGTCCCGCCGCGACCGCACCCGATATCTCCCAAGGGTGGTCATCGACGACGTCGCCGTAGTTGAGCGTCAGAGCGCGCGCGATCTAAACAGGCTTCAACAACACGTGCTTTTTCTTGCCGAGCGACAAAAGCAAGGCCCCGTCTGTCTGAATATGGCTCATGTTCAGAACTGATTTATCGTTATGTACTTGCTCGCCATTTAGTCGAATTCCACCGGCTACGATGTGGCGTCTGGCTTCGCTATTGGTCGCGGCAAGTCCTGCTTTAACTAGGGCCTCCAATAACCCCAGCCCTTTTTCCAGTTTTTCGCCTTCAATTTCTACAGTTGGAAGACCTTGAGTTCGGGCTCCTTGTTCAAACATTTGGCGCGCAGTATCGGCTGCGTTCGATGCTGCCATTCTTCCGTGTACTAGGGCAGTCGCATGAGTGGCCAAGACTTGCTTTGCATGATTTATTTCGGCGCCTGCAACTCCCTCGTACTGTTGGATTTCATCCGTAGGCATCATTGTAAATAGTTTCATGAAACGGATGACATCGGCATCTTCCGTGTTGCGCCAGTATTGCCAGTAATCATAGGCTGAGAGTTGCGCTTCGTTGAGCCACACGGCGCCCGACGCGGTCTTGCCCATCTTGGCGCCCGAGGCGGTCGTCAGAAGCGGGCAGGTCAAGGCAAGCAGGTGGTCTTTGACGCCCATGCGGCGGCCAAGGTCGATGCCGGTGACAATGTTGCCCCACTGATCAGAGCCGCCCATCTGCAAATTGCAGCCGTAGCGGCGCGACAGTTCAACATAGTCATAGGCCTGCAGCAGCATGTAGTTGAATTCGATAAACGAGAGTTCCTGCTCGCGCTCAAGACGCATTTTCGCGCTGTCCATCGTCAACATGCGATTGACCGAAAAGTGCCGGCCGACGTCGCGCAGGAAGTCGATGTAGTTGAGGGGTGCCAGCCATTCGGCGTTATCGACCATGATGGCTTCGGTCTTGCCGGAGCCAAACTGCAAGAACCGCGAGAAGACCTGTTTCATGGCGTCTTTGTTGGCATCGATCTCTGCGACGGTGCGAAGTTGACGCGTTTCGTCTTTGCCCGACGGATCTCCGACGCGCGTCGTCCCGCCACCCATCAGCACGATCGGCTTGCCACCGGTTTTTTGCAGCCACGCGAGCATCATGATCGAAATGAGCGAGCCGACGTGCAGCGATGGCGCCGTGCAGTCATAGCCGACGTAGGCAATGAGTTTGCCGGCGGCGGCTTCCTTATCGAGGGCCTCCATATCCGAACATTGGTGAAGAAATCCGCGTTCGGAGAGGATGTTGAGAAAATCAGATTTGAGCTTGGTCATGGGATAACTGATCGATATCTGGGCTATGAGGCCTTGTGCTATGAGACACGGCGGCTTTGGTCTAGGGTCGCGCAAAAGGAAAGCGCCGCCTCAGTGTTCGAGGCGGCAGACATGAGCACGGGAAGGCTTTAGGGGCAAGGTCTCGATGACGAAGGTTATGCAGGCACTAGGGTTGATGAGCGGGACGTCCCTGGACGGCATCGACGTAGCGCTCGTTACGACCGATGGCGAATCTCACGTTGTGCGCGGTCCGGCGATGACTTTGCCTTATAATACTGAAATGCGGGCGCTGCTGCTGGCGGCCATCGCAGATTCCAAAGACATCTAGGACCGGCGCGAGCGGCCAGCCCACTTGCCTCACGCCGAGCGCGAACTCACAGAACTTCATGCGGCTGCCGTCTCGCATTTCTTGCGTAAGCAGGGGATTACGCGGGATCAGATCGATGTCATCGGCTTTCACGGTCAGACCGTGCTGCATCGGCCCGATGATCGGCTGACGGTGCAACTCGGCATCGGCGAGATGTTCGCCGATTTGACGGGCATTCCTGTCGTCTACGATCTGCGAGCGGCCGATATCGCAGCCGGTGGGCAGGGTGCGCCGCTGGTGCCGGTTTATCATCAAGCGGTGACCGCGAAACTTCCTCAACGCCCAGTTGCCATCGTCAACATCGGCGGCGTGGCGAACGTGACGTGGATTGGCCGCGATGGCCGTCTGCTCGCCTTTGACACGGGCCCCGGCAATGCCCTCATCGATGATTGGATGCGCGCAAAAGTCGCCTTCGATTTCGATGCCGACGGCGAGATGGCGGCACAAGGAAACATCAATGCCAGTGTACTGCACGAGTATCTGAACCACGCCTACTTCAAGTCGCCACCGCCGAAATCTCTTGATCGCAATGCCTTCTCACTGGATCCTGTCGCAGCTCTCGGCGTCGAAGATGGCGCGGCGACACTGACGGCCTTTACGGCCGAGACGATTGCGCGCGCGCGCCAGCACATGCCGGAAGAACCCGAACTGTGGATCATCGCCGGCGGGGGGCGGCGCAATCAAACGCTCATGAGTATGCTGGCGGGGCTTGTGCATCACGCAGTCGTGCCAGCAGAAGCCGCCGGATTGAACGGTGATAGCATGGAGGCCGAAGCTTGGGCTTATCTCGCCGTGCGCTGTTTGAAAGGGCTGCCGATCACCTTTCCGGGCACGACGGGCGTTATTGCGCCGATGCGCGGGGGCCTGGTTGCCAAGCCAAAGGCCAGCATATTCGCCCCTCCCATAGCAGCCAACGAGGATTGAAGCATGTCGATGTTCAGAGCCGGATTGGCAGCAGCTGCCGTCTTCATCGGCGCAATTGCGGCATTGCTCGGCGTAGTCATGCTCGTCAGTGCGCTCGGCAGCGGAACCATTGCCCTGAGCTACGGTGCGGGTGCCGACGCCGTCGCTGAAACGGTTTCGCGTGCCAGCGACCCTGGCCGGTTCTGGCGGCTTGTTGCGGCTTTAGGCGCCGGCCCGCTCGTGCTCGGCACGGCGGCCGCAATGTGGGGCAGCCGGCAACTGCGGCGCTAGAGTGCTTCCGGAAAAAGCCTGTCCCCGCGCGACCACTTGGAAGTCCCCTTGCGGGGAAGGCGGGGATGGGAACCGGTTTTCCGAAAAGAAGCACGACAAGACAAAGTGCTAGGGTCTGTCCATGATTCGATCAAAACCGCACAGACCCTAGGTCATAAACTCATAAACTGGATTCCCAAACGGCGCGAACAGTGATTCACAGTCTC
>JANOKW010000207.1:0-11106 GCA_031419475.1 Hyphomicrobium sp. | reverse complement strand
TCCGCTCGCCGGACGACGCCTTGCATCAGGGCATATCGGCCTTCAACGGCGGCTATTATGAGTTGGCTGTTCCAGCACTGGAAGCAGCGTCCGAGTCGAGCCCGGTTGTCGGCTCTTACTATCTTGCGCGCATCTACGCCGACAATGAAGGCTCCTACACCGATCATCCCAAAGCCTACGGCATCTTCAAGAAGCTGGCGGATGATTTGCGCGATGTGGATCCCGACGACGAAGACATGGCGCCGATTGCCGCGCGTTCCTTGACGCACGTCTCCAACTATTTGCGTGATGGTCTGACCGAAAGCGGGTTGAAGCCCGACGTGGCGGCGGCCGACCGGGCGCTGCAGCGCGCGGCATTGTCGTTCAATAACGAAGATGCGCAGTTCGAACTTGCCAAGGTGCTATTGCGCGGCGAAGGTCCCGACATCAATCTTCCGGGCTCAGACGATCAAGATAGCAAGATAGAAAACGGCCGCCATTGGCTGTCGCGCCTGTCTCGCGGCGGTCATGCGAGTGCGCAGGCGTTCCTGGCCGATCTCATGTGGCGCGGAAAGTATGTGCCCAAGGATCAGATCAACGCGCTCAATCTCATCGACGTGGCCGTTGCCAATTCGCCGCCGAACGAGCGCGTTTGGATCGACGACATCTATCAGAATATCTACTGCAACGCGGGCGAAGGCGTGCGCAGCCAAGCGACGGGGCGGGTTGCCGAATGGCGCAATCGCTATGGCCGGCGTCACGAAGGAAATAGCGCCAAAAACGGTCTTGACGATTTGGCCGCCGATCCTGTGCGCACGTGCGAAAACGGCGAAGCGGTGAAGCCCATCGGTTTACAAAATGAAGCCGCAGCGGGGGCACCTGCTGCGACCGGGGAGCGCGTGATTAAATTGCCAACGCCGCCCGGACGTGAAACGGAGCGCGATATGCGCGACGTGGGCACGGGGTTTGCGCCGGAGGAGTAGAGACGGCCCCCTCACGTCATGTCGAAGACATGCTTTAAGCATGACCCCTCTCCCCAAGGGGAGAGGGAATCTAAGTGGCCAACTCCACCCAAACCGGTACATGGTCGGAAGGTTTTTCCCAACCGCGCGTGAAGCGGTCTATGCCGCTTGAAGCCATCATGTCGGCGGCTTGGCTCGACAGCAAGATGTGGTCGATGCGGATACCGTCGTCTTTTTGAAACGCGCCGGCCTGATAATCCCAGAATGTGTAGACGTGTGACTGAGGGTGCGCGGCGCGGATGGCGTCCGTCAGGCCGAGGCCTGTCAGTGACCGCAGCGCGCGCCGGCTTTCGGGCTGGAAGAGCGCGTCGCCGGTCCAGGCTTCGGGGCGTTTGGCATCGCGTGGTTCGGGGATGACGTTGAAGTCTCCCGCGAGCACAAGCGGCGTCTCGTCCTTGATCAGCTCGCGCGCGTGCGCTTTGAGGCGCTCCATCCAGGCCAGTTTGTAGGCGAATTTTTCCGTGCCAATGGGGTTGCCATTCGGCAAATAGAGCGAGACGACGCGGATCATTTTTTTGCCGCATGGAACGAGCGCCTCGATCCAGCGCGCTTGTGGATCGGCATCGTCGCCGGGAAGGCCGCGCGTTACGTCTTCGAGGGGTGATTTCGAAAGGATCGCGACGCCGTTGAAGCCTTTCTGGCCGTGTGTCGCAACGTTGTAGCCCAGGTCTTCGAAGGCCTCGCGGGGAAATCCTTCGTCGACCGATTTGATTTCCTGAAAGCAGACGACGTCGGGGCTCTCCTGCTTCAGATACGCGACGGCGTTTTCCAGCCGCGCTTTGACGCCGTTGATGTTCCAGGTGGTGATTTTCATGAGGTCGCGTGTGCCACGAGCGGGCCCGCAAATCAAATGGCCGGTGAAACTTCGCTTGTCGGCGCTAATTTGCCATGGTTCAGCCGCAGCTTTGGCAATATGGTTTAGCTCTTCGAGAGTACCCAAGGGGGTCGCTTGCATTTTGCCCGCCACGCTATTGCTGCCGCAACGGCATTGCTCCTGATCGCGGATGTTCCTGCCGTTTCGGCCGAAGAGTCGAAATCAAAGGAGCAATCTGCCGATTGCGGAGCAAATACAGGCATCTCGGTTTTGTCGTCGCCGGCTGCGCCCTGGAAAGGCGCGCCGTTACGTGTCGTTGTCGCCTCTGATACCGCCTTCGATGGCGAGCTGACACTTGTTGGGCCCGATGGCAACGCCGCCGTTACAACGCGGGACCGGCAAGGCGGGCCGCCGTATTCCTGGTTCGCCGAAGTCGCGGCACCCGAACCGGGCAAATGGCAGGCGAAGCTGACGCGCGATAACGCGAAAGCGGATTGCAGCACCACAACGCGCGACATCACTGTGCGCCGCGCAGCCGGGGGCTCGCCGGGCGCCACATCGGGCAGCGTGTGGCCGCTCAAAGAGTCGTGGAACCGCGCGAACGAGAATTTATATTCCGTTTGGATCGAGAAGCTGTTCGATGCGCCGCTTGATGCCGCGCCGTCGTGGACCGCGCTGCATGAAGTGCTGCGTGATAAATCTCGCAATATCCTCTTCAATCACCTGGGTCTGCGCGAAGACGAAAAAGGGATCGTCATACAACCCGATTGCGCCGACCTGCCGTTTTTCTTGCGCGCCTACTTCGCTTTCAAGATGGGGTTGCCGTTCGGCTACTCGAAGTGTTCGCGCGGCGGCGGCGGCAAGGCTCCGCAATGCACGGCTTGGTGGAACATTCAGAACGAGGAACCGGTCGCGTCGCCAGACGACAAGAAAGAAGCAGGCTTTCTGCCGGACGTTTTCGGCAGCGGGAAGAAACCCGCGAAGAAACCTATCTCGCGGCCGCCAGGGCTGGCGGCTGGGTTCGGGCATTATTTGAAGGCGACCGTTGCCAACGGCGTCCATTCGGGCTCAGGGCGCACGGCGGCGAACGACGATAAGACCGATTATTACCCCGTGCCGCTGTCACAACAGTCGTTACGCCCCGGCACGGTCTACGCCGATCCTTATGGCCACCTACTGGTGCTCGTGAAACGCGTGGCGCAAACGAGCGATGCGGCAGGCGTATTGCTTGCGGTCGATGGGCAACCCGATGGCACGGTCGCGCGAAAACGCTTCTGGCGCGGAAATTTTCTATTCGCGAAAGACCCCGCGCTCGGCGGTCCGGGCTTCAAGCGTTTCCGCCCCGTTGTGCGCGAGAAGAAGAGCGGGTTGAGGCGGCTCAGCAACGGCGAAATAGAAAAAAATCCCGAGTACGGCGATTTCTCGCTCGATCAGTCGAAGCTCGAGGTCGAAAGTTTTTACGATTCGATGGAAGACGTGATGTCGCCCAACCCGCTCGATCCCGTGCGCGCGATGAAGGAGGTCATCACAGCTCTCGAAGAGCAGGCCAAGACGCGCGTCAACTCGGTCGAGAACGGTCGCAAGTATCACGCAGGCGGCGGTGGCGAAGCGGCGATGCCGGACGGCGCCTCGATCTTCGAGACGACCGGCGCTTGGGAAGATTTTGCGACGCCTTCGCGCGATCTGAGGCTGTTGATCGCCATCGATGTTGTGCGCGGGTTTCCAGATCGTGTCGCGCGGCGGCCCGAGCGCTATGCGATGCCAAAGGACAAGAGCGTTGCGGACGTGAAGACTGAATTGGAGACGACGCTCGCGAGCGAGCTTGAGGCGCGCAAGTTTTCCTATACGCGCACCGACGGCTCGGCGTGGACGCTGGCGCTCAAGGATATGACCGGCCGCGCTGCGGACCTCGAGATGGCCTACAATTTGAACGATTGCGTGGAGTTGAGATGGGGTGCGGCGGAAAAAAGCGACGAAGCCGCGACCTGCAAGCGGCGCGCGCCAGCCGCTCAACGCACCAAGATGATCGCGTACCGCAAGTGGTTCAACGAGCGCAGACGTCCGCCGCGGGAGTAGGTCAATCGTCTTTAAGCACTTCACAAAATAGACCCTTTGCGGAGGATCGTTAGGCGATGAGCGGGGGGAAGCGCGTGCGGCCATCCTTGAGAATTTGCGACATGAGGCCTGGATGACAACGAGTCAAAAGTTCGCGTAAGGCTTGAAGCAGCCTTCCTGTCTCATCCGGAACCTTACTTATGCTCATGCGCGTCGCACCCTTGCTGTTCGTCGTGTTGTGGTCGACAGGGTTCATCGGATCAAAGCTTGGTTCATCCGACGCCGAGCCCTTCACTTTTCTGACGGTGCGCTTCCTGCTCGTGCTGGCGCTGCTGGTTCCGGTCTGTCTCGTCATGGGCCGCCAAGCGGGCGGCTGGCACGAGCGCGGACACGCTATGGTCGCTGGGATGCTGATCCACGGCATATATCTCGGCGGCGTGTTCTGGGCCATCCGCAACGGCATGCCAGCGGGCGTCGCAGCACTCATCGTCTCGCTGCAGCCGATCTTGACCTCGCTGCTCTCGGGGCCGCTGCTGGGCGAGCGGCTGTCGTCGCGGCACTGGTTCGGACTTGCGCTCGGATTGGCGGGCGTCTTGTTGATACTGGCGCCGAAGCTGGAACAAGCGGTGGGCGGCGGCACCGGCACTGGCACCGGCACCGGCACTGGCACTGGCATCGACGCGGCGACGATTATCGCTACCATTCTGGCACTCACAGCGATTACTGCGGGTACGCTCTATCAGAAGCGCTTTGCAACGCGCATCGATCTCGTGGTTGGCGCCATCTGGCAATATGCGGGCGCGCTTGTCCTTGTTGGCGCCGGTGCGCTGCTCTTTGAGGATCGCGTTATCAACTGGACGCCGAAGTTCATCGTCGCGCTCGGATGGCTGACGGTCGTGATTTCGATCGGCGCCATTACTCTTCTTATGCTGCTGATCCGCCAGAACTCCGTGTCGCGCGTGTCGGGGCTATTCTATCTCGTGCCCGCGCTGACTGCCATCATCGCCTACTTCATGTTCGGCGAAACGCTCAATCTGATGCAGATGGCGGGCTTGGTGCTGGCGACGGTAGCAGTGCTATTGATTTCGGGTGGGGTGCAGGGGCAGGGGGCGGGGCGAGAGTAGATATTCCTCACGCCTGCGAGACCCAGACGCTGACCACGCCGCAGCCGCGAAGCTTGCTGGCGATGGCCAGATTTCTTGGAATGACGGGGTAAGAGCAGCACTGCACCAGGACGGCCAGCGAAACCGGCGACCGGTCAAGACTGCCTTGTATAGTTCGAGAGAGCGCGGCTGCCAAACCGCAGGGCGATGAGGACGCCAACGGCGATCAAAGCGAAAATGAGGATCTCCCCGCTTAGCGAATCCGCTTCGTTATGTGTATGGCCCATCGGCTCACCATGTCCCGGGTGGGCGAGCGCGGGTGCCGCAAGGACAGCCCAGGCCACTGACGAAGTGATAATGCGCACTGTGTTTGTCATTATACTTGCTCCTTATTTCATCACTTTGTTGCGGTGACCTAAGTGGCCGTTTGCGACCAGCGTTCCGAGTGTGTCGAGGACGATGCGGCATGCCAACTGTGCGGTGTTGTCGTTGACGTCGTAGGGTGGGGACACTTCGACGACTTCCATGCCGCAGAGACCTTCGGCGGCGATGGTGTGGATCATCTCAAAGGCTTCGCGCGGCAACAAACCGCCGGGCTCAGGCGAGCCGGTGCCGGGAGCAAAACCCGGATCAATCGAGTCGATATCGAACGAGAGATAGACGGCCTTGCAGCCCTCCCAGGCCATCTCGAGGGCAATTTCAGCGGCCTTTTTTGGTCCATGAACCTGCACGTCATTCATGGTCAAAACGCTGGTTCCGCGCCGTTTTGCGACTTCGGTTCCGGGCCGGTTTCCGTACCAGCCGCCAATGCCGATCTGAACCAGATTTTTGGGATGGCAATTGGGCAATCCCACATCATGCATATGGCTGTGGTCGCGGTGCGTCGTGTGCGATCCCTCATGTGTCGTCCAGAACCACGGCGTCGTGTGCATGCGCTCATCCATATCCTTTTCCTGGATATCGATGTGGCGGTCGATGTGGATGATACCAACGTTGCCATCGATGTGAGGCGCGATGCCGCGAACGTTTGGGAACCCCAAGCTGTGGTCGCCGCCGCAGATGATTGGAAACACGCCCGACGTGTAGATATGTGAAACGGCTTTGGTGACTTGGTCGAAAGTTTTTTCAATGTTCCCCGGAATGACAAAGATGTCACCCGCATCGCACAGATCGAGTTCTTCGTAGATATCGACTCCGCCGTCGAACCAGTAACCGTCGTAAAGTGCTGAAATGCGCCGCACCGCTTGGGGTCCAAAGCGCGTTCCAGGCCGGTAGGTGGTCGCCGAGTCAAAGGGTGCGCCAACGAAAGCAGCTTCGTAGCTGCCGATTTTTCGAATGTCTTCGCAGTAAGGTGCCTTCATGAAGGTATTGATGCCTGCGAAGGCCGGCTGATGGCCGCGGCTGAAGAGCGAGATGTTGCGGTCAACGACTGAGTCGGCCGCCTCAAGTCCCAATTCAAGCGAGCGCTTTGTCTCTCGGCCTTGCTCGTTTTGCGAGATGCGCGATAGCTTTTCCATCGACTTTGCGCCGTGCGTGTCTTCTCTCTTCACGCCGTGAGGCTTATGGAGGTGCACATGCTCGCCTCCGGGCCCATGCGAGTGCCCGCTACCTTTTTTTCCGCCAGCCATCCGAATGACCCTTCTCTTTCTAATCTCTACCTAACGCGGCTGACAAAGAGCGATCATTCGGCGCCAAGCCGGCCAATCCACTTGTTAGAGCTGTATTTTTCAACAAACCCATCCTTCGCCAGTCCGGCGATGATCGAAGGGTCAAGGCCAGCACTCGCTTCGACCTTTTTCTTTGCGACTCCGGCCCCGACATAAACGTCGTTGAACAGGTTCCATGTCGGGCTGGCGTAACCCGCTGCGCAGTCGGGCCCATTGAATAGGCTGCCCCAGCCCTTTGCGTCAGCAGGTGCCTTTGGCGCTTCGCCCGGCAGGCTTTCGCATAGTGCTTTGCCGCCTTCGACGCCAAAGGCGCCCATGTTCTGATTAATGTTCAACATGATGGCGCCGTTCTGAGTGAGCCTCACGTCGGCCTCCGGCCAGCTCAAACCTTTGGCGATTATTGCGTTGCCTTCTGCTGGGTTTTCTTTCCACCAATTCACCGCTTCGAACCAAGCCCGGAACAGTTCTTTGGCAACAGCCGGTTTTTCCTTAAGCCAGCCTTCGTTGCAGGCGATCGCATCAGAGATGAGACCGCGTTCCCAGGTGCGGTCAGAAAGAGAGGTCGTGAGCACCTTCGAGCCTTCGCGCTTCAGAGATTGCGCTGCAAATGGGTCATAGTTGACGTCAATGTCGATGCCGCCGCTGGCGAAGGCTGCGGCTGTTTCCTGGGGCAAAGCGACGACATGCTCCAGCGATTTCTGGTCCATGCCGGCCCGCTTAAGGGTTAGCAGCATCCACATGTGGTTGAGGAAGCCGTAGTCGGCGCCATACTTTTTGCCTTTGAAATCGGCAACCGAGTTAATGTCTTTGGTCACCACCATTTTGTCGAGACCGTAGGACAAATTGGAGAAGGCCACGACCTTGATCGGCAAATCGCCGGATCTAGCCAAAACCATGCTGTCCAGAGTGTTATTCATGCATTGGATCTGGCCCGACGTGATGGCAGCATTCTTCTCCGTAATGCCCTCGATTATCTTGATGTCGAGGTCGATGTCCTTGGCGAGGCCTTTTTCTTTGATGATGTACCAGGGCGCGTAAGGCGAAAACGAGATGATAGCGACACTGACCTTTTCAGCGGCCTGAGCGCCAGTTGCCATGAGAGCCATAGCAATCCCACCAAGTGCTCCGATGTTTTTTGAAACTCGCCGTGCAGTCATGATGCTGACTCCTGATAATCGTGTTTGTGTTGAGGTCGCCTTACGTGGTTTCGGTGCTTGAACCCTTCTGAATTTCCTCACGCATCATCGCAAAGAGCCGGTGTTCCAGATCAACGTAACCGGGCAGTTGGATAAGCTCTTCCTTGCGGGGATAGCGTCTGCCACCTTTGAACTCGACAGTGATGTCGGCCTTGATGCGCCCGGGCTGACGCGAGAAGAAGATGATGCGGTCGGCGAGATAGATGGCTTCCGCAATGTCATGCGTTATCGCCACGACTGTCTTTTTTTCCCTTTCAATGAGCTCAATCATGAGCTCCTGCATCTCCCACCGCACTTGCGCGTCGAGTGCTCCAAAGGGCTCATCCATGAGCAGAACTTTGGGGTTTTGTGCCAGCGTTCGGGCCAGCGCCACGCGCTGCTTCATACCGCCAGACAGACTGCGAGGATACGAATCAACAAATTTTTCAAGATGGACGAGCTTGAGGAAACTCATGGCCCGCTCGCGGCGGGCGCCGGCTGGAACGCCCATGATCTTCATGCCGTATTCGACATTCTTAAGCACCGTCAGCCAGGGAAACGATGTGTAGGCCTGGAAAATCATGCCCCGGTCGGGACCGGGACCAACGACCGGCTGGCCGAACACTTCCAGGCGGCCCCGTGTTGGAAATTCCAGTCCAGCAATTATTCTCAGCATTGTCGTCTTGCCGCAACCCGACGGACCGACGAAGGCTGTTATCTGGTTTTCCTTAAGCTCAAACGAAACATCGTCGAGCGCCTTGAATGTACCGTCAAGGTACTCCTTGCTGATCCGGTGCGCCCTGAGGGGCGGTGGCAAGTGTACGTTAGCGGCGTTTGCAAAAGTGGCGCCCTCAACCGGTGCGGCGTAAGTCACACTCATGATCTCCGCTCAGCATTCCAAGGGAACAGCACACGCGACGCGCCCCGGAACAAAAGGTCCGTGATCACGCCTAGAACGCCGATGGTCAGGATGGCCGCCATGATAACATCCACGTGCAAGAACCGGCCCGCGCGCATCATGACGGCGCCGATCCCGTCTTGAGCCCCGACAATTTCGGCGATAACGAGGTAGGTCCAAGCGACTGCGATCATGTTGCGCATGGAATCGAAGATGGCAGGCATGGCGGCCGGCACAACAACACCCGTGACGACTTCACGCCGTGATGCGCCCATGGTCAGAGAGGCTTCGACCAGCTCTTTCTGAACGGCGGTGGTGTTATCGAGGACGAGAGAGATGAGAAAGAAAATTACGCCGAGGAATAGCAAGGCCATCTTGGCCATGTCGGTCGGGCCGAACCAGACGAGCAGCAGGGGAATGAAAGAGGCTGCGGGCAAGTAGCGCCAGCCCGACAATGTGGGATTGAGGAGGGCGCGCAGATTGCCGAAGCACCCCATTAGGATGCCAATCGGCACGCCGATCGCCGACGCGGCCAGGAAGCTGAAAAAGATCCGGCGGCAGCTCACCGCGACGTCGTGAAGGAAGTTTTCATTTGCAAACAAGTTGTACAGCGCAGCCGCAACTTGCTCGACGGACGGAACGAACTTGCGCGCCGATACAGCGGTGAGGTAGTGGCCGGCTTCCCATAGAACGAAGAAGCCGATGATACCCAATGCGCCGAGCAGCATGGATCGTTTTGCAGCTGGCTGTTCGCGAAGTTCGAGAAACCGTCTTTTTGGAGCAACAAAGACCGGAGCGTCGTCCGGGGCCGCGCAAACGGCGACGTTTATTGTCGTCAATCCCTCAGTTGGATGGCGGTATTGCAAAGCACGAACCCCTTCCACTCGTTAAGGAGAGAGTAAGCGGAGCGCCTTCGGAGGTAAAAGACCCATTCCGTCAATGCAAAACATTAATGGCATCAATGTTTGCGAGGCCGGCGCCGCTGCGCTGGCATTAAGGCCGGCACTAAGGCCGGCACTAAGGCTTGCGGCGCCCTTTCGCGGCAACGCGTGCCCTGCCGTCCTTTTTTTTGGATTTCGGCGGACCAAGCGCGCTCTCCTGCTCCATCATCGTCATGAACTCGTCAATGAAGAGCTGCCGGGACATGTGGGCCGGGCCCTTTGGATTGGTGATGATGTAGATCGGCATACTGGGAATGCTGCGCTGTCCGAGCAGCGGCCAAAGCCGGCCTGACGCAACTTCAGGGGCAGCATAACCTTCGGGAAGAAAACATATGCCGACGCCCAAGATGGTCAGCCGCTTGGCCTCCTCAAGGTGTGCAGAAATCCCGGCAACGCGGCGTCCCAGGCCATGGGTCAAACGGAAGTCGGAGAGTTGATCGGGTTCGTCCGAACCTGTGAGGATGAATGGCTCATCGGTCAGTGAGGCCGGATTCGTAACTCGCCGGCCGTAGAGGGCATGACTTCGTCCGCAATACGGGCGATGCAATTCCTTGAACAGCGGCAGATATATCAACTCAGCGCGCTTGCGCAGCGACGGCGCCACGCCAATGTCGATTTCCTGCCGGAGCAACGCGTTCAAGACATTTGACCAGGTTTCGACATCGACCTGAATTTCAATGTTCGGATATTTGCGGTGAAACGTGGCGATGGCATCGTCGAGGTGCCGGTCGACGAGATTGCTGATCAGCCGGATGCGAATTGTACCGCGTATGGCCAGCGACGTGTCCGACATCGTCTCGGGCAAATGCCGGATGAAGTCGCTGAGCAAACCACAACTCTCCGCCAGCCGCTGACCCTCTTCAGTCAATAGAAATCCTTTGGGTCCGCGCTGGCAAAGCCGTGTGTTGAGGCGTTGTTCTAATCGCTTCAGTGCCAAACTCACAGCGGGCTGTTTGCGCCCCAAACGCTCTGCTGCCCGCGTAACGCCACCTGCCTCGACAATCACCAAAAAATACTTGAGAAGGTTCCAATCCAAATGTGGAACGCGGATCTCCTTTTCTTGCTTTGTGGCTGCCATCTTGTTGCGTCCTAGGCTGTGAGGAATATGGCATTTTGACCGGAAGAATTTAGCACATCGGCCTTCTGAATCCTGATCCGGACGCCGTCATAGTAACTGACGCCAACTGTTCTGGCGCCAGCCAGGATCAGCCCAATTTTAGCTCCGGGCGCCAATCGGCCCACGTCACATCCCGTCCGGGAAAAGCCGGCCTCTTGAACGGCCAAACTTCTCTGAGCCAGCGTCGAAGGGCGTTCCCGAGTTCGACATCGCGCGCCTCTGTGTTCGGGCCCGATCGCACCCAATAGAAAACGGCTGCGTCGTAAGCGGCATTGCTACTCGGAAAAATATAGCAACAGCCGAGGCAGCTTGATTCGTCGGCCGCCATGACAGTG
>JANOKW010000206.1:0-11176 GCA_031419475.1 Hyphomicrobium sp. | reverse complement strand
TCGCCGAGTTCGAATGGCGCTTCAACCATCGCTACGATCTTGCCGCCATGATATCCGTGCTGACACTCGCCGCCGTCAGAACACCCCCGGTCACCTACTATGACCTCAAGTGGGCTGACTATGGTGCGTAATCAGGTTCTTTTTTGTAAATGACGAAAATTGTGCTGCCGCGATTTATAATCAGAATTTAAAAACGTAATTGCGGTGAATTAGAAATTAGAAAACAGAGTGAATTACGACCGATTCAGGCGGACGCTACCGGAAAACATGACAGTCGGCATTGTGGACCGTTATTTTGAATAAAATTGACATGCACATTGTTACCGTATCTTCGCCGACGATTGATAATATCATAATTCAAATTGTATGACTGAAACCAAATCGCACGGATATTGGAAGCAGATTATGCAGAGATACGAAGCGTAAAACAAAAGAGGCTCGGGGAAATATGGCGTTAATTGCTGGATCGGCGGGCGTTGATGCCCTTGTTGGCACCACACTGCAAGATGTTATTCTGGGCCTCGAAGGGAATGATATTATTTCAGGTGACGCCGGCGACGACGAAATTCGCGGCGGTGCTGGAAGCGACCGTTTGAACGGCGATGACGGCAATGACGCTCTATTCGGCGGTTTCGATGCCGACATGCTTGATGGCGGCGCGGGTGACGATACGCTGCAAGGTTCGGAGGGTAATGACCAGCTGAATGGCGGCGATGGCAACGACAATCTTTCGGGCGGCTCTGATAATGACGTTTTGAATGGCGGCGCGGGTGACGATGTCATCAACGGCGATGCTGGAGACGACCATATTCAGTGGAGCCTCGGCAGCGACACAATTACGGGCGGATCGGGCTTTGATACGCTCGATTACTCAACGGCGGCACAGGGCATCAGCGCGAACTTCAGCACGCATGCGATCACGATGGGTGCCGTAACGGCTCTGGCCGACGGCATCGAGAAACTGGTCGGAACGAATTTCGCCGATAATTTCTTGGGTGACTCAAGCGACAACGTGGTCTCGGGCGGCGCCGGCAACGACGTTTTCCGTAGCAAAGGCGGCGCAGATATTCTGACAGGCGGATCGGGTCAAGACAAGTTCATCTACTTTAAGAAAGATGCCGTCGTTGGCGGCGTACAACAAGGCGTCGACTTCATCACCGACTTCGGCTCAAACGACCAGATCGACATCAGCGACTTCTTCAAGTCTAACCCGAACGCAGATCTCGACCAGGCCATCCAGTTGACGTTCGATGGCGTAAACACAACTCTGTCGATCGACGTTGCGGGCACGTTCGTCAACGTTGTCGCCTTTGCTGGCCAGTGGGGAGCAACTCCTTCTCAGCTCGCCGACGATTACATCCTCGCTGTTTGATTGCTGGGCGGGTGTCGGCTCGACACAACAATTGTAAGGGACAGAAGTCTCACAAAGCGGTGGCCGCAGGGCCGCCGCTTCACCTTTTGTAAACGATATCTTTAGACCAGTTCGCTATCGTCACCGCTTATCCGGACGTTGCGTCTGGTTGAAGCCCGTCTGACTTACCAAGCGCATCGCAGGATTGAAGCGTTTTGCGTTGTTTTGCGCTGCAGGCAGATGGGGCTGCATGGATCTTCCGGGGTCTGAAAGGCAGTCGGGATGCGAACGTCAAGGCGAATGCTGAAGGACGTGCGCCGTGCGGCGTTCGTGGCATTTCTATTCAGTGCCTTTATCAACGTTTTGATGTTGTCGACGCCGCTTTACACGCTGCAGATTTTCGACACGGTCGTGCCACTCGGCAGTATCGAGACGCTCGTTATCATTACGCTGATTGCGGCGGCCGCAATTGTGGCGCTCGCTCTTCTTGAAATTGCACGCGATCTCATCCTCCTGCGCGCCAGCGTTTGGCTGGACCATGAGCTCGGCCGTCATATCCTGCAAAATCGCTTGAAGCTTGGGGCGCAGGCCCAAGAAATTCGCGACGACGCGCGCGCACTTGAGCAGTTCCACGTTTTTCTCGCCAGCCCCTCTGCTGGCGTGGTGCTCGACGCACCGTTTGTGCCCCTGTTTCTGCTAGCTCTATTTGCGCTAAATCCTGTAATCGGCTCTGTCGCGCTCGCCGCTGCTGGACTTCTAGCCGTGGCAGCCGTGATGCAGACGCTCCTCACGAGCCGGTTGCAGCAGGAAAGCGCTCGCGCTCACGAACGGTCGGAAAAATGGTGGCGCACGGTCGCCAGTAACGGTCAGCTTGCCGGTGCCTTCGGATTGGTCAATGGCGTATCGGCCCAATGGGAGCACTACAACACGTCGCACATTGGGGCTGCCTATTCGCAAGGAAAACGCAGCAGCATCATCAAGTCTTTCGCACGCAGCGTGCGGATCGGCTCGCAAATCGCGCTCTATGGCTTCGGCGCGTGGCTCGTGGTCGATAGCGCTATGGCGCCTGGTGCGCTCGTTGCTTCAGCGATTTTGCTTGGCCGTGCCTTGGCGCCGCTCGAAGGGTTGGTTGGTGCTGTCAAGTCGATCAAAAACGTGATCGCAGCCTATGGCCGGCTAAAATCACTTCCTGAAGATGCCGACGTGCCGACCCTATCCGACGGCGGTCTCACGGTGAAAGGTGACATCTCACTTCAAGACGTCACGTATTACTATCCAACCCGGAAAACTCCGGCGTTGCGCGTGCCAGCGCTTCATCTTCCGTCCGGTCAGTCACTCGGTATCGTCGGACCAAACGGCTCGGGCAAGTCAACGCTGGCCGCCCTCCTGGCCGGTGCCATGAGCCCAACAACAGGAAGTGTGGCTCTCGACAGTCTGCCCATCACCAAGTGGCAGCGCGGAGACTGCGAAGCGCCTGTTGGATATTTCGCCGACGAACCCTTGTTGCTCGATGGCACTGTACACGAGAACATCGCCCGTTTCGGAGAATTGAGTTTGATGTCGGTCGCGCGCGCGGCAATGCGGGCTGGCGTGCATGAGACGTTGCAGGCATTGCAGGCGGGCTACGACACACCTGTCGGTCACGCAGGTTCGTTGTTGTCGTTGCGGGAGCGGCGCGCGGTGGCCTTTGCCCGTGCAGTTTCCGGAAACCCGAGAATCGTTGTTCTCGACGAACCGGAAATCGGTCTCGATGGTGCCAGCATGAAGCGCCTGATGCGTGTCCTTGAACATCTCAAATCTGAGGGTATTGGGCTGGTTATTGCCACACAGGATCCTAAGCTTCTGAGCCTGGTCGACAAAATCGTTGTTCTGGCTGGCGGTAACGTTCAGTCGATGAGTGATGCGGCGGACTTTGTTCGCGGCGCAATTCCGCTAAAGCCGGTTGGAGGTCCTGTTGAGGCGCCAGCCGAAGCACATGTGGGCAATTATGCAGGCAGTTGAAAGAAAAATAATGCGCCGTGAACATCTAACCGTCCGAAGGACATATCCCCGTCTTGATGTCAGAACTCCCGTCGGGCTCGGGCTGACTGTGATTCTCATGTTTTTCGGTTTTGGTCTCGGCGCTGCCGCACTTGCTCCGATCGATAAGGGCGTCAGCCTGCCGGGTACGATCATCGTTGAATCCAAGGTCAAGCCGGTTGCTCATCCCCGCGGCGGCGTTGTTGAAAAGATCCATGTCATCGAAGGTCAAGAGATCAAAGAGGGCCAACTTCTCGTCAGCTTGGAAACGGCGACGCTCGACGAGCAAATCACCTCGCTCAAGGCCCAGTCGGACGCGTCGCTGAAGCAGCTTCTGCTAGCGAGGCAGGAAGCAGCAACGATTACTGATCTGCAGATGCGCCGCCTGGCCTCCAAATCCAAGGTTCTGTCATTGGAGCGGCTTGTTGCCGAAATCGAAAAGGATGTTGCAAATTTCAAAGCCAGAATTGCGGCTGCGGAGACGGAGCGCACCAAAACGGATATCCGCGCGCCGGTGGCCGGAAGGGTGCTTTCGTTGCAGGCACACGCCGCAGGCGCTGTCTTGCAGCCGGGGGCCACGGTTGTGGAGATTGTTCCCGAGGCAGATAAACTGGTTGTAGAGGGCCGCCTGCAGCCCCATCAGCTTGAAAATGTCAAAGCTGGTATGACAGCCAAGGTTTGGCTGACGGCGTTGAGCTGGCGCGAACAGCGTCCCCTTGTTGCTAAACTGTCGTGGATATCAGCCGACGTTCTTGAGGATAAGCGAAACGGAAACTCTTACTTCGTAGCCCGGCTCGAACTCGACGAATCCCGTGACGAGATCACCAAGCGCATGGCGCTGCAGCCGGGGATGCGCGCAGAAATTCTGCTGATGACAGGCCAGCGCACGCTACTCGACCAGCTTATCGATCCATTAATGCGAAATGTGCAAAAAGCCTTTCATGGCTAAGGGTCCAAGAATATGAAATTTCCCAGTGTTCAATCCGTTCTCTTCAACGGTGCCGGCGTCGCAATTCTCGTGACCGTTGCCGGCTACATGGCGAACTCGTTCTTCACCAGCGAAAAAATTCCGCGATGCTCGCAACGCTATCCGGCGGGACAGCAATTTTCGATGCAAAACTCTTCGGGTGGCGTGATGAGCCCAATTGAGTTGCAGGCCAGTCTGCCATCGCGCGAGTGGGGGTTGCTGCGCAACGCGCGGGTCGTAACCGCAAAGGACGACCAGTCTCACTTTCTGCAGGTCGTACTCGCAGCTACAGATGACGAGGAAGGAACCCGCACGAACGGCGTGGGTTTCGTCTGGAAACCTGAGAAGCTGGGAGGCGCCACCTCCGCATGCCTTTCATATAAAATATTCCTGTCCAAGGATTTCAAGTTCGAGGGCGACGGGTATTTACCTGGCCTTTTCGCAGCACCGGACTTGGCGGCGCTTGATGTTCCGCAACCCGCCCGGGGATTTGTAGCCCGGCTGGGCTGGCAAAAGGATGGATCGGTCAACGTTGCTTTAAACGCGGCGCCAGCCACGTCAGGACGCTGGATTGGAGCCAATTCGCGCGCGCTGTGGCCACTTGGGACGTGGGTGAACGTCGAGCAGGAAGTTCGTCTCAACGAAAAAGCCAAGGCGAACGGCCTATTACGCATCTGGTTTAACGGGGAGCTGCAACTCGACAACGGCAAGCTGGATTTAGGGGGGAATGATCAAGTTTCGCTGTCGGGCATCGTCTCAGATATCCATTACCTGCGCGGACCGGTAGCCACCTCGAGATTGACGGTTTCTCCCTTTGTGGTGCAGTGGCAATAGGTTAACAGAGCTCCCGGAAATAACGTATTAAGGTTGACTTTCGGGACCAGATGATTTTTCCGGGCAACACTTGATTCGAAAAATGACTTTCCCACCGGCGAATTCTTGCCAATGCTCAGCCCGTACTGTCTAGTTGATGGCAGAATTGTGCGCCGTCCCGCTTACCCCAAGTGGCGCCAGTTCTGTTGGCCCGCGGTCTCCCCCGACCGCGGGCATTTTTCTTATTAAATCCAAGAGACATTGGCTCAGGACCGCGATAAAGCCCGGAAACCTGCAGCACGCGCCTCATCCTCGCTGCAGAACCAGCGCTCACCCTTCACCGTTTTGATGTTGCGCTGGTCGTAGTCTTCTGACCACGGCATCGCATAAATGCGGCTTTGGGACCGGACAAACCCTTTGATCGGGCAGCCGTCAGGTGCGGTTCGCTTGGCTTCGGCCCACACGCGGGCCCGCCAAACGCTGGGACGATCGTTCTGGCCTTGCCAAATCCCGAGTTTTGCCGTGCGTGCGGCGTCTTCTTCGGACCCGTAAGTGCGGAAATAGCCTTCACTGGCGAAGACATGGCCCTCTTTGACGAGTTCCGCCGCGATGTCGATTTCACCAACCCGGCAATGAGCTAGCGGAACTGTACCCTTGTCAGGGTTCGAGAGCTCGCAGGCGATCTTGCGGCCGCGTACCAAGCGTCCCAGAGCCTGCGTGGCTGTCTCAGCACAAGACCAGCGTTTGCCGTTGGCCTTGAAGCACGGCTGGGCGGAGTCGGGCGCTTCGATGCCCACCAGCCGGACCTCGGTCGACTTAACGCGCAGGACGCTGCCCGACACCGCACTGGCGCGTCCGCGCAGTTCGCTGTTGGTGTCGGGGCTAGCCTCAGTGGAGGCTATCCTTTTGATGCTTCCGGTTGTGATGTTGGCGGTTTGTACGGAACCGGGTTCTGGCGTCAGCACATTGCCAAACACCCACACGGCGCCCGCCGCAGCAGCGGTTGCAGGCAGGTATTTCTTGGCGATGCGCCAGCGGCGGGGCACGTCCGCCAAGTACATGGCGGCAATGGCGCCGCTTGATTTCAAGCGCGGTGGCACACTGATTTTGACAACCGGTACTTTTTTTGCGGCATCGCGGGCTGCGGCACCGAGAAACTTAGCGAGGCCTGCGGCTGCATAAGCGCCACCTATGGCGGCATTGACTGCAACACGACCTGCATTGCGCGCAATGTCTGCCGCACCTTGCCGGGCGGCTTGAACCTGCTCCTTGCCAGCTTCGATGCCGCGGTCGGCGGTGTCTTTGACTGCAGCAAGTGCGGCGAGCCGGGCGTCATCGAGACGTTTTTGGCGATCGGCGCGCCTGACGAGGATGGTTGTGCGGACGTACTCCTGCCACTCGAAGCCTTCGCTCTTTTTGCGCCATCCGAACATATGCTTTTCCCGAGCCCCGTTTATCGACCGCTTAGTTTTTGTGATGCCCGCTTCGCATGTGACGATTTTCAGGAGAAATGATGGCCGCGCCAGGGTGAGGGCAGCACGTCCCCAACCAAATCTCTTCTTGTGCTCGGATCAATGATAGCCTTCGCCGACGCGGACCTTACCGCGGAAAGTCCAATACACGAAGGCCGTGTAACCGAGAATGATGGGCAACATCAGTAGTGTGCCGACCAGCATGAACATCTGAGAACTCGGCGCAGCAGCGGCCTGCCATACAGTAATGGTATTCGGCACGAGATACGGCACGTTCGAAATCACGAGACCGATAAAACCAAGCAGGAAGAGTGCAATGGCCGCCGCGAAAGGCTGCACATCGCGGCGCGCGGAAATTCCATGAAAGCACGAGTAGGCGGCATAAGCACTGAGCAGCGGCACCGGCGCCAAGAACAGAATGTTTGGCCAAGTGAACCATCTGTCTGCAATGCGGGGCACGGCGAACGGCGTCCACAAGCTAACGAGGACGAGGGCAAGAAGTGCAAGTACGAGGGCACTCGCCGCTTTTTCACGGGCCCAATCGCGCAAAGGCCCATCGGTTTTCATGATGAGCCACGTTGCGCCGAGCAGCGCGTAACCCGCAACAAGCGAAAACCCGCAGAGCAGGGCAAACGGCGTCAGCCAATCGAGCGCGCCGCCGGCAAATTGGCCGTTCTTGACGGTAATACCCTGCAGGAGCCCACCAAGGACTACGCCTTGCGCGAACGCTGCGATGATCGAGCCCCAGCTGAACGCCAGATCCCACAATTCATGTTTGGGTTTCGACACCCAACGGAATTCAAAGGCCACGCCGCGGAATACGAGGGCCAGAAGCATAATCGTGATCGGAAGATACAGGCCCGACATGATGACGCCATAGGCCTTGGGGAAGGCGACGAACAACCCGCCGCCGCCAAGCACGAGCCAGGTTTCGTTGCCATCCCAGAACGGGGCGACGGTATTCATCATCACGTCTCGGCGCTCTTCTTCGGGCGCGAACGGGAAGAGGATGCCTAGCCCCAAATCGAAGCCGTCGAGAATGACGTAAAGCACCACAGCGACGGCAATGATCGCAGCCCACACGAGCGGCAGCCAATAGGCGATATCGGCCATGACCTACTCTCCCGATTGCATAGCGGCGCGGGCGCCCGGTTCGGCCGCCGAAAGCGGGCGCGATGGCATGCCGTGGCCCGTTTCAAGTGCTGCGCCAGAGGGACCCTTTTCAATCAGCTTATTAATGTAAAAAATGCCCATCGAGAAGACGCTTGAATACACCAGCACGAATAGAATGAGGCTCGTTAGGACTGGCCAGAAGGACACGTTTGAGACAGCGTCCGCGGTTCTGAGAATACCATAAACAAGGAACGGCTGGCGGCCGATTTCCGTGACCCACCACCCAGCGACAATAGCGATAAAGCCGAGCGGCCATGCATATGTAAGTGCTCGCAGATACCAGCCGGTATCGAACAGGCGGCCACGCGCCCATAGGAAGACGCCATAGAGACCTATGGCGATCATCAACATGCCGATGCCAACCATGGCGCGGAAGGCGAAGAACACCGGCAAAACCGGCGGGCGGTCTTCGGGCGCGAAATCCTTGAGGCCCTTGAAGAGACCATTGGGATCATGGGTGATAATGACGCTCGCGAGATTGGGAATCGAGATCTCGAAATCGTTGCGTTCTTCTTTCTGATTGGGCCAGGCGAAGAGCACGAGATCAGCGGGTTTTGAGCCATCCCAATGGGCTTCCATCGCGGCAACTTTGACCGGCTGATGCTTTGCCGTGTTGAGGCCGTGCATGTCGCCGATGACGAGTTGCAGGGGGGCAAGTACTGCGACCATGCCGAGCCCCATGCGCATCATGGTCTTGGCTTCCTCGTGGAAACGGTTGCCAACCAGATAGCGCGCGCCGACCGACAGCACGACGAGCGATGTCGTGAGATAGCAGGCGGTAAACATATGCGCGAAACGGTAGGGGAAGCTCGGGTTGAAAATGATCTGCAACCAGTCCAGCGGGTAGGCGATGCCGTCCTTCACTTCATGGCCGGCCGGCGTCTGCATCCAACTGTTGGCGGCCAAAATCCAGAACGCCGATAAAGACGTGCCAATGGCGACCATGATGGCCGCCGTGACATGAAGTGTGGGAGAAACCCGGGTCCAGCCAAAAAGCATGATACCGAGGAATGTGGCTTCCAAGAAAAATGCAGTCAGCACTTCGTAGCCGATGAGCGGCCCGACGACATTGCCCGCAACCTCAGAGAACCGGCTCCAGTTGGTGCCAAACTGGTAGGAGAGGACGATGCCCGATACGACACCCATGGCGAACGATACGGCGAAAATCTTGGTCCAGTAGCGGGCCAAGCGGTGGAAGTGGTCCTTCCCCGTCATGCGCCAGCGCACCAGCAGCGTCGCGATAAAGGCGGCGAGCCCGATCGTAAAACTCGGAAAAATTATGTGAAATGTGACCGTGAACGCAAATTGGATGCGAGCCAGCATGACGGCGTCCAAGTCCATAGCGGTCCTCGTCGAACTGGGTGGCAGTCTTAAGACACAATGATGGACCGATCCGGCGCCAACGTCGAGGCGTCAATAGGCGCAAATGGGTGCAAGTATTTGGATGAGAGGCGGCGTTAGTTCTGAGCCAGCGCAGGCTCGGGCAGTACCCACAACGTCACAACGCCGTCTTGTCCGCCGGTAATGAGCGAGCGGCCGTCGGGAGCAAAAGCGACGGTTCGCGCGCCCTGGCCCATCCCGTTCAAAGTCAAAGCCCAATACGAGCGGGTACGCTTGAGGCCGCGAATGCGCACGGTGCCGTCTTCGGCGGCGGACACCAGGAGTTCGCCGTTTGCGGAAAATGCAATCGATGTCACACGTGCTTTGTGGGCTGTATACGTGCGCTGAGGGCGGCTCGAGGTTGTCGACCATAGCTTGATCGATCCATCTAAACTGGCAGCTGCGACTAAGTTTGAATCAGGTGATACGGCCAGCGCCGACACAAAATCGGAGTGGTTGCGATAGGTGCGCTTGATCTGGCGCGTTTCCAGATCCCACAGCTTGACCGTCTTGTCGGCGCCGCCTGACGCGAGCCAGCGCCCAGACGCGTCGGACGCAAGCGCCTGCACGGCGCTTTCGTGACCTTCAAAAAGTCGTGCGGGGGCCGACTCGGAGGCTGTTTCCCATAGGGCAACCGTCCAATCGTGCCCGGCGGATGCGACGCGGTCTTCAGACCCTGCAAACGTCGCAGCCCACACGCTCGCGTCGTTACGCTTAAAACGGTAGAGGCGCTGGCGCGTGTCGAGGTCCCATATGACTGTGCTGCCGTCGGCGTGCGTGGTTAAAGCCCGGTTATTGCGGACAGAAAGCGACGTCGCGGGGCCGTCGTCCATATAGATGGCGCCCGCATCTTTGAGGCTTTCGCGCTCCCATATTCTGAGTGTGCGGTCATTGCTCGTTGTCACGATGAGCCGCCCATCGCCAGAAAGGCTCAAACCGCTCACCGCGCCGTCATGAGCCTTGAAGGATGCGGTTTTGATGATATTGCGTTCCGGCAGGACTGGCGCGATAGCCCCGGTCGTGAACTCGCGATGGGGCTGGACAAGCAGGCGCGGGATTTGATCCTGAAAAGCAATAAGCGCGCCTGCGAAACCTGCGGCAATAATCACTTTGGTTCGAAGGCCGCGCGTCAAGTGGCGTTCGCGCGGAACGTCTGGCGCGGGGCGGGCGCGGCGGCCGTCTGAAATCTGAGGCTGGGGCGCCATATGTCTAGCGATTGCGCGCGTATTGACCTTCGCAGTTGCCTTGGGGGTTTTCGCGGAAGCGAGCGTCGCGGCCTTGCGTGGCGAAGGCTTGGGATCGGCAGCATGGGAACCGGCGGCTTTGGCTTTCGCTGGCGGCGGGGGAGCTTGCGCGACCTGCTTGGCCGGTTGTTTCAAGGCATCGACAAAATCGAGCAGCGTGCCCTTGGGTGCTGGCGTGTCGGGCGGTGGCGGTACTGCGGTGGCGGCTGCGCCAAGCAACGTCACAGCCTTGGGATCGGCTTTTTCGCGCGCTGCCTTTTCGGTTTTTCCGGCGTTGCTCTCGCGCATGCGTGCCAGGATGCTTGGCTTCTTGGGTTCAGGGGCAAGCAATGCGCCGCGCCATGCCGCAACCGATTGCGGGCGCGCGTCGATACCCAATGCCAGTCCGCGATCGATGGCGTCCAAAAATGTGCTGCGATAGGAACTCAATGCGGCTTGGGCCGCTGGCACCATATCGTCGTTCAACATGCGCGACGGCGAATCGAGCGGCCGCTTGCCAGTCACCGCATGATAGAGCGTCGCCGCGAACGCATAGATGTCGGTCCAGGGACCTTGCTGCTTGCTTGTCTCGGCATACTGTTCGTAGGGACTGTAGCCCGGCTTCACCAGCGCCGAGACGGTTTTCGTTTTCGAGTGGGCTGCAATGTCGCCGCGCGCCGCGCCGAAGTCGATCAAAACCGGAACGCCGGACGAGCGGATAATGATATTTTCCGGCGCGAAATAGCGATGGAGGAATTCGGCCGTGTGGTTGGTCTCA
>JANOKW010000205.1:0-5852 GCA_031419475.1 Hyphomicrobium sp. | reverse complement strand
TCGGCACAGCTTGGGCTTATTACTTCCTGTCTCCAGAATGGAACAATGTGATGCCGTCGGCGGCCAATCATGCCGCTCCCTACGGCACTGAGAAACTCAAGAAGATTGCCATTCTCATGACCGATGGCGAATACAACAAGCGATACGACAGCAAAGGCTTGGAAACCAGTGATGGCTTCGCTGGAAGTTCGGTCAACCCAAAGACATCGTCTCAGCAAGCTGTCGCACTTTGCGAGCAAATGAAAGGGGACGGTATTGAAGTGTACACGGTTGGTTTTGAACTGCCCAATCAGTTAGCCATCGATACGCTGGCCAGCTGTGCCTCAGGTGCTGATCACGCTTATGTCGCCACGAACGGTTCGGCCCTCAAGGCAGCGTTCCGCGATATCGCCATCAAGCTGACCGAACTGCACTTGCTGAGATAACCTGCGACAAAATTTTTTTGCGGACCCGAACCGGGGGCGCCCACACAGGGCGACCCCGGTTTTTCGTTTGGCCGACGGTAATGATGTCAGTTCGGCCTACAGACTATTCCCTCAATAAAATCACGTATTAGCGGGTTTGTTTCCGTGGCCGCGTCGTTATATTTAATAACTTAAAGTAAATACGAAGTATAAAATTTTATTTAATTTGTATTTCTTCAATAAAACAAATGTAAAAATCTAGAAAGTTGCATCTATGCGCGTTCATTATTGTTAAATAGTGCGTGTTGTACTGTTTATCCTACGGTATGTATTTCCAGGAGGCATAAAATGTCGTACTCGGCTCAGAAGCGGACGGAACCTGCTTCGGCTCCCATTGAGAGGGGGGCAGCTCATATTCGTGGTTTCGAGCGCTTGCGCGCGCGACTGTCTAGTTTCGCGTGCGACACCGAGGGAACCGTCATGATGACCTTTGGCCTCATGGCGATCGCGATGTTTACGATGGTCGGCGGCGCGGTCGATATGGGCCGCTGGCTGAATGCACGCGATCAAACAATCAGCGCCATCGATGCGGCCGTGCTGGCGGCCGGCCATGCCTTGCTGTCCCCCGATGTCACCCCGGAACAAGCAAAGCAGATCGCGCTGAACTACTACAATGAAAACACAAAATCGCGTCTGTCGCTTGAAGGCGATACCGTTCATTTCATCGTATCGGCTGACAGGACCACTGTGACGGCGTCCGGTTCGGCACGTATTCGCACGCCCTTTATGGCATTGGCTAACGTTGAGTCGTTACCGCTCTTCACGGGCCCTGAGGCTCCTGAAGCTTCGATCACGCAACGGTCGGAGACCGGTACAAACCGCGAAGTCTCGCTCATGCTCGACGTTTCTGGCTCCATGTGTTCGCCGTGTACGAAGCGCGACGACATGAAGGCGGCCGCGGCTGACCTGGTTTCCATTCTGCTGCCGGACACACAGGGTGAGTTCTGGACCAAGATTGCCGTCGTGCCGTTCTCGGGCGACGTGCGCCCGACGGCAGCGATGCTCCCGCAAGTGGTTCCGCCGATCACCAACGTCGCTTGGCCCAAATACCGCTCCTTTGCGTCCGGTGGCGGCGGCCGCAATAGTGGCGGTGGTAGCAGCTCGACCTTCACCTACTACCGCACCGCGTGCGTCGGCGAACGTCAGGGCCCGAACAAGCACACGGATGAAGCCGCGTCGCCCACGTCGAACTTCGTGACGCAGACCTATGTCGAAAAAAGCAGCATCACTTTGGCACACTACAATGCCAATACGCCGAGAGCTGCGAGCTCGCTTTGTTCAACCCCTGTCAGTGGCACGGTTCTGCCCTTGACTAGCAACAAAGCCACGTTGCTCAGCATGATCGGCGGACTTACAACGGGCGGCGGCACGGCCGGCCACGTCGGCACGGCATGGGCTTACTACATGATCTCGCCAGAGTGGTCGTCGATCGTGCCAGACGGCAGCGAAGCTGTCGCTTACGGCACGCCCCAGGTTAAAAAGATCGCGATCCTCATGACCGATGGCGAGTACAACTACACCTATGACAATAAGGGCATAGCCGTAGGCAACCGCAACGCGGGACCGAGTGGCAACGGCAATAGCTCTTCGGGTCAATCGATCGCGATTTGCAACCAGATGAAACAGGACGGTATTGAAGTTTACACTGTCGGTTTCGATCTTGGCGGCAATCAAAACGCGATCAACACGTTGAAAAACTGCGCGTCCGACAATGACAAAGCCTATATTGCCGAGAACGGCGCGGCGCTGAAAACGGTTTTCCGCGACATCGCCATTAAGCTGACGGACCTTCACTTGTCGAAGTAATCCGTTGACGCTGACAACTTGAATAAACCCGGGGGTGCTCTCACAAGGGCGCCCCCGGTTCCGTTCCGCAGCACATCTCATCGACGATCAAGTGTTAGGCGTCGCAGACGCACTCTTCGCCAAAGCCCGCTTCAACCAGTGCGACGATGGCCGCGAGCGCGTCGGGTCCTTGAGGACCTTCTGCGCTGATGTGCAGCGATGAGCCAGGGCCCGCCGCGAGCATCATGAGCCCCATGATTGACGTGCCGCCGACCGATTGACCTTCGCGTGTCACCGTAATCGTGGCGTCGAAACTTTCCGCACACTTGACGAACTTGGCGGAGGCGCGCGCGTGCAGCCCCTTGATGTTGCGGATGATCACCACGGCTTCCGGGCGCATACTGTTCTGGAGTTCCGGCATATATTCGCCCTGCGTTACGCGCTTCTTGTCTGGTGTCACCCGAGGAGTTCTTGGCTTGCGACTTTTATGTACTTCCGCCCTGCGTCTCTTGCTGTCGCGACGGCCTTTTCAAGCGGCATTTCGGTGCGCACGCTGGCCAGTTTGACGAGAATAGGTAAGTTTATTCCAGCAATCACTTCGGCTTTCGATTCATCCATGACGGAAATGGCGAGGTTAGAAGGCGTCCCGCCGAACATATCGGTGAGGATGATGACACCGTCACCGGATTCGACACGCTTGACGGCAGCCAAAATGTCAAGACGCCGCGCTTCCATATCGTCGTCAGGTCCGATGGCGATCGTCTCAAGCTGCAACTGCTGGCCAACGATATGCTCCAGCGCATTGCGGAATTCGACCGCAAGCCCTCCGTGCGTAACAATGACAAGTCCGATCATGCGGTGTTAGCCATTCCAGATCCGAACCGAACCGTGCGTATTGCCGGTTCGATGGGGCTTTTGCGATAAAAATAAAGTTCCGCGTCAGAGTTGCGCGCCGCCAATGACTGCCGGTCAATGCAAGCGGCCGGAAGTTGGCCCGGAAGGTGGCAAGGGTTCGGCAATTTCGCAAGTTCTTTTACAGTCCTCACGGCGGGTAGGATCATGTCAGATTCGACGCAGGTGGCAACTCCAGGCAGGAAAGGGCCATTAGAAGCTTGACAGGGGCGGACGCTTCGCGTGCCCAAAGCCGCAGCACGGGGACCTTGTGGCCAAGAATGTCCGCAACCGGCCACGGGTCCGGCAGACGTTCGACGGTTCCGGAGCCGACGAGATCGGCAACAAGTACGACTTCGGCCATCTCGACAGAGGGTATGCGCATAATCCCTAGGCCTCTAACCTCGAGCATGCCTTTAAGTTCCACCGGGGCGCTGGCGAATATCTTTCCGTCTTGAAGTTTCAGCCGCACTTGGTCGTCTGATACGAGTGCGGCCGCTAACGGTAGGAGCGCAGTCGGCGCCAAAGACAGGCAACGCAGCGCCAAATCTGATTTTCCGGCGCCGGATGCCCCACGGATTAGCACCGCGCGGCCACCGGCGGCTATGGCCGTCGCGTGCACGCACTCATCCGTGACGGTCAAGCGGGCCTCCCGCCCAATTGGCCCGCGGCAAACGGACGATGAACCGTGCGCCGCAATTGCCGTTAGCAGCGTTGCCGTTTGTGTGCGGGGGCCGGTTTTCAGCGAAGATTATCCCCCGATGACTGCGAATAATTTCCCGGGAGATTGAAAGGCCAAGGCCGGAGTTCTTGCCGCGCTTGGCGTCGGTTGCCGGGCGGTCGCTGTAGAAGCGTTCGAAGATGGTCTGCAAGCGATCTTCTGGTATTCCTGGGCCCTCGTCATCGACGAACACTTCCACGCTTCCTGATGCGGGCCGGGCGTGCACCGTAACTGTGCTGCCTTCCGGCGAGAACGACAATGCATTGTCGATCAGGTTGGTGAAGACTTGTCCCAGCCGCCCGTCGTTGCCAAGCACGGTCAACTCGGATTCGTTTGCACCCAGGTCGATGGTCAACTTGATGTTGCGGCTGTCGTCAGAGAGGATGTCCCGGAAAATACCAGTGACGTTCGTCAAGACCAAGCGCACGTTGGTGGGCTGCATATGTTGACGCGCGAGTTCTGCGTCGAGGCGAGAGGCATTGGAGACATCGTTGATCAGGCGATTGAGGCGTTTCAACTCGTCTTGGATCTGCTGGACGAGTTCGTCTCGGTCCTCTTGATTGCGTGCATATGTCAACGCTTCAGCCGTCGAGCGGGCTGCGGCAAGCGGGTTCTTCAACTCGTGCGCGACATCGGCGGCGAACTTCTCGCTTGCTTCGATGCGCCTGTAGAGAGCGCTGGTCATGGCGCGAAATGCGCGCCCCATCTGACCCACCTCGTCGCGCCGGTCGGAGAAGTCGGGCAGGTCCTGGCGCGACGCGATGTTCTGGCTGACATCTTCTGCCACTTCCGAAAGGCGGCTCATGGGGCCAGCGATGGCACGCACCAAGAATAACGAGGAAATAATCGAGGCGAGCAAGGCTATGGCTGCGATTTGCAGGATCAGGCGGCGCTCATCCCAAAGGATTTCGTCGATTTCGCCCGGCCGGGTCGATAGTAACAGTACGCCCAGGATCTTATTGCCGCGTTTGATCGGGGCCGCCATCGAGACGATCTGCTGGCCTGCGGAATCGAGCAGGAGGATGGGGCTTTCGATGCCCTCTTGTGCGGCCCGCTTCACTTCCGGATAGTGGAAGCCGTTGGCCGTTCCGAGTTCGCGGTAGACTTTCAGCTCCTTGTTGATCAGCCAATAATGCAGCCGGGTCCAGAAGTTCTTCAGCCGCGGCGTTTCTCCCGTTATGTTGATGGGCGCGGCGTCCTGGCCGTTGGCGCGGCCAAACAGCACTTCACTGTCAACAATCAGCGTTCCTTTGGGCGAATAGATTCGCGCCGACAGGTCCGTTGGTTGAATGAGCTTTTTGAGAACGGGGGCGGCTCGTTCGGGGCTGAGTGGAAGTTCCAGAGAGGCGAAGGCGTCATCGCGCTGCACGCGGGGCGCCGACTTCTCGGGCGCGGGTCCATCGTCCAGCATCGCCCTACTGTTGTTGTTCACGGCCCGGTATGCAACGGCTTCGGCTGTAACCCGCGAGAGCGTTTTGACGACATCGACTTTGGCATCGAGCAGCCATCCATGCGCAAGGCTTAAATAAAGCATGCCGCCCAGCAATCCCAATAGTCCGAGCAAGTTGGACATCAGGATGCGCCGGCGCAGACTGCCTGACAGGTAACGCGGAACGGGCTGTCGCGCCCACCAGCGTGAAAGTGGTCCGCGGATGTTTGAGACGGCCGTGGACCAGGAAGGCGCCACCGCGGAACCAGCGGCACCTTCTATTGGTCTTCCAGGCGCCTCGTGCAGGCGCGCCGTTTCCGACAGGTCATTCATGTCGCACGCCATTTCGTTTCAAGTCGGCCATTGCCAGCTGGCCGCCCGGTGCTCATTCCTTGAAACGGTATCCGACCCCGTACAAGGTTTCGATGACATCGAAATCGTCATCGACCTGTTTGAATTTCTTGCGCAGGCGCTTGATGTGACTGTCGATCGTGCGATCGTCGACATAGACCTGATCGTCATAGGCCGCGTCCATCAGAGCGTCGCGTGTTTTCACGACGCC
>JANOKW010000204.1:0-1902 GCA_031419475.1 Hyphomicrobium sp. | reverse complement strand
CGACGTCGGACACGGCCTTATCGAGAATGATGCGATTGATCGCCTGCATGTCCTCGTTGACGAGGTCCATCAGCGGTTTCAGATCCTGCGCGCCTTCGCGCGCCTCGTCGAACGGTATAACGCGACCCAAAGTCCGGCCCCCAACATATTGATGTTGAATAAAATATAGTCCGGCAGGCGTGCCAATGCTAGCCGGTCGGATTGGCGCATGCATGTTGGTGCATGCAATGGGCCCTTGCTTAGGCTATGTTGGAGAAATGCGCGAACTGATATCGACCACAGATCCAGTGCTATTAAGTTTCGTCCAGAGCCTCATGCACGATGCTGGGATCGAAGCCGTTGTTTTCGATCAGCATATCAGCATCGTTGAGGGTTCAATTGGAGCCTTCCCGCGGCGGCTCATGGTGCCGGAGGCGTCTTGGGACGAGGCGGCCGTGCTTTTGCGCGAAGCGGGCGTTGGAGAATGGATTGTGAGCTCTGAAACAGGGTGATTCGAGAGTATTGACAGCAATACAAACGAGCCCTGAAACTCGGGCCGGCATCACCCAGGACTATTTTCTCGGTGAACGGCTGATCATCCGGCAACCGCGTAAAGGGTATAGGGCGGGGGTTGATGCGGTGCTGCTGGCCGCAAGCGTGCGAGCGCCCGAAAAAGGTGATGCAAGCTTGCTTGATATCGGTGCGGGGGTTGGCACAGTCGGCCTGTGCGCGGCGGCGCGGCTGCCGTCTCTCAATGTAACGTTGCTTGAACGCGAAGCGGAGCTTGTCAGACTGGCCAGCGAAAACATCGCGGCCAACGGTTTCACAGGCCGCATGACAGCGGTGCACGCGGAAGTCGGCGCACCGGGCGGACTTGTGCCTGAGAGTTTCGATGACGCCGTCGCCAACCCGCCGTTTCATGATTGCAACGCTGGAACGCTCGCGCCAAACGCGCTGAAGTCGGCGTCGCATGCTATGCCGAGCCAATCGCTCGACGACTGGCTGCGGTTTATGGCGCGTATGGTGCGCTCCGGCGGAAGGGCGACGCTCATACACAAAGCCGAAGCACTGGCGAGCGTTCTTGGCGCTTTCGAAACGCGCTTCGGCGGGATTGTTATTGTCCCCATCCATGCGCGCGCTGATGAGCCCGCGATCCGTGTGTTGGTACAAGGCATCAAGGGCAGCCGTGCTCCGCTCTCACTGCGCCCGCCCTTCGTGCTGCATAGTGAGGGCAATTCGTTCACGGCTGCGGCTCAGAAAATTCTGCGTCAGGGCGGCGCGCTTGGCATGTGATGTCTCAATAATCAAGGCCGGATCATGAAGGACTGGCAAAAGCATTTCTTTTGACCTACCTGTTTGAACGCCAACGTGGCGCCCCTCGGCGTAACTTTTTCACCCGCGGAGTATTTCTTGATGTGGCCTTTCTCGCGCAAGCCTGTCGTACCCGTTTTAAGATTTACTGGCCCTATCGGCATGGTCACGCCGTTGCGCCCCGGTCTTTCGATTGCAGGCGTTGCGGGCGCTATAGAAAAGGCGTTCGACTTGTCGAAGTTGCCGAGCGTCGCCGTGCTCATCAATTCGCCGGGTGGATCGCCCGTTCAATCCAACCTGATTTTCAAACGCATTCGCCAGCTGGCAGAAGAGAAAAAGAAAAAGGTCTACGTGTTTTGCGAAGATGTTGCGGCGTCGGGCGGATACTTCCTGGCGATTGCGGGCGATGAAATTTACGCCGATCCCTCGTCGATCGTTGGCTCCATCGGCGTCATTTCGGCGAGCTTCGGATTTGTCGAAGCGATCGATAAGCTTGGCATTGAGCGGCGCGTTTACACGTCTGGCTTGTCGAAAAGCACGCTCGATCCGTTCTTGCCGGAAAACGCCGATGACGTGGCGCGGTTGAAGGCCATCCAGCGCGACGTGCACGAC
>JANOKW010000203.1:0-3197 GCA_031419475.1 Hyphomicrobium sp. | reverse complement strand
TTCCTGGCTGAATCAGCTTGAAGACGTTATCGTTGGGCACGGCATATCGCTCCTTTGGTGGAGAAGTGGAGGCGTCAAGCACCCCCACGATATGCCGCCTTCCCGATTCCCGCCGTCACCAACTTCCGGACTTAGCTCCATCTTCATACAGGTGCCAATCAATTGCACCAAATTTCCGGCGGCGATCACATGAGACTGGTTAGCTTGTGAGGACCAGAGCAAAATCTGAGACGCGGATCGGCACTTTGCATCGGTCGATGAAAGTGAATGCCTGTCCGGGTGCCGGCCGACCAAACCACCGAACCTTCGAGAGTGAGAGTATTGCTTACTTCGACGCAAACGATGTCTCCGGGCACAAAATCGGTCTCGGCCTCCAGACCTAGTCCTGACGTCGAAATGTCACGCAATACAATAGGAAAGCGCTGTTCAGCGCGGACGAGCGTTGCAGAGCAGTTCAGTAGAACGCGAGTAGAGTCTCGCCGCTCGGCCCAATTCGGCATGGCTACAGCGCCACTGTCCCCAATCAGCGTATAGCTGCCGACAATGGCACCTTTCAGCAATTCTGCAAGAGCTGAGCTTTCCTCATCAAATCCGGTGATTTCATAGGCAGCAATAGCCTTGTCGAGTGCTCTGATCGCAGCCAAACCGGTGATGCTGGCAGTGCGCCACGCTTGCGCCAAACCCGAACAAGATTCGGCGGTATTATCGAGAACGGCAAAGCCATCTGATGCGAACTTAAAGGTCTCATTTTTGCATGTGCAAGTGCGGCGTCGAAGGCTTCGAGCACTGCACATACAGGCGATGTGCAAAAAAATCGCGAGAAACGCGACGTCGCGAGAATGAGCGCGGCTGCCTCCCGAGGAAAATACGTGACTAGTCCGCGCGGTAGTACTCTTGGCGTATCGTCAGCAATTGCATTCGCAACGTTGGCGCAAATCCCAACGAGTATGCAAATTCGAACCATTTCAGATTTTAGAACAATGAGAAGCGCAAGCACGTCACAGCCCTGATCGTCGCGTCGCGCGGGCGGGCGCGGCGTCCCGTCCCGGCGACGAGATCCTATGTCCGAGGCAGCGCCTGACACAGCGACATCCGGGAACGATGATCCCGAAATTAGTTCTTTAAGACTTTCGGAAACATTCACGATATTTCTCGATTTCTGCGGGCTCACTCGGGGCGTGATCTGACGGTGGCCAACCTCGAACGGCGTGTGGAACCTTTTAAGCGCCTTGTGCACATATTTTGAGTATACGCGAGCTCCGGTCGCTACTTCGCACACCACAGGCGTCGCAGGAATTTGGCTACCGTCTCATTCAGCGGCTTCTAAAAAGTGACCATCCCGTTCGCGATGATCTCCGCAACAGCTTGTAGTTCCATACTCTTGCGCCACATTCATCATGTTACCATCGGGTGGTAAGATTTGTTCCGTGCCCCGGCAGCCCGGTGACAACCGCACACAGTTTCTGCCTTCCCGCTTGGCGACATATAGTGCTTCGTCGGCCACCTTCAGAACTTCCATTGGAGCAGCGCCCGACTCTGGGAAAGATGCCACGCCGATCGAGATCGTTACTTTCGGGAGAGTACCCTCGGCATAGCGCACAGCAAGCGCTTCTATCTTTGCGCGAAGATCTTCGGCGCGTTTTGCAGCGACGGCGGGTACCGCACCGGGTAACAGGACTACGAATTCTTCTCCGCCGAAGCGGCACGGCACATCCTCGTCTCTAAAGGTGCTATGTAGGGCTTCGCCGACGCAGCGAAGTACACAATCGCCCGCGTCATGCCCGTGATTGTCATTGAAGGTTTTGAAATGGTCTACATCAATCGAAAGCACGCTTACTGATTGTCCTACCCGCGCCGCGCGCTGAAATTCGCGACGACAGGTTTCAAGCATGTAACGCCGATTGAACAGGCCCGTCAGAACGTCCCTGATCGATTGGTCGCGAAGTTGCTCACGGAGTTTAACGTTGGCAATGGCGAGGCTGATGTGCTCGGCAGCTGCGAGGCCGAGACGCCGTTCTTCATCGAACGACGTGCGGACGCATTCGATGCCGTGCGTCGTATCGGGAGCGAATTCCAAGTGCAGCAAGCCGACGGTTTCCCCATGGGCGAGGATGGGGATGCAGCAGTAATCGGCTCGGGCATCCGAGTGAACGTGCGAGCAGTCGAACTCAATTTCGTTCTGCCCATGCGTATATGTCCTGCCTCGCCTTAGACCCCAGCAATCGTCTGGGTGCATTGTTCCCGTGCCTTGCTTGCCGTTCCAGACCTTTACACATTCGAGAATGTCGCGGGAATTCGCGTAAATGTAGAGGCTACCCGTGCATGCCGGCAACATTCGCGACACGAACGTCGCGATCATCTGATAGAGTTCCATCTCGGATTTGGCAGACTGCAGCCACTCGTTGAGATCTGAAAGCAAGCGAGATTCTCGTGTGAGCTGATTGCGCGCCACGGCATTTTTGCGGAATACTTCCACAGATCGAGCCATTTCGCCGAGTTCGTCTTGGCGTCCGGTTTGAAAGACCGTTAGTTGCGATGGTACGGTGTCAACATTCCCGCTTGCCAGCTTGTGCATTGCGCCAATCATTGCCGCGAGCGGGGACAACACATCGCAGCGCATTACGTAGACCGCTAACGCGCTAATCAGAAGTCCAATGAGCAGCCCAAATTGACTAAGCCGCTTGGCAAGGGAGGCAAACGCTTCGGCTTCGGCAGCCTCAGTCTTTGCAAAATCCTCAATCTTATCGCCGACGCCATCCATGGCGACTTTTAGGGCTGAAAATTGTTTTTCGAAATCGACCAACAACGCTTCGGCTTTTTGGTCATCTTCGAAGACTGTGTCTACGAGTTTCTTTGCAACGAAAGCATAGCTTTCAAGCGGTTGCTCAACTTGAGAAACTGCAGACTTCACTTCGGAAGGCAGCGATAACGCCTTATTCGCGGCTTCTAGAGATCTGAAGGCGGCAGCGTGTTCCATAACATCTGCCACTACTATTTTCCTGCTGTCAGGGGACTTGGTGGCAGCAAAGAATGCCCGGTAGACGTCAGCTCTGATAGCGTCATGCATCATGTCAGCGACGGTATGATTTCGTAATGCTATTGTGGCCGCATTCGATCGCTTGAGCACCTCGGCAAAGGTGCTGGTTGATGAGATTGCGCCGAATGTCAGCATGGCAATCGTGCTAACGCTTGCAGCT
>JANOKW010000202.1:0-3578 GCA_031419475.1 Hyphomicrobium sp. | reverse complement strand
GAAAGCAGACGACCTCGGCGGATGTTATATCGACGGTCTCTATCGCACGATCATCTGGGGCTGGCGCTTCTATGGCCTTGTTCTGTTCATCGCTGTTGTGGTGCTGGCTGTCAGGGCGCTGAGATCGGGGCGCAACGGCATAGACGCCGCCCGCGGGCCGATCGCGACCAGCATCGGCATCGTCATCCTGCAATTCATGATGTGGACGACGATCGTGGTGACGGCTCTCTACACAATGCTCAACCGCGCCGAACTCAACCGCCAATTATCGCCCGTCCGAACCGACATCATGGGCATTTTTGTAGAGCACGGCGTGCCCGACGATAGCGTGGCGTTCAAGTTGTTCCAGTTCCCCAGCATTCCCTTCGATTGGATCGACAGGTTCAAATTCGTCTATCTGATGACAGTGGTGACGGTCGCCATTTGCATAATTCTGACGCTGATTCTCGTGCGCAAGCGCCGCCGGATAGCCCGCAGAGGCAGCAATGATTTGCCCGCGACCGCCAAACGCATGTCGCGCGTGCTCTTCAACCCGGCTATCACGGGCACGCTCATCACATTGTTTCTTATTCTCATCAGCTTGATCTACTTTCAGCCCAAGCTGGAGAAATACGCGCTGTTCGACAGCGTTAGAAAAGAGTTGCTGCCGGTTGCTACTTTGATAGCGCTTGGCATGCCCTTTCTCGCCGGGCACCGTATCAGCAACATCGTGCATATCGCCCGCGATCTCATCGATCACCACTATGTGCCGCGCATCGAGTCGGCGACTTACTTTTTTCCGTGGCAGTTCCGCGCGCGCCATACGCGGCCGCGCCGTGCGCTCATTCAGCGCCGGCTGCTGACGTTGCTCGAACAACGCGTGATGAAGGAGAAGTTTGACGTTGTGATTTTCGTCGCGCACAGCCAAGGCTCGGTTGTCGCCTTCGACTATATGCGAGACCACTTGGCAGGACACGGCGCGCTTGGCGGCGCCAGGCCGCAATTCATGTCGTTTGGATCGCCGCTCGGCCATATCTACCAGAAATATTTCTACGAATACGTGCCGGACGGCCCTGCGTGGCTCGATGTTGCCGAGCGCGTCGAGCATTGGATCAACCTCTACCGCGTCGATGATCCGATTGGAGGGGTGGTCGCGGTGCCGGAAGGCGGCGACATCGACAACGTGGTTATGCCGATGGGCGGGCACATGGGGTATTGGAATGAGCCCGAACTTGCACTGGCGCTTCATGAGTTGATTGTGAAGAGCAAGGTTCCAATGGCCAAGGCCGGCCCGGCGCCGCTGCCGCGCGCAATGCCGCCGCTCTGGGGGGCGCCGGCCCCGGCACCCGCAGACCGGCTCGCGAATACGCCCTCGCGTGCTATGCCTGGGGCATGAGAGGGAGAACGATTCGCATACTTGGCATCGACCCGGGTTTGAGACGCACCGGATGGGGCGTTTTGGACAGCGACGGCGTGCGGCTGATTTATGTGGCGTCGGGTGTCATCACGTCGGCGGCGGACGATGATCTCGCGTATCGATTGCGCGCGCTGTTCGAAGGTGTGGTGGGTGTGATCGCGAGTTTCGATCCTGCGGAAGCGGCGGTTGAGGAAACCTTCGTCAACGACAACCCGCGCTCGACCTTGAAATTGGGCCAAGCGCGCGGTGCGGCATTGCTGGCGCCCGCCATGCGGGGCTTGAAAGTTGCAGAGTACACGCCGAACCAGATCAAGAAAACAGTTGTCGGCGCGGGCCACGCGGACAAGCAACAGGTGCAGGCCATGATCGGCTTCCTGTTGCCTAAGGCGAAGTTCGAAAGCGCGGACGAGGCGGATGCCTTGGCGATTGCGATCTGTCATGCGAACCAGCGGGGCGCAACAGAGTTGGCCTTGCGTGTGTTGAAGGAAGCGCGGACATGATCGGGAAATTGCGCGGCAAGGTGGACGCGGTCGGCGAAAGCTATCTCCTCATCGACGTGAATGGTGTTGGCTACGAGGTGCAGGCCTCTGCCAAGACGCTGCGCAATTTGAAGGCGGGCGACGAAGTTTCTCTCACGATCGACACGCACGTACGCGAGGACGCGATCAAGCTTTTCGGATTCCAGAGCGAGCACGAGCGCAGCTGGTTTCGCACGCTGCAATCGATTCAGGGCGTCGGCGCGAAAGTGGCGCTCGCGGTTTTGAGCGTCCTGACACCGCAGGATTTGGCGAACGCCATCGCGCTAGGGCATTGGGCGGCGGTGGAAGAAGCGCCGGGCGTTGGAAAGAAACTGGCGCAGCGCATCGTCATGGAATTGAAGGACAAGGCGCCAGCCTTGTCGATTGCGGGGCTCAATGTGCCGGCGGGCGCGGGGGGAAGTGCGACTCAGTCCGCTGCGGCTATCGCGAACCAAGCGGCCGCCGAAGCCATCTCGGCGCTGACCAATTTGGGCTACAACCCGGGGCAGGCGTCCGCCGCCGTCGCCGTGGCGATGAAGGAACTTGGCGAGACGGCTGGCACCGCTGGCCTCATCAAGCGCGGCCTAAAGGAATTGGCGAAGTAGGGGAATCCGGTGTCAAACCCGTCGCGCCAAAGGCGGGCAAGAATGGCGGGTCAGACACCGTTCCTGTGCAACTTGGGGTCAGACCCCTCACAAGAAAAAGCCGGGTTTGAACGCAATTTTTCATGTGAGGGGTCTGACCCCATTTGAACTTAACGTTAAGGGCCATTCCAGCGCGTTGCGCGCGCTTGCGCAAAACCCTTCAAATCGGCGTTGAAAAATTTTGGCGAAAATTCTTTTTTCCCCGGGCACTCTGGCGGCCGCATACTGCGTGGCCGAAACGGTGGATACGAGGCATGGTGATGTTAAGGACGATGTTGGGCTTAGTGGGGGTGTTGGGGTTGGTGGTGGCGATGGTGGCCGACGCGGCATGGATCACTGTGTTTGAGGCAGCCATTGTTGGTGCAATGCTGGGCGAGATCGTCTGGCTCATGTCGCAACCGGCTCGTACGAGTGGTCGCTGCGCTCCGGGGCACAAGCAGTTTTTCATCTCGGATCTGGAATGGCTCGCCGCGCAGGCGGCAAAAACAAAAGAGCAGATGACGCCGGTGCTGTTGCAGCAGTTCCGGCTGTTCTATGCGCAGGATCGTCCGCTTGGCGTCGTGCCGGAGGCGCGCAAAAAAAGTGTGCTGTGGGGTCAGGTTTCAGACGAAGTCGAGAAGCGCCTCGTGTCGCGTCAGCCGAAGCGTCCCACGCCTGCTTCTTGGTGGACTCTGAAGAAGTCTAACGCGTACTTGTTGGCGGAGCGGGCGATTGGTGGTGAGGGGGAGGGGACTTCGATCTTCATTTTTTGGGCGTCATGGAGTACGACGTGGAGTACGACGTGTAGGCAAGTGCCTTTTCGCTCCTGGTGGAGTGTTGCGGCAGAGCCTAGTTTGAGCCTAAGACATAGGTGTGACGTACAACTTATTGACATCATTAATGGAGCTAAGTCCGGAAGTTGGTGACGGCGGGAATCGGGAAGGCGGCATATCGTGGGGGTGCTTGACGCCTCCACTTCTCCACCAAAGGAGCGATATGCCGTGCCCAACGATAACGTCTTCAAGCTGATTCAGCCAGGAA
>JANOKW010000201.1:0-14553 GCA_031419475.1 Hyphomicrobium sp. | reverse complement strand
TCACCGGAACTTCAGGGAAGCACCCGGTGAGACGATAGCACGCCGATTCGCCTAACGAGACATAAACAGCCTTCAGATTCGGGTGGGCGTCGGGCTAGGCCGCGGCGGCAATGCGGCGAGGCAGGTGAAAGCTCGATGGCCCGCATGAATTTGCCGTTTCTTGGAGAAAATCGACTATCTGATCGTTTTAGCGCCGAGAACTAACCATTGGACAGCCGCCCGTCCGACAGACTGAGCACCACTCAGGGTTGTTTTTTTATTTCATTTCGGCGGCAGCCGGCATGTGAGAACTCCCAGCTCCATGTCACGCTTGCCACCCTCTGCGCACTGCCGGTTGACCAGGCTTTCGCACGTTAGGACCCGAGGTTGAGTGTGACTTCGCGGCATTCCCCCAGGCTCTAAGAACTCCTCGGAGCCGTTTCAACCAGTGAATTGTGGTGACAAGCCTAGCTCTTCGCATTGCGCCGGACGTGGGAGGGACCGAAACTTAACGGATATCGAATCAATTTTAAGCGCGAGCGCACCTCACACATGACTAGTTTCGCACCGGCGAACGCAATGAGCTCTCAACCAAGCGGCCATCCGCCCATGGCCGGGTCGAGCAGCGAATCTCGTGGATCGGTGGCAGGGCCCGTCGTGCTGAATGCAGATCTCCATCAAACGCGCGAGCGCATCGTTATTTTTATGATGACGCTGGTTGCGACTGCTGCTGGCGCCATGGCTCACATGCATCTTGGATTTACCGTTCCGGCCGCTGTCGTCGCGGGGGCGGCCCTTTGGGCGAGTTTCATTGCGTTGCATACGCTGAAGAAGCGGGCAGCTCAAATCGGCCGGTTGCGCAAGGATATATCACGGCTCGAACAGGAAGTCGGTCATTTGAGTATGAAAAGTCCGGCGGCCACGAAGGTAGGCAGCGTAACAGCGGCCGAGACACCGCCGGTCGAGCCCAGAGTGGGATCCAGAGTGCCGACCGGAGCGGCGAAAGCCCAAAGCGCGGCTGGCATGTCTCTGTCGCCACACGACACAAATCGAGCCCCCATTTTAACAACGGCCATTGATCCATCTCTCGGGCCTTTCACTGTTGCACCACCGTCTGCAATTGGTGCGCCCGAGCGCATCTCGCCCGACGCCCGCTGGGAAGCGCCCGATCTTGGACGCCTTGATCGTAAAAGGCCCGATCTTGAAAGGCCCGATCTTGAAAGGTTTGGCAAATTTGCGCAGGCAGCCAAGACGGACTCGATTGCCCAAAACCCGATTACCCCGAGCCCGGTTACACAGAGGCCCGTTACACAGAGCTTGGCGCCAGCGCCGGGCATATCGGCGGCAATGCCCGCTGCTTTGCACCCCTCTGCCTTGCACCCCGCTGGGGCGCGCCCAAGTATTTCGGACTTATTCGAAGCGCCATCGTGGTCTGGCACGTCCATCACTTCGGCCGATCCTCTGCGAGATGCCTGGTCGTTTCGGCCGAAGGAAGCGGTCGCGTCCCGCCCGTTCGCGCCCGATTCCGGCGCGGCAGAAGAAAATGCGCTCCGAATTCCAGCGGCCTCTCCACCAGCCCCCAATGGCGCACAACCGCCCCGTAGTATCGAAGCCGATCTCGAAATGGTTCAACGCAAAATCAAAGCGATGGCGGAGGAGGTCAATGCCGCTGAGGCCATAAGGCTACGGCCCTTCGCCGAGCCAAAGCCCGTGAGGGAGCCCGGCCGGGCGGCGCCACCAGCCGCAGAAGCGTTTCAAGCTGCTGGGCAAGGTGCTGGGTACGCTATGCCGGCTGCCGCCAACTATGGAACGGCTGCAATGGCCATTGAAGAGGGGATTTCGGCATTGAAGTCCGCCGCAGGCACGATGCGGGCTCCGGCCGCTTCGACAGTTTTGCCAGGCGGCGCCCACTTAGCTGGACATGGGCCAACGCTATTGCCGCCCGCAGATTTCCTCATACCTGCGACCGCGCAGACAATTGCGGTTTCGGCTCCGCCGATATCGGCGCCTCCCGGTGCATCCGCCTCGCCGCAGTACTCCGATAGAGCACCGAGTCCATCGATGCGGAGCGAAACGGCGCGTTGGAGCGAACCGGCGCCGCAGCGCTCGCCTGAGGTTGAACCAACCCAAGCACAATCAGTTGCAGCCCGGGCAACTGTCGCCGTTGATGGCCGCGTCGCTGAGATAGCTAAGGCGGTCGAAACAAAGAACATGGACGTTTTGCTCAGTCCGATTGTTGGGCTGGGGGACTATGCAGTTACGCACTTCGAAGTTGTTGTCCGGCTCTTGGGCAGCAACGGATCGGTGATTGACAGTCCCGGCGAGGTATTGACATTGGCGGGTAACCACCTCCTTGCACTGTTCGATGCCGAACGGCTCGCGCGCACGGCGGCCGTTGCCGAACTACTGGAGTCTCGCGGCAAGAACGGCTCCGTCATGACTGCTGCAACGGGGGCATCCATGTCGGATGCCAATTTCCTCGAAACGTTTGCCCGCGTTTATGAGAGCCGCAACAGCATCTCAGGCCAGCTTGTGCTGACGTTCTCGCAGGCTGATGTCGATGCGTTCGGCAGCGGCACGTGGCAGGCGCTGAGCGACATGCACTCGTTCGGCTTCCGCTTCGCGCTCGATCACGTGACTCACCTCGGCATGGACTTCGAACACTTGGCACAATGCGGCTTCACGTTCGTGAAATTGCCGGCACATGTCTTCTTGAAAGGACTGCCGTCCGACGCCGGGTTCATTACCGTCAACGATATCTGCCGGCATCTCGCGCGGTGCGGACTGACTTTGGTTGTCGAATCCGTTGATGACGAGGCGCTGCTGGCGCGCGTATTTGGATTCGGCGCGCTGTTTGGTCAGGGTCAGCTGTTTGGGGCGCCGCGCCAGATAAGCCTCGATAATTTGGTAACGGGTCAGTCGGCAGCGGCGTGACAAGCGGCTTGCCGCCGGGTATAGCGGTCGTTCATGAGCTCTATACCACTCCTTGATTCAATCGCGCCGCTTTATGGCGAGGCGGACGTCTGGTTTCTCGACATCTGGGGCGTGCTGCACAACGGCGTGAAGCCCTTCGCGTGTGCTGTGAGTGCCTGCCAAAATTTCCGCGCTCTGGGCGGTAAGGTCATCCTCGTTTCGAATTCACCGCGGCCAAGGAGCGGCGTCGAGAAACAGCTCGACCACATCGGCGTACCGAAGGATGTCTATGATGCAATCCTGACTTCGGGCGACGTTTCGCGCGTTTTGATAGCAGCGTTCGAAGGCCAGCCGGTTTTTCATCTGGGGCCTGAGCGCGACATGCCGGTTTTTGTGGGGACTGGCGCCGAGCTTTCTTCTGCCAGCGAAGTGGTCGCCATCGTCTGCACCGGGCTCTTCGACGACGAGACTGAGATTCCGCATGACTATGACGCACAGCTCAAAGCATTTGTCAGGAAGCGGTTGCCGATGATCTGCGTCAACCCGGATAAGACGGTCGAGCGCGGCGGACGCATCGTTTATTGCGCGGGTGCGCTGGCGCAAGCCTATGAAAAACTCGGCGGCAACGTGGTCTATGCCGGCAAGCCCTTCGCACCGATTTACGAGGAAGCGTTTCTCATCGCCGCTCAGCTGCTGGGCAGGCCAGTTGACAAGTCGCGCATCCTCGCTATTGGCGATGGCGTGACGACGGACATCGGCGGCGCGTTGGCAGCGGGCGTGCGCGCGGTCTATATTGCGAGCGCCGTGCATGTTGCGAAGGGCGAGAATATTATTGACGCTGCAGTGCGATTGTTCCCCGATGCCGCTGGCAGGCCGGTCGCAGTGATGACGGCGCTTCAAGGGTAAGAAAACGTAGCAACTGTCTTGACGCACACTGTGCGCCAGATTTCTTGAGCTTTCATCATGGCGTTGAGGAGTGTCGAGAGTTTGCGCATAGCGGCGACGATGATGACTTTGGAGGGCTTGGATTTGGCGGCGAGGCGATCAGCGAAAGCCATGAGCTTAGGGTTGTGCCTGACGGCGACGCGGGCCTACGCCATGCACCTGTGGCATGCTATAGCGAATAAGTCGAACGCGCCGCGCCAGCCGCCCCACCCGCACTTGAGCCCGCCCGCACTTGAGCCCGCCCGCACTTGAGGATGTCCGATGCACCTGGTGCAGATCTTATTGCCGCTGAGGAATGGCCAAGGCCGCGCGTTCCCAAAATCCAATTTCGATAAGGTGGCGGGCAAATTAACGAGCCGCTTCGGTGGCGTGACGGCGTACACGCGCACGCCAGCCGAGGGGCGGTGGAAAGTCGGCACCAGCCCGGTCAGCGAAGACGACGTGATCATTGTCGAGGTGATGGTTGCGGAACTGGACAAGGCGTGGTGGCGCACCTACCGGCTTTCGCTCGAGAAGACGTTCAAGCAGCTCCACGTTATCGTTCGCGTTCAGGCAATTGAGATTCTGTAAGGCTTCGAATTCTTGGGCGTTGGGTTTCGGGCGCTCTATTGTTGGGCGCTTCCGACTCTCGTTCCTCGAGCCGGCCGGAAGCGCCAGTCACGCGCCCTCTACCCCACCTACGGGACAGTTTTTTTGGTCAACATAGAGAAAGGCGCTTGATCCAACATGGCAACATTCGTCGTCGCGCACGGAGCATGGTCGTCGGGGTTTGTGTGGAAGAAGATGCGCCCGTTGATGCGCGCGGCTGGCCACGATTTGTTCACGCCGTCGTATACTGGGCTTGGCGAGCGTTTTCACCTAGCGACGCCCGAGATCGATCTTGAGATGCACATTCGCGACGTGGTCTCGGTACTGTTTCACGAAGACCTGCGCGACGTGATCCTGATCGGGCACAGCTATGGCGGTATCACCGCGACCGGCATTGCCGACCGGGCGGCGGAGCGGATTTCGCAGATCGTTTATCTCGACGCGTTCATTCCAGCCAATGGGCAGAACATGCTCGATTTCGCGTCGCCGGAAACGCGCGCGCGCTGGTTAGATGGCGCGAAGTCGCAAGGCGAAGGCTGGCGTGTGCCGTCCAATCCGCTGCCCCCCGATACGAGCGCTGAAGACGTTGCGTGGATCACGCCGCGCCGTCATGGACAGCCGGTCAGAACAATGACGGATCCTCTGCAGCTCTTGAACGGGGCCACCAAGCTGCCGCGTTCGTACATCTATTGCACGCGGGTAGGGACGGGCGACATGTTCGGGCCGTTTGCGAAAAAGGCGAAGGCCGATCCCGCTTGGCGATATTTCGAAATGGATGCCAGCCACTCGCCCCACGTCACGGCGCCGGACGCGTTGATGGCGATTCTCGATAACATTGCGGCTGGCCCTGGCTCGAGTGCGAAGCCCTGATGGCTCTCCACATCTACATCGACGCCGATGCGTGTCCTGTGAAAGAGGAAGCACTGAAGGTTGCGGTCCGGCATGGGCTTGGCATTACTTATGTCGCCAATTCGTGGATGAAGCTACCTGAGGGCGAACGCGTCGAGCGCGTCATAGTTACAGAGGGGCCGGACGCTGCCGACAACTGGATTGCGGAACGGGCGGGCATAGGCGACATCGTTGTGACGCAGGATATTCCGCTGGCCTCGCGCGTGTTGAAAAACGGCGCCAAGGCCATCGGCAATACGGGCAAGCCCTTTACGGACGCATCGATCGGCATGGCGCTGGCAATGCGGGACTTGTCACAGCACCTGCGTGAGACGGGCGAGAGCCGGGGCTTCAACGCAGCCTTCACGCGCCAGGATCGCTCGCGCTTTCTGGAAGCCCTGGAGCTGGCGGTGCAGGCGGCCAAGCGCGGGGCGTAAACTTTTGTTCAAATCACAACAATTGCCGGGTCCGTGGCCTTTGATCAATTAGGTAAATAATTATTTTACTGATTCGGGTGCTTAATGGCCGTTAGGGCACTCAGTGAACAGCGGGTATTTGTCATGGCAGTAACAGACTTGCAGCTGTCAAAAATTAGCGCGGCCGCATCTGCCGCCGGCGAAAATCGTTTCGCACCGCGGCGCAAAGGGCAAACGGCGGCCTTGATTTACTTTGAAGGCGCGGTTGAATCCGTGCCATGCCTGATCACGGACATGTCGACGACGGGTGCTAAACTACAGTTGCGCAACGGCTGGGACAATCCCTTCAAATCGAACGTCAGCCACATGGATCGCATCAAGCTGGTCGTGCGCCTAGACAAAGTGATGTACGACTGCAAAATCATCCGCCGCGGCGAGACGGAACTGGGCGTCAAATTTACGTCCATGCCCAAGCCCATGGCCAAGATCGTGCGTTAGGGATTTGGGCCGCCTAGTACCAACGCAAATGCGAGAGTTTTGAAGTGCCTGGCGGAATTGCCGGCATTTTTTTCGGCGCGGCGCGTCTACGATCGAGTGCACTCGAAAAAACATCAAACGGCTGCGATGCGAACAATAATGTGAACAGTTCTTTAACTGACTTAACTGCTTAATGAGTTGTCACCTTAGAAAATAAGCACGCACTCGGATTGCGTATAATGCGCTCAGCAGACGTTGATCGGCAACGAGACGAGGCCCCAGTTCTGACGGCGAGTGAAAATCGCTTTGCCCCACGGCGAAAGGGGCAAACGCCCGCCTTGATTTACGTCGAAGGCGCCCCTGACGGTGTGCCCTGCCTCATCAAGGATATATCGACGACCGGCGCCAAACTCGAGCTTCAGCAAAAGTGGACCTATCCGTTTAAGGGAACGTTCGGCCACATGGATCACGTCCGGCTTGTGGTGCGCGCCGACCGCGTGATGTACGATTGCAAGATCATCCGCTGCAAAGACGGAGTTATGGGCGTGAAGTTTATTGCCGCGCCTAAGCCCATCGCCAAGGTCGTGCGCTGAGGGCGGACTTCAAAACACGAGAATTCTGCATGATGCTGGACGCCGCGCCGGCATTTTCGCTTCTGGGCCCATTAGGGGCGTGGGATGTGGCCGAACGCGGCTTGACGGGGCAAGCGAATAGCCCCACGAACAAATCATGACCGACAGGCTCGTCAGTTCGGCGAAACGCGAAGCGGACGCTTTTGAAGCGACGATCCGGCCGCAGTCGCTTGCTGAATTTATCGGGCAAGAGCAGGCTCGGGCCAATTTGCGCGTGTTCATCCAGGCTGCGAAGGCGCGCGGCGATGCACTCGACCACGTGCTATTTGCAGGGCCACCGGGGCTTGGCAAAACAACGCTGGCGCAGATCATGGCCAAAGAGCTGGGCGTTGGGTTTCGCGCGACGTCGGGCCCTGTGATTTCGAAAGCCGGGGATCTCGCGGCGCTGCTGACCAACCTTGAAGAGCGCGATGTCCTGTTCATCGATGAAATTCATCGCCTCAACCCTGCGGTCGAGGAAATCCTTTATCCGGCCATGGAAGATTTCCAGCTCGATTTGATGATAGGCGAAGGTCCTGCGGCGCGGTCGGTGCGCATCGATTTGCAGAAGTTTACGCTTATCGGCGCGACGACGCGCGCGGGGCTTTTGACCAATCCGCTGCGTGATCGTTTCGGAATTCCGGTTAGATTGAACTTCTATTCAATTGAAGAGCTTGAACTCGTGGTGGCGCGGGGCGCGCGCGTGCTGGGAGCGCCGATAGCTCCCGATGGCGCGCGTGAGATTGCACGGCGGGCGCGCGGGACGCCGCGTATTGCCGGGCGGCTTTTGCGGCGTGTTCGCGATTTCGCGGCGGTCGATGGGGCGCCGGTCATCAATGCAGCCGTTGCTGACAAAGCTTTGCGGATGCTTGAGGTTGACAACGAAGGGCTGGATGCACTCGATCATCGCTATCTGAATTGCATCGCCAAGAACTATGACGGCGGACCGGTCGGCATCGAGACGATGGCAGCGGCGTTGTCGGAGCCCCGCGACGCACTTGAAGAAATCGTGGAGCCGTACTTGTTGCAACAGGGGTTCATTGGCCGGACGCCGCGCGGGCGCGTGCTGACATTGAAAGCTTACCGGCATCTCGGGATGTCGGGCCCGGCGCGGCAGGCGGCCCCAGAGTTGCCGATTTTTGATGATGACAACGGCGGCGAAACAGGGACGGGGTAAATCGTGTTCACGCGCAGGGACGTTATTAAAGGTCTGACCGTGATGGGATTGGGCGGCACGGCCTTTGGCGGCTACGCGCTCGCTGAACCGTTTCGCCAGACCGTCAAACAGTACGCGCTAACGCCGCCCGGATGGCCTGGAGGGTTGAAGCTGCGGATTGCGGTTCTCGCCGACATTCACGCTATTGATCCATGGGTTTCGGCCGAACGCATTGCGGGCATCGTTGAAGCGACGAACGCCGTTGAAGCCGACGCAATTCTGCTGCTGGGCGACTACGTCTGCGGACACCGGCTTGGGCGATTTGGCAAAGCCGTGCCCCATAGCGCGTGGGCTGGAGCACTTGGCAAATTGAAGGCGCCGCTCGGGGTGCACGCAGTGCTGGGAAATCACGACTGGTGGGAAGATTATGAAGTACAAGTGCGCGAGAAGGGACCTGTTCCCGCGGGGCTTGCGCTCGAAGCCGCCGGCATTCCCGTCTACGAGAATAAAGCTGTGCGGCTGATGAAAGATGGCAAGCCGTTTTGGATCGCGGGGCTTGGCGATCAATGGGCGTTCTGGCCGAAGAAAAAGAACTACGACCAGTTTTTTAGGCGCGGAAAGATCGACTATCGCGGTGTGCATGATCTGCCCGGCACGCTCGCGCAAGTGACAGACGATGCGCCGGTTATTCTTATGGCGCACGAACCCGATATTTTCCCCGAGGTTCCCGCGCGCGTATCCTTGACGCTGTCAGGCCATACGCATGGCGGGCAGGTGCGCGTGTTGGGATATTCTCCGCTTGTGCCCTCGCGATTTGGCACGCGATACATCTACGGGCACATTGATGAAGACGGGCGCAATCTCATCGTCTCCGGCGGGCTTGGGATGTCAGCGTTGCCGATACGCTTTGGTTCGCCGCCGGAGATAGTGGTTGTGGAGTTGGGTGGTCAGGGCGTCGTTGCGCGTTGAACGCCGAAGCTGGCGTTAGGCGACGCTGCGGACGTGGGCAATTTCCCGCTGTCCGGCTGCGCGCACTGCGTCCGCCACGAGAGTTTTGACGGCGATTGTCAGACCGCCATCCGATGTGGCGCGCATTGGAGAAATTTGGAGCAAAACATGACGACTGGCAAGTGGCCCGACATTTCAGGGCGCATTGTGAATGACGAAAATGGTCAGCGCCATGTGCTGCCGGTGCGTGTGTATTTTGAGGACACCGATGCGGGCGGCATCGTTTATCACGCGTCCTATATTCGATTTGCCGAGCGTGGGCGCACCGATCTTCTGCGATTGCTCGGCACGGATGCGCGGGCGATGATCGATGGATCGGATAGCAAAGAACCGGCCGCGTTCGTCGTCCGGCGTATGAATATCGATTTTTTCAGGCCGGGGCGCATGGACGATCTTTTAATGGTCGAGACGCGGGTGCTCGAGTTAGGCGGCGCCAGCGTGACGCTTCGGCAATCGATTTTGAAAGATGACAAACGGCTGTTTGAAGCCGACGTGACGGTCGTGCTTGTGTCGATGTCGGGGAAGCCCTTGCGTTTGAGCGAGCGTGTACGCGGTGCGTTTGAGGCGTGTGCCGGGGTCAGACCCCTCACATGAAATTGGCGTGCAGGACCGATCTTTTCTTGTGAGGGGTCTGTCCCCTTTCGTCGCCGGGTCAGACCGCGCTCTTCCAAATTTCCCATTGCGTGCGCGCGAGGCGGTAGGCGTCGGGAATCGAAAGTGCCCAAACGAAAAGCCCGAGCGCGGCACGGCCGATGAAGGAGCGATCCGGCGGGGTGATTTGCCAGGTGATTAGTGCAAGGAGCAGCGTGAAAAATGCGAAACCAAACCCGCGCTGCGGCTGCCCGGACACGACGTGCCCCATGCCAGGGAGAAGAATGGCGAGCGCGAGAACCGCGTAAGGATGCCAAGGTTTTTTGAGAGCGGCGGTTTTTGTCATGACTATGCCCCTGCGGCATGCATTGCAAGTGACGCGAGCATTCTTTGCAAATCAGCGACAAGCGCGTCGAGGCGTTCGGGGAAGAGTTCGGCGCCTTCGAAATCGCATTGGCGGAGCAGAAGGTGTTGCCCGCGTTTGCCTTCTGCAATCTGAGTAACAATGCGCACGCCGCGTTTGGTTGCCGCGATTTCTTTGACCTTGGGGTCGGCGAGAATGCGCGCGGCATCTGGTGTAATGGCGGCGAGCGTTGCGGCGGAAGAGGCCGTTTCTCCGCGAACAAGGATTTCCCACGGCAATGAGGGGGGCGGATCGAAGCGCTCGCTCATCTTTTCAGTCAGCGAATAAAAATCAGCGCCTGAGGGGCGGATGAGAATCGCGATGCCGGCATCTGCAATCGGCATAGGCTGGATCGCTGTCACCGAAAGCCAGAGTTGCGGCAGGCGCTTGATCGTCATCGTATCGGGGATGAGATCGAGTTTGAGGTCGAGCCCGCAGTAGCGTCCTTCGAGTTTAGGGATGCCGGCGCCGTCAGCGGTGACGTGCGGGTTGTCAAATAGAGAGACGACGGGATCGAGGATGAGGCGGCGGCGGCTGCGGATCGTTTGACGTTCGCGGTGCGCTAGCCAGGTAACGGCGGCTGTTCCTGCGGCAGATGCTGCGAAAACTAACTCTAGAGACACGGCCTAAACCTCATGCAGAAAATGAAAACGGAAAACATGGTGTCTGACCCCTTCGGTTCTGACACCATGGATGGCAGTTTCCATCAACTTCGCGGTGTCAGACCCGGAGGGTCGGACACCGATCTCTAAGCCTCATGCAGAAAATGAAAACGGCGCGCCGCGTTACGTTCGATCACGTCAATAACCCTGCGGGCGCGGCCAATTCATCGTGAACTGGTCGCCGCGCTTTACATATTTGTAGCGGTGGAAGGCGAACCAGAGAGACGCGATGATATAGAACACCATCATGGCGACGAGCTGCGTACCGTAACCTAAGAACACCGCGAAGTAGGTAATGATGCAGAGCAGCAGCAGCACGATAGCTGGCAGCGGATGCAAGGGATGAACGTAGCCGCGCTTGATGCTGTCTAATGGCCATTTATTGCGGAACATGATCATGTTGAATGACATGAACGTGTAACCCAAGAGGCCTGAAAGAATCGAGAAGGTGATGACCTGATCGAGCGGAACGCGAAGCGCGAAGATAAGTGCCACGGGGATCAGGAACACGATTGAGCGGAACGGCGTCCTGTATGTAGGATGCACCGCGCCGAACCAAACGGGGAGATAACGATCTCGCCCCATGGAAAACCAGGCGCGCGACGCATCGTTGATGCAACCGTTGGCGGAGGCGAGTGTTGAGAAGATGGTGCCGATGAAGAGCAGCACCATAAGCGGGCCCGATCCTGTCATACGCGCGGCATCAAACAGCGGCGTGACGGCTTGACCCAGATATTCCCAAGGCATCATACCGGCGCAGATGTACCACGTCATCGTTGCTGCGATGAGGAGCGTGATCATGCCTGTCATGGTGCCCAGTGGAAGCGCGCGGGCGGGTGAGCGCACTTCTTCGGCGGCTTGCGTCGTGCCTTCGATGCCGAGGTAGTACCAGAGACCAAAGTGCATAGCCGCAATGACGCCGAGCCAGCCATAGGGAAGCGTATTGTTGTTGATCATCGCCGCATGATCGACCTGGCCGGCGTTCACCGTAATCATAACAAGGAAGAGCACGACGACGGCGAGACAAGCGATGGCGGTTATGACGAGGTTGAACGTCAACGTCGCGAAGACCCCCCGATAATTAAGCCAGGCCAGAAACATGATCGTGAGAACAACGAACGGCTTGTCCCACAAGCCTTCGATGCCAGTCATACCGCCGACAGTTTGTACGAGATAACCGAGCGTAATGGCGTTGCCGGCTTCAAGCATGGTGTAAGCCATGACAAGGAACAGTCCGACGTTGAAGGCCATGAGCGGGCCAACGATGTGTTTGGCTTGCGCGTATTGACCGCCGGCGGCCGCAACCGTGGAAGTTACTTCCGAATCGATCATGGCGACGCAGGTGTAGAGCAGGCCGGCAAACCAGCAGGCGATCAAAGCGGCAATTGCCCCGCCTTTGCCGACAGCGAAGTTCCAGCCCATAAATTCGCCGACGAGCACAATGCCGACGCCGAGCGCCCACACGTGTCCGGGGCCGAGGACGCGTAGCAGCGAGACCTTTTCACCGTGGATGGCTGTTGTTTGTGTCATGGCTTATCTCCGCTGCGTGGGATCAATGACAAGTGCGTCCTCGATCTCGCCTTCGCGCGAGGACATCAGTACATCTTCGGAGTATGCGGAGTTGGTCCGGATGAGATCGATCAGCATCCACAGACCGAGGACGGCTGAAATCACCCAGGCGGCGAGTTCGAGCGGATGTATTGCTGCAATGTCTGGCATGGCGGCGTTTCCCTTATTTCTTGTCGCCGAAGCGTTCGCGGATGACGTCGCGGTATTCCTGATCGGAGTAGCGCACGACGAAGATGAAGTAGGTCACGATGACCGCTGCCGTTACGGCGAGCCACAAGGGATCGAAGGTGTAATCGAATTTCGATCCGATGATGGGCGCTGCGCTTTCGGGCGTCTGGCCGAGCTTTTCCCAGGCAGCCTGCTGAGCGGCCGTCTGGCCCATGTCCGTCCAGGATTTGCCGGTGAGGTCGGTCGCCGTTTTGGCCCCGGCCGCCAGTCCAAGAATAACAGGCCCGAAAAGACTGCCAAGCACGAGTGCCAGAAGAAAAAGCGTATCAAAAATTTGCCCGAACACCGATTGCTCGGGCGGCGTGTATTTGCCGTTGGCCATGGAAGACTCCCTCAGACTTTTTTCTTTTTCATGCGATCGAGGTAGTGCAGGTCGAGACCGTAGATGTGCTCGCGGTCCTCGGAGTAGTGCGAGAGCATCGCAATGATCGACGCGGTATTGAAAAGCAGTACAAGGCCAGCGCCTGCGGCGAGCACGTAGAGGATGCTCGGGTCACCGGCGAGCGGCACGACTTTTAGAAAAACAAAGATGAGAGTGGCCCAGAGGGCAATAAGCGCAATGAGTGATGCGAGACGGTCTCCGCCATACATTGCGTCGATCCTCGGATCGTGATCCGGTGTCATTCCCAGTTCCTCCCCTAGTGTTCCATCTGCTTTTTAGGCAATCGGTCCTGACTTACGTCTCAGGTTGCCTCTCAGGCATGTTTGTTGTTCAGGGAGAAAGTGTGCGACGTATGGACGCGAGTTGTCAAGGCGTTGTTGCGTCGGAATTGTGGGCTTGTGCGGTTTCTTGTTAACTTTCAAGGCGAGACGTTAGGGGATGCCGGAGGCATCAAAGCCTACGACCCGGAAACGGGGGAATGGGAAGCTAAAAGGCTGTCAGCGCTGTCTGAAGCCTCATCTCCTCTCAGGTATCATCTCATCCCGGGTCTCATTCGGGCGATTCCCGTGGATAAACCGAAAGATGACTGTCCTGCGAACCCGAATCCGGGCCCTCGTTTGGCCCCATTGCACGGCAACAAGGTTTAGGTGCGGGAATGTGTGCAGCGAGGCACGCCAGAGGGTCCAAGAGTCCGACGCGAATCCTATAATTCACGGGGTCGCAGCAATTTGGCCGTCGCGCTGCCGCGTTCGAAGTGTGAAACGTCAGTTCGCCTTCACCGCATTCTCGCCCAAAAAAATCGAACTCCAACGGATGGCCCGATGAATCCCGCTGACGTTGCCCAAAGTGCGATCGCTCCCGTGACCGCTGGCGGCTTCTCGTTCTTCGAATTGTTTTCGCAAGCCCACATCGTCGTCAAGATGGTGATGATCGGCTTGCTGCTCGCGTCCATCTGGTCGTGGGCCATCATTGTTGAGAAACTTTTTGCGTTTCGCCGCGCACGCATCGAGAGCGACAAGTTTGAGGCCATGTTCTGGTCCGGGCAATCGTTGGACGAACTCTATGCCGGCTTATCGCGCGGACGCACGATTACCATTGCCGCGCTGTTCGTGGCTGCCATGCGCGAGTGGAAACGATCGGTCGAAGGGAATATCCGCGCGCTCGGCGGCATTCAGCTGCGCGTCGAGAAGGTGATGGACGTGACGATCTCCAGAGAGATGGAGCGATTGGATCGAAGGCTTTTGTTTTTGGCGACGGTCGGGTCTACGGCGCCGTTCGTCGGGCTGTTTGGAACGGTGTGGGGCATCATGACGAGCTTCCAATCGATCGCGGTGTCCAAAAACACCAATCTCGCCGTGGTGGCGCCGGGTATTGCCGAAGCGCTCTTTGCCACGGCCCTTGGCTTGATGGCGGCTATTCCAGCGGTTATTTTCTACAATAAGTTTTCAGCGGACTCGTCCGCCATTTCGCAGCGACTCTATGCGTTTGCCGACGAATTCGCGGCTATCGTTTCGCGCCAGATCGACGTTCGGAACTGATCGGAGCGGAGAATGGGCGCGAGCATCAAATCAGGCGGATCGGGCGGGGGGCGCGGAAGGTCGCGCCGCCGCCGTCATGCGCCGATGAGCGAGATCAACGTCACGCCGATGGTGGACGTGATGCTCGTGCTGTTGATCATCTTCATGGTGGCAGCACCGATGTTGCAAACCGGCGTCGATATCGAGTTGCCGGAAGCCA
>JANOKW010000200.1:0-2063 GCA_031419475.1 Hyphomicrobium sp. | reverse complement strand
AGCGCTCCTTGCCTACTTCGGAGAACGCCTCGCGGAGCCGTGTGGCAACTGCGACAACTGTCTGAACCCGCCGGCAACTGAAGACGGCACCGTCAACGCCCAAAAGGCCTTGTCGGCGGTCTACCGGACGGGTCAGAGATTTGGAGTTGGGTACGTCGTCGACGTTCTTGTTGGCAAAGAAGACGAGCGCATCGTCCGCAACAGCCATGATCGCCTTTCTGTGTTCGGCATCGGCAAAGACCTCCCGGCAACCGCGTGGAAGGGGCTTTTCCGGCAGCTTGTGGCCTCGGGATATCTGACGGGCGATGAAGAAGGCCACGGCACGCTTGCCCTCACCGATCGCGCCCGGCCGCTGCTCAAGGGCGAAGACAAGTTCCTCATGCGCATCACGCGCAGCGCACCGAAGAAGACCAAACGCGAAAGCAAATCATCGGCTAAAGTTGCGCCTCACAACGACGCCTTGTTCCAGGCTCTGAAAGCCCTGCGCGTGCGTCTCGCGGGTGCCGCCAAATTGCCGCCCTACGTCGTTGCGCAAGATCGCACGCTTCTCGAACTCGCCGAAAAGCGTCCGCAGAGCGAAGATGCACTTCATGACATTCTGGGCCTCGGCGCCAGCAAGATCGCGCGCTATGGCGCCGCGTTTCTTCAAGTTATTCAGGCACACAAAGCACATCCTGTGCTGACCAACCGCCTGCCCGCAACCGTGAACCAAACGCTGGCCGCACATCTGCGCGGCCTCGACGCCGAAGCAATCGCTACTGAGCGCGGCATCGAGACCTCAACAGTCTTCGGTCATTTCGCGGAAGCAATTGAAGCAGGTCTGCTCGAAGCCCGGCAGGTTTTGCCGCTGGACGAGGCTGAGATTGACGAAATCCTGAGTGTGTTTGAGCGCTGCCACACGCAGGATTCGGGGAAACTCGGCCCAGCGCACGCGGCGCTAGAAGGCCGCTACGACTATGGTTTGCTCAAGTGCCTGCTTGCGGAACTCGCCTGAGATCGCAACGCTTCAGGTTTTGCGCGCGACGAAGACGTAACTATTGGCGAGACGGGCAGTATACCAAAGCCCCTTGCGCAACACTCTATCCAACCCGCCTTTGATTCCGAGCGCTGGCGATACCGCCGTCACGTCCAACCCGCACTCATTCAGTGTTTGTGAGACGCGCGCGAGGTCATAGCGACGGGACTCGGCGTCTTTTCCGAATGCACGCCAGACTGGACCTGCGCGTTCGTCCTGAATATCGAAATAGAGTAACCCGCCCGGCTTCACGTAACCGGCGTATTTGCCGATCAGCGCGTAGAAGTCGATATGCTTGGTGTAAAATAAATCGTTGATGATCACGGCGTCATACTGCTTGGACGCCGCAAACTCATGCACATCAGACACATGGAATTCGCTGTCACCGATGAGGCCGCAGGAGAGAAGCTCGCCATGCAGGCCGGCTAGTCTCGTCTCCCGGTCAAAGCTCGTTATATGTGCGCCGCGAAGTTGAAGATAAAATTCAAGCGCGAACGGGCCGCACGCGACGTTGAGAATTTCGCTTCCCTTACGCCGCAAATCCTGACCCACGAGCTGCTCAATCATTTCGAGGCGTTTGCAATTGACGAAGAAGCCAATCTCTTTGACGGGCATACCCTCAAGGTGGCGATGCAGCGCTTCTGAGTATTTCTCCTCGACCGGCCCGCCTGCGGAAGCGGACAGCCGTTCCGGCGCCGGGCAATGATCCGGACCTAAGCGCGTGTCGGTCATCGGCACTTGCGCCCGCTTGTTTGTTGCTTCGTCATTGATGCGCTACAACACTCCGGGAACCGGCAGAGCTTTGCCCCTCTGGTCCAATCCATCCATAATATTCCGGCCGGTAAGCTAGCACGGCGCACTCCCTTAAACGCAAATACGATGCCAACGTTGTAAATTCATTAGTGTGCTTCCGGAAACCTGATTACGCACCATAGTCAGCCCACTTGAGGTCATAGTAGGTGACCGGGGGTGTTCTGACGGCGGCGAGTGTCAGCACGGATATCATGGCGGCAAGATCGTAGCGATGGTTGAAGCGCCATTCGAACTC
>JANOKW010000199.1:0-6751 GCA_031419475.1 Hyphomicrobium sp. | reverse complement strand
ATGTAATCGTCGGCGCCGACTTTGAAGGCCTTCATGATCTCAGCGGCGTCGTTTTCCGAGACCATGTATATGATTAAGCAGCGCTGTTCGAGGCCGGCCCGTCGCACAGCCGCGATGAATTCAAGGCTGTTGGCGTTGGGGATGATCCAATCGATCAGAATAAAATCTGGGGTATCCGCTTGCACCCGATCAAGTGCGTCCGTCAGGCTATCCGTATCGCTGACCCTGAAATTGAGGCTTTCGAAGATGAGCCGCGCATATTTGCGGATAATGTTTGAATCGTCAACAATGAGAACGTGTTTCATGGGCGCGGCTCGATTGAAGGCGGCACGGGATATTTGCAGATAGAATTGCCGTGCGCAGCGGGTTGCGCCAGAGTGTGCCGCGAAACTACTAACGGGCGATTAAACTTTGTCAGCCTGTCGTTCGAAGCGCCGGCGGTGTGATGTGAAGCCACGCAAGCGCTGGCAGACCACGAGGCAGGATCAATTGACCAGCCGCGCTTTAAACTTCTGGTTTTGCAACAAGCAGGATGTCGGCGCCGTCTTTAAGAATCTCAAGGCTCATGACCGCCGTCTGGGCGATGCGGTAGGTGTAGTAGGCCTGGATGCTCATCGCGTCGAGCGGCAGCTGGGTGCCCGAGATGAACTCGGTAAGGTACTGCGGCGGACGGGCGCCGGTGCCTTTGCAACGTATAAGGAAGCTTGGCACTTCAAATGATCCGGCCAACGTCACCTCAATTTCTCCGCCGCGCGGGAGCGCGGTGACGGAACAAGCGATGAGATTGAGCAGCAGCTTGACCTTGTCTTTGCCCATGTGGCCGGCCGCGCCGCGCCAGACGAGCTTGTGTTTGCCTTGGGTGATGCCGATAAAACTACGCGAGATCTGCTCGGCGGTGCCAAGATCGATCATGGCGCCGGCCGACCCAGCGGCACCGAATGCAAAGCGGGCAAATTGCAGGCGGGCAGAGGCCTGTTCGGTCACATTGCGAATGACGTTCAGCGCATACGTCTTGGCCTGGGCGTCATCGTCCTCATCCAGGATTTCCAAACCATTATAAATGGCGCCAACAGGGTTGATGACATCGTGGCATATTTTGCTCGAAATGAGGGCCGCAAGCTCAAGATCGGACGGCAGGACGCGCGGATTCATGGTAGCCCCATTGTTTGACCTGCACATTGCAGGGAGCGGCAGCTCAAGCGCGACAGCACGACGCGAGCATACAGGGTCGCTTGCGAATATATATCCAGCTCTGATACATGCGCCGGATCCTACTTGCCAAGCCCTGGAATGTTTTCACGGCGCTTGTCGTGGCGCAGTGAGTCTTGGCGGCCACGGTGTTTGCACTATTTGAGTTGCGTGCGATCCGCGAGATGTAACGGCAATCACGGCGGTTTGGGCTTCACGGAAGGCGGCTAAGAATTATGAACCACATTGACGCCGATTTACTTGCCCGGGAACTTTTACCGGCCGTGCTCCAGGCCGGACGCATCGAAATGAACTATTTCACCAATGGCGTTGCCGTCGAAGCCAAGGCTGACCGTTCGCCTGTAACGGCCGCCGACAGGGAAGCCGAAGCCGTTGTGCTCCAGGCGCTTGCGCGGATCGCGCCGGATGTGCCGGTTATTGCCGAAGAAGCCTTCAACGCTGGCTATAAACCAGAAACGGGAAGCCGGTTTTTTCTGGTCGATGCATTGGACGGCACGTCGGGGTTTATTAAGGGAAAGCCAGAATTCTCTGTCAATATCGGGCTGATCGAAGCCGAAAAGCCGGTGTTTGGTTTGATATACGTGCCCCCCACGGGCGCCCTCTATGTGACGCGATCCGACGGCAGCGCGCATCATACGTTGATTGCGCCCGATTCAAGCTCTGCCCAAGCAGCCGCGGTGACCTACGCGCGGCTCGCCTCGCGGGTGCCTGATCGCGCCAACCTACTTGCATTCAACAGCCGGACCGCTGGCGGTGCGGGCGGCGAATTTCTCGCCTGTCTCAATGTCCGGGACTCAAAGCCTCTCGGGTCGTCGCAAAAATTCTGTCTCATCGCCGAGGGTAAGGGCGACGTCTACGTGCGCTTCGGAAACACGCACGAATGGGACACGGCCGCTGGACAGGCCATCTTGGAGGCAGCGGGCGGCTGCGTGACGACCGTGGACGGCAAGGCGCTGAGCTACGGCAAATCCACCAACCGCTATCTTAATCCTCACTTTGTGGCTTGGGGCCGGGAGCCGCTGCTGACCAGCGCGGACGGTATTTTTCATGCAAAAACGAGCGAAGGCGCATAAGTACCTCGAATCGGCCACACTTTGACAAAAAGTGTGTGCCGATCCTGTACTCAGATTCGAATCGTCGTGAGCCGCGTTCCGGCGTTCGCCTGTTTGAGGGGTTAGCCTATGTCCAATCGATCAGTCGCGCGCTTTTCAATCATGCGCCTTGCGGTTCGTGGGTTGCTCGTTTCGGCATTTGTTGCTGCGTTTCCGCTCGCCGCGATGGCAGCCAACGATGCCTACGTGCCGCCCGCAGATGGCGGAGCTTATGAACAAGGCCCGCCGCCGGCGCCGTCCGATGACTCGTATCGGGCAGATGAAGTCAAACCAGCGCCGGTCGAGACCTATGAGCCGGTACGGCCGCTAGATGGTTCGCGCCGTGACGGCGCCAGAGCACCCGCTCCCTCGGATCCGGGTGGCTACGGCGAGCCCTACAACGGTGCGCCTGGCGGTGACAGAGCCGAACGCTATGAAGACGTGCCGCCTGAATCGCAGGGCGGACCGCCTGAAAGCGATTCGCGCTTTTATTCGCAGAGTGAAATTATGCGCGCCGGTCATGGCTTCTTCGGCTCCGTGAGTGGCAATCTGGCTTCCGCTGTCGAATGGGCGTTCCAGAAGGCCGGCCGTCCCAACGGATATATACTCGGTCAAGACGCAGGTGGCGCGATTGTAGCGGGGTTGCGTTACGGCGAGGGCACGTTGCAGACCAAGGACCGGGGATCGCACAAGGTGTATTGGCAGGGACCAACTGTTGGATACGACTTTGGCGCGGAAGGCTCCAAAGTTATGGTGCTCGTCTACAACTTGAGCGATCCATCCGAAATTTATAATCGATTTGGCGGTGTTCAGGGCGCCGCATACCTGGTTGGCGGCGTTAGTGTGCAAATTCAAAAGGCCGGAGAGGTCACTTTGGCACCAATTCGCTCTGGGATAGGTGTGCGACTAGGTGCCAACGTCGGATATTTGAAGTATACGCGTAATCCGACCTGGAACCCGTTCTAAGCCAGCGTGCGCCATAAAGGGGGCATTGAAGGGCACTATGCGGGATAAGCGGGTTGATCGTGAGATCGCTCAAGACGTAGGGTTGCGCCGCTAGAACGCCAGGAACAGGCGATTGATTACTGTTTACTCAGCAATGCTGGTGACGTTGGGCTTCCTGTTGGCGGCCCTGTTATTGCTGTTTATTTTGCCCTATTATCGCCGCCGCATCGAACGCTTCACATCAGAGAAAATGAAGCGCGCCTTGCCGCTGACGGAAGCTGAAATCAGAGCCGACAAAGATCGCCTGCGCGCCGAATTCGCCATCGATTTGCATAAGATCGAGATGAAACTCGAAGACGCCAGCTTGTCGGCGGCGCGCCAAAGTGTCGAGCTCAACCGCCGCGACGCCAAGATCCACGAACTCGGACGCGCGCTCGATACGCAGAAGGCGGCCGTGGATGAGCATGAAAACGCGCGCCGGGTTCTCGAACAAGCGATCATGGACCGCTTGCCCAAAGTCGAACAGCGATTGAGCGACGCGCGCAAACTTCTGTTGCAGCGAGACCAGGAGATCGCCGCGTTGACGAAAACGAGTGACAGGCAGACCGGAGCGCTCGAACAGGCGACGCAGATAAATTTGCAGTTGACGGAAGACGTGCAGCGGCTGACGGCCGCGCTTGAAACGCGAGCCGCGCGCAATCGCGAGCCGCTTGGCGATATGCGCTTTGACGGGGAAGTCGCGATGCGCACGGAACTTGAAGCGCTGCGCGCGCAAACACGCGAACAGGCGCAGCTCTTGGAACGCTTGCAGAGCGCGGAACATGGGGCAACACAAGAGCGCCGCGCAGAAAACACGGCACTTGCCGATATCGAACGCCTCAAGAACGATTTGGGCGAGGCCGAAGCGCAGCTCCTTGCTTTCAAATCGGAAGTTGGTGCCGAGATGTCGGCGCGGGACGCCCAATCGGCGCGGATCCGCGACCTCGAACAGTTCGAGCGCGATCGCAGTTCAGAGATCGCGAGCCTGAAGGCGGCACTTGCCACTTATGAGGAAGCCGCGCGCGAAACATCAGGCGCCATTGAAAGTTCGGCGGCAGCGCGGGCAGAACTCAGTGCGCTCCAGGCGGAAGTCAACGAGCAGCGCCGCACCATTCAGACGCTGCGCGCAGAAGTAACGAGCAATAACGAGCGGCTGGCACGACAGGCCCAGCATTTCCGGGACGAGATGCGCCGCTTGAGTACGTCAAGCCGATCAACTGGCGACGGTCATCAGGGTGAGGTCGATACGCCGCGCCAGACATTGGCGGAACGCATCGCACAGCCGCGCGTACCAGCGCTTGAAGTGCAGCACGAAGCAGCGCGCGATGCCCGTCCAGCTGCATATCTGGCGGCGGTCGTCAGCGGCGGCCATGATGAGCGCGCGCCGCCAGTAGCCCAAGTAGGGGACGCAGCTGCGTTTGAGCGTTCACCTGAGCGTCCAACGCCAATGATTGACGCGCCGCGCCGCGGACGCTTGCTTGAGCGCATTTCGAGCATTGATAAACAATAGGCGAGAGCGCTTTTGCGATGGCCGGACTCACGGCTTACGCTCCTTGTCCAGCAGTGCACGCTTGCGTTCAACACCCCAACGATAACCGGAAAGATTGCCGTCGTTGCGCACGACGCGATGGCAAGGAATGACGACCGCCAGAGCGTTCGCCGCGCAGGCCCGGGCGACGGCGCGAACGGCATTGGGATTGCCGATCTGTGCGGCGATCTCGGTATAGCTTGCTGTTGAACCTATAGGAATCCGGCGCAAAGTTTCCCAAACACGGTGCTGGAAAGCAGTGCCCCTGATGTCGAGCGGAAGATCGAGCCCCTTCTGTGGAGCCTCAACGAAGCCAATGACTTTTGCGACAAGCTTTTCGAATTTTTTGTCGCCACCTATGATCTTAGCCTTTGAAAACCGGTCTTCCAGATCGCGCACCAGCGCGCTTGGGTCGTCTCCCATGAGGATCGCGCACACGCCTTTTGGGCTTTGAGCGACGAGGATGGACCCAAGCGAACATTCGGCGACGGCAAAGTGGATTTCGGTTTCCTTGCCGCCACCGCGATAGGCCTTCGGTGTCATGCCAAGGAGGTGCCCGGACGCGGCATAAAATCGCCCGCTCGAATTGAAACCAGCTTCATGAATCGCCTGGGTCACGGTTCTGCTCGTCTTTAAATGCCCGCGCACGCGCTGTCCACGCTGCGCAACACAATAGACTTTTGGCGTCACGCCGACGTGAGATTTGAAGTTGCGATGGAAGTGAAAGGGACTGAGTCCGGCAGCTTGTGCGAGCACATCGAGTGTTGGCTCATGTTCGGCATTCTCAATCAGACGGCACGCGTCTGCAATTCGGGCCGCCTGTTGTTGCTCCCCTGACGGATCTTTCGGCTTGCAGCGTTTACAGGCGCGAAATCCTGCCTGCTCGGCACCGGAGCAGGTTGCATGAAAGCGGACATTGGATCGCTTTGCGAGACGCGCTGGGCACGACGGACGGCAATACACGCCGGTCGTCTCAACCGAGTAGTAGAAGACCCCATCACAAGACTTGTCGCGCGCGGCGACGGCCGTCCATTTGACCTCGTCGGTCACGGGCCGTGCGCTGTGCGACTTTCCCGTGGCCTTGATTTGCTTTGCTCGTGTCATCGTTCGTCCGTTGTCAATTCTGTGTCGTCATCTTAAGCCAGAATTTCATCGCCAACACTCCGATCCTTGCTTTCGAATTTTCTAGAACCCTTCCGGTTGAGATGGAAACGCGTCTCGGAGTGAATCCCCCCTCCCCTCAGGGGCAGGGATAGGGGTGGGGTGAGACGAGAGCGTTGCAGTTAAATACTTGGCTGAATAGCGACGTTTGAAATACAATCTACGGCAAAATGCCGAATCATTATGGGCAGACTTCGATACCTTTTTTGCGGTGTCTCCCCACCCCTTCCCCTCCCCGCTGGGGAGGGGGCTCACATCGCTTAAGAGTCCGTTTCATCCGGAAAGACTCTAGGCGGGTGGGGGTTGGATTTTGCGCCGTTCGCGTCACGATTGCGCTGCGACCCGATATGACTAAAGCCTATTTAACGCGGCGCCGAGTTTGCCGGGCGGCGCCGTTAACGCTGATTGTATCTTGAGCGCACCGCTCTTTTGTGGCATATTGCTTAGGCTCGGAAAGCTGGGCTCCAATCGAAACGCCGGATCTCAAATAGGTCCGGCGTTTTTTGTTGGGGCGAGGTGTGGAGCGCGCCAAGAACGAAAGACCAGAGGACTTTCAATGCAAACGGTCAATGCGCGCATCGCCAAGGAACTCAACGTTCAAGTTGGCCAGATAGATGCCGTCGTCGCGTTGTTCGCAGAAGGTGCGACAGTGCCGTTTGTCGCCCGCTACCGCAAAGAAAAGACGGGCGGGCTCGACGACACGCAGCTGCGTAAAATCGAAGAACGTTTGGCTTACCTCGGCCAACTTGAGGATCGCCGCGCCACGGTTCTGAAGTCC
>JANOKW010000198.1:0-2467 GCA_031419475.1 Hyphomicrobium sp. | reverse complement strand
GACACAACCAGTTGCCAAAACTCGTTCTGGGTGTCAAGTTCTCCGACGGGCTGGAGGTCGTCGCCAAATCGGCACACCGTCAACCCGCAACCGCCGCCGCCTGACCGGCCCGGCCGTCACCAAGATTTGGCCATAGCTCTTTTTCTCGTCCGTCTCATCGAAATAAACACAACGACGGTGAGGATGAGGCCGCGACGGTTCACAGAGTCTTGTAACGTCCGATGAAAGACGGTGTTTAGTGCGTATTGTGAGGATGTTGGTTAAGCTGCAGAAAACGGCTGTTCCGAAGCCGGACAGGTCCACGCTCGCCCCGGACTTCGGGTTGGCAGCCACATAGCGCGCTGCAACCGGCCTCTACTTCTTCGCGTCCTGCGGCATGACTCGGATGGAGAGTTCACGCAGCTGCTTGGGTGAGGCCTCGCTCGGCGCGCTCATCAAGAGGTCTGACGCCTGCTGGTTCATCGGGAACAGCGCTACTTCGCGCACCGTCTTACAGCCCGTCAGCAGCATCACGACGCGCTCGATGCCGGCCGCCAAACCGCCATGCGGCGGTGCACCGTACTGGAACGCGCGATAGAGACCGCCGAAGCGGCTCTCCACATCTTCGCGCGTGAGCCCCGTGATCTCAAACGCCTTGACCATGTTCTCGGGCAGGTGATTACGCACCGAACCCGACGCGATCTCATAGCCGTTGCAGACGATGTCGTACTGGTTGGCTTTGAGCGCCAGGATTGCATCGCGGCCTTCCTTCTCTGCAGCAGCCAGCGCTTCCGCGCCACCCTTCGGCATCGAGAACGGATTGTGCGAGAAGTCGACCTTCTTGTCTTCCTCGTTCCACTCGTAGAACGGGAAATCGACGATCCATGCGAGCGCGAACTGGTCTTCCTTGATCAGTTTCAATTCGTGGCCAACGCGATCGCGTGCATTGCCCGCAAACTTGTAGAAGTTCGCCGGGTTTCCGGCCGCGAAGAAGCAGGCATCGCCCGTTTTCAATCCAAGCTGCTTTTGGATTGCCGCCGCGCGCTCCGCTCCAATGTTCTTGGCAATCGGCCCCGCGCCAGCGGAACCCTCTTCCTCGCGCCACATGACGTAACCTAGACCCGGCTGGCCCTCGCCCTGTGCCCACGCATTCATGCGGTCGCAGAACGCGCGGCTGCCGCCGGTCGGCGCGGGGATGGCCCACACGCGCACCTTGGGGTCCTTCTCGATCATGCCCGCAAACACCTTGAACCCCGAGCTGCGGAAATGCTCGGTCACGTCCTGCATTTCAATTGGGTTGCGCAAATCGGGCTTATCCGAGCCGTACTTGGCAATGGCTTCACTATGCGGAATGCGCGGCCAGTTTTTTGTCACGGACTTGGCTTTTCCTTGCCCGCCTTCGGTAGGACCTGCAAACTCCACGAACAAGTCTGTCAGTATGGGTTCCATGGTCTGGAAGATGTCTTCCTGCTCGACGAAGCTCATCTCGACGTCGAGCTGATAGAATTCGCCCGGCAACCGGTCAGCGCGCGGATCTTCGTCGCGGAAGCACGGCGCGATCTGGAAATAGCGGTCGAAGCCGGAAACCATCAACAGCTGCTTATACTGCTGCGGCGCTTGCGGCAGCGCGTAGAATTTGCCCGGATGAACGCGGCTCGGCACGAGGAAGTCGCGCGCGCCTTCGGGCGAGGAAGCAGTCAGGATCGGCGTCGGGAACTCATTGAAGCCCGCGTCATGCATGCGCCGCCGGATCGACTTCGTAATCTCCAAGCGCTTCATGATGATGGCGTGCAGGCTTTCACGGCGCAAATCGAGAAAGCGATAGGTAAGGCGCAGGTCTTCCGGATAGTCGGGTTCGCCGAAGACAGGAACGGGCAGTTCCTTCGCCGCCGATAAAACTTCGATTTCTGTGGCGTAAACTTCGATATCGCCAGTCGGCAGATCGGCATTCGTGGTCCCGGCCGGGCGGTCGCGCACGCTGCCATCAATGCGGATCACCCATTCCGAGCGCACGGCTTCCGCGCTCCTGAAGGCTTTCGAATCGGGGTCCGCAACCACCTGCGTGATACCGTAATGGTCGCGCACGTCGATGAACATCACGCCGCCGTGGTCGCGCACACGGTGCACCCAGCCGGAAAGGCGGGCGGTTTCGCCCACGTTTGCCTTCCTCAAGCCGCCGCAGGTGGTCGAACGGTAACGGTGCATCTTGGCCGGAGCCATGGCCTTTATCCCTTATCGAAAATCACTGGAAATCGACGCGGAAAAGCGCATGGCGAACGCTGAAAGTCAAGATTGGCGGGCGGCGCCGAAAAAAGCCCCGGAACATGCCGGGAGCGGGGTCAGACGCGGCGGGTCTGACCCCATAGGTGCGGTCAAGTGCAGGGGTGAGAACCCACACAAAACACGCCGAGGGAAAAATCGAAATTTCGTGTGTGGGGTGTGACCCCAACTGTGGGCGCACGGCGTCCTTTAGAGATAAATATATGTT
>JANOKW010000197.1:0-10416 GCA_031419475.1 Hyphomicrobium sp. | reverse complement strand
CCCACCCCCCCCCACCCCGCACCTCAGCAGCCGTCGCCCCAGCAGCTCTACCCGCTGCGGCCTTCTCAGCGGCAACCCTCCCCGCTGCGGATATCTCGGCAGCAGCCTTCTCGGCAGCGGCTTTCTCAGCGGCAACCTTCTCGGCAGCGGCCTTCTCAGCGGCAACCTTCTCAGCGGCAACCTTCTCCGCAGCGGCTTTCTCAGCGGCAACCTTCTCGGCAGCAGCTTTTTCAGCGGCAGCCTTCACGGCAGCAGCCTTCTCAGCGGCAACCTTCTCCGCAGCAGCCTTCTCAGCGGCAACCTTCTCCGCAGCGGCCTTCTCAGCGGCAACCTTCTTTGCTTCCTTCTCGGCCTTCTCGGAGGCTTCCTTTGCTTCCTTTGCTTCCTTTGCTTCCTTTGCTTCCTTTGCTTCCTTTGCTTCCTTTGCTTCCTTTTCAACCTTTTCTTTGGTTTTCAGACCGCTCTTGCCATTGTCCGAATGGCCGTCGTCGTTGTGATCGCCGTCGCCATGACCGTTGCCATCATGCTTTTGGTCGTTCGATTGAGCCTTGACGCTCTTTACGTCATCGTCGCTCTTTTTAGCGTCGCTGTTACCCGACTTCTTTTTGCCGTCGCTCATTAGTCAACTCCCACAAGCGGAGACGTAAGCCGTCTCAATTTCAAATTTCGCAAACTGCGCACCACGCAGACACACCCGATACGCACGATCAGGCCACTCTCATCCTGGACATACGCTTTCAACAACCGACCATATCGATGAGTTTCAAATATTAAGTGCAGCGTGCCGGCCCAAATTTTTTCAAATTTAGTTTGCATTTTATTTATCGATGGCCGATGTCGAAAAATCGAAAACGCCGGAAGGAGAATATCTCCATCCGGCGTTCAATGTTCTCAATCCAGCCAAACGCCAAACCTCGATACTTCTGCGTTTTACCAAGCAATTCCCTGGTAATTTGCATCCGCTGGGATTTCCTTGAAGAGACGCGCCAAATCCACAACATGGATCTTGGGATCGCGGGCTTTGATCGCAGCACGGAATTCTTCCGTCGCGTGCGACACAACGACAACGTCAGACTGGGAAACCAGCTTATCAGCGCTCGCTACCGTCAAGACTTCAAGTTCGTCCATCAATTTGGCTTGAGCTGGAACGGCGTGTCGCACGTAGTCGATCTGGTGCTGAAGCAAAGGCCCAAAATTGAGGTTTGGATCGTAGGCCTTGATAGTTTCCCCATCGGCGAGCAGCTGGGCCATCACGTCAAGAGTTGGGCTTTCGCGCATATCGTCGGTGCCTGGCTTAAACGTCACGCCGAGGAAGCCGATCCGCTTGCCCGAGTAGGGCTTCAGCAAGTTGATCGCTTGCGCGATGTGGCGCTGGTTCGAGACCGTCAAGCTATCGATCAAGGGAACTTCAACGCCCATCGCGTGCGCGATGTGGCTGACTGCACGAACTTCCTTGGGCAAGCATGAACCGCCGAAAGCGAACCCCGGCTTCAGATAGTAAGGAGACAAATTGAGCTTCAAATCCTTGACGAAAATGTTCATGACGTCGTGACTGTCGATGCCAAGTTTCTTACACAGACGGCCAACTTCGTTGCCAAAGGCCACTTTCGTCGCGTGCCAGACGTTGTCGACGTACTTGACCATTTCGGCAGATTCGATCGACGTAAAGATGACGTTCTTGTCAACCGCGCCGTAGATAGCCGTAACGGTCTGCTCGGCGCGCTTATCGGAGGCGCCGACAACCGTCTTCGGGGGATCAAAGAAGTCAGCAACTGCAACGCCTTCGCGCAGGAATTCCGGATTGAAACACACGCCGAAGTCTTTGCCGAGTTTCTTGCCAGACGCCATCTCGACTTCCGGAACGACGACATCAAGCGTCGTGCCCGGTGGCACCGAACAGCGCAAAACAACGACGTGGTAGCCGGATTTCATGCCGATAGCCTGGCCGATCGCACGGCTAGCCTGACGCACGAACGTGAAGTCGCATCCGCCGTCTTTGGCCGTCGGCGTGCCAACTGAAAGGAACGTGACGTCGGTGTCGAGGACGGCCGCCACAAGGTTCCGTGTCGCGTCGATCAGGCCTGACTTAACGCCTTCATCGAGAAGTTCGCCGAGGCGTTCTTCGACGATTGGCGAACGGCCTTCCTTGATGGCATCGACTTTCTCGCGGCTGATATCAACGCCAACCATACGGAAGCCAAGGTGCGAGAGGCACGCCATGGAGACGGCGCCAACGTACCCAAGACCAATAACGCTAATAGCGGGTTTAACTTGCTCGGCCGGCATTGCCGGCCTAGAGGCCGCACGGTCCATCGTCCGATCGGCTACGGATGTTTCAAAATTCATTCTTTGACGCTCCCACACGCGGTATTTTTTCCGCTCTAGTCCCACCCCGCGGCTATGGACATCAGCATCGGTGACGGCAGCCCGGTTTTGAGCACACCAAACACCGCAACTGTCTATCTCTCTGCCAAGAGACGGACGCCCATATCGCTTGTGACATCGAGAATGCGCGAGAAAGGTCGTTTTACGCTGAAGCGGGCGATTACAATTGTATCTATCTCAACCAAAAAACACGGCTGAAACGAAGCCCGACGTCGGTAGTGCGAGTAACTTTGTGTAAATCATAACGATAAGAAACAATGCCGCGAAGGAGAGAGCAGTGAGATACGCGGCCATCCCCTCTCTGAACGTCGAGAGCCAGCTGGATTCGGCGAAACCCGCTTTCTGGTTGCCGCGGTTGGTCCACTTCTGCTTGGCAAGGCGCCACTGCATGTAAACTTTTACTAACGCATTCAGAAGTTGATTTGCGTAAAGGGTCCAGACGAAGTTCAGATCGACTTGGCGCGCATAGAGAAAGAGCACCATCGACAGCATCATGCGCGTGACAGCAATGTAGACGACGTACGCCAGAAAGAACGAACCGCCGAACTTCATCATGCCGGCAATGGCCATGAACGGGCTGAACAGCATGGTCCACATGGCGAGCCGCTGATCGACGCAACACCACCAGATGAAGAATGGCATCTTGCGCGGCCCAAGCAGGATGGCGCGATAACCGTTCCGCAGCATGTTGCCTGACCAGCGCCGCAAGTTTTCGACCATACGCATGTAGCCGGAGCCTTCGACGACTTCTATTGTCGTGCCAACGGCATCCGGGACATAAGTCATTTTTACGCCGCGCTTCAGCAGCGTGTACCAGGTGCTCTTGTCGTCGCCCGAAAGGAACCGGAAGGTCCCCCAAAGCCAATGATTGAGGTAATCCGCTTCCTGCAGCCTGATGAACTCTTCCGAGACGATGTGCGTGGCGCGAAACAGCGAGCACCGGCCCGTCAGCGTAATGACCCGGTTGGACAGAGCGTGACTCTGCATGGCCATGCGCCGCTGGGCAAAACGCATATTGAGCCAAGATTGCATCCACCACGGACCACGCACCATGACGTGCTCGTCGGTCGTCAGGGCGTGAAGCTCATCATCGAGCGCGAAAAGCGGCGCGCACTTGCGCACGACGCCGGGGTGTAGAACGAAATCGCCGTCCATGAAGAACACGAGATCGTCTTTGCCCAACCCAGCGCGCGACATGGCACGCAGAATGAGCGCGATAGCAACTCTCTTACCCGGCTGGTTCTGACGGATAATGCGCAGCGTAATATCGCAGTCGTTGCCGACCAGTTCGAGATGGCGCGCGATCTTCAATTCGTCGCTTAATTCGCTGGAACCGAGCCAAATGGTGGCTGGAACGCCGGCGTCCCGTATTTCGTTAACGAGTGCGCGAATGACCGCTTCGCTGATTTCGCGGTGTTCGCGAAAGGTCGTCATTTGCACGTGGATGTGGCGCGGACGCCAGCCTGAGTCCCATAGCGCCGCTGCCCTGTCGCGCATGCGCGGATAGGTGATCTTCTCGAAAATCTTGGCGCGCGCAAAATGGTTGGCCCACCAGAGATACCGCCAAATGCCGAGTATGCCGACAACGTAAACGATTTCGTTATTCTGCCCATCCCAGATTTGGTTCGGAACAACCGAAAGTGCGATGAAGCACACCGCGAAGTAGGCCACGATCTTCAACTGAACCATGGGCGACCACTTGACCGAGCGCGGCAGCGGCACTGAGGGATCGATTAGATCGATGTCGTTGAGTGGTTGCACCGGGCGCTCCGCCTACAAGGCCACTGCGAATTTTTTCTTGATCGTTGTCAGAAGCGAGTTTGTCGATCGCTGCTCGAACACCACAACTACGGGCAGGCCAGAGCGATACAGATCGTAGTCCGCAACCTGCTTGGGGTCGGAAAACTCGATTTCGATTTTGGCAGAACGGTCGACTGGGCCACGCCAGCCGTAACCGGGGCCGTGACGCTCATTCTGTTCTTTCAAAAACCCGCTGGTGCGATCAATCTTGCGCACCCTGCCTTTTACGGTATCGCCAACGGCCGGAATGTAGATGAGCGCCTCGTCGCCAAGGCCCACCTTCATAACTTCGTTCTGATTGAGGAACGCCGTCACCGTGCGGTCCCGGCGCTGCTCGATAATCGCAATGGTGTCGCCTTTGCGCACGCTGGCCTTGTCGTAGCGCGGTATCTCAAGAACAGTGCCATCGAAAGGTGCGACCACTGCTAAGCGCTGGCGCTGGCTCACGTAGAATTTCTTACGCTGCTCGGCGAGGCTGATTTCATGCTCGGCAAGGCGCACCTGGGCTTCGACATCGGCCGACTGGCCCACAATGTTGTCACCCGTATAGAGCCTTTTTCCCATGTTTTGCTGGGCTAGCTCAACGCGAGATTCAAGTTCTATGCGCCGGCTCTCCAGCTGGCCCTTGAGGGAAATCACTTGCTTTTGGGCATCGTCGAGTTTGGTTTCGGTCGCATAGCCTTTTTCGAACAACGATTTGACGCGGCCCAACTGCAGTTCGGCAAAACGCAGTTGCTGCTCCAAGCCCTCGAGATCCACCTTACTCTGGCGCACATTCTTCATCTCGACCGTTGCAAAGCCGCGCAGTTTCTCCAGTTCATCCGAATGACGCTGCTTGAGGTAATTGAGTTGCGCCATGCGCTCCTTGACGGCGATGTCGGCAAGCTCGATTTCACGCTCAAGCTGGTTGTCCAAGAGATTGACGACAATCTCGCCGGCTTTGACTTCATCGCCCGGCTTCAATCCAGTCAGCAGAACTTGACCATCGGCTTGAGCCTTCACCGTCTCGACTGGTGCAGAGATGACTGCGGTTTGAATTTCCATTCGATAGAAATTCGAGTAACCGAGCAACCCCGCGTATCCGAAAATCACCAACCCTGCTATTGCGTAGATGCCGGTCATCACGACTGTCTTCACCGGCCAGCGGCGAACCGGCATATTGCCGGGAATTTTCTTGGTATCGGGCTCGAGCTTGGCGGGCGTTACCGGCACGTCGATACGCTGGATCGTATCCTCGACTTCGGACATTGAGCCGCGCACCAGCTCTTCGATGAAGTGCTGCATAAGCTCGCGTTCGCGCTCACCGATTTCGGTGTAACGCACGGCGAACATTTTTGCGGCAGGGTCCGACCGGACGACTTCAGCCTTGATTTCAAACGATACGTCGAAGCCTTGGAAGGGCAGCGTCAGATGGAGCGAATGTTCGCTACCGGCCGCCGGCAATTCGCCGGGAAAATCGTCAACACGCAGCCCGCCCAGCGACCAGTCGGTCGCGCGCAAACTGAGACCGTCCACTCTGACGAAGAGTGGGGCTGTGACCCGGTGATGCCGCCGCTGATCTGGCCGCTCCCGCTTGATCTTGACCGCCATAGCCTAGTGGACCCACAAACGCATTACCGGCGCGCCCGGAAACTCCGGGCACGCACTGCTAGTGTTGTGTCACGATTGGGTTAAGAAGGCCTTCCGACGGCTTCGCTCGCGGCAACATAGGTGCTATTCCAAGAAAGTTTTGGTGAGACCCACATCAAATTGAAATGGTTATATTATTTTCATTGGATTGAGAATGTTCAGCGGGTCGAGCGCGTGCTTGATCGCGCGCATCACGCCGAGCCCTGCGCCGTGTTCCTTTTGCATATACCGGCGTTTGCCCTGGCCAATGCCGTGTTCTCCAGTTGCAGTGCCATCATATGCCAATGCCCGGGCCACAAGCCTATCGAGAAAGGCTTCGACACGCGCACATTCGGTTGTATCCGCTGCGTCGAACACGACAATAGCGTGGAAATTGCCATCCCCCACGTGACCCACGATGGGCGCGAGGAGGCCTGAGAGCACGACGTCTTCGGCAGTTTCGCGAACTGCGGCCGCGAGATTAGACAGGGGTACGGCCACGTCGGTCACGACGACATCGCGCCCGGCGCCGAGATACTTGACCGCCCAAAGCGCGTCATGACGGGCTTTCCACAAAGTGCGGCGCCCGGCTTCATCGCTGGCCGAACTAAGTTCCGTCAACCCTTCGTCAGCCGCAAGCCCGCGGAAGGTTTCCAAGTCGTTAAGACAAGTAGGTCCCGCACCATGGAACTCAAGAAACAAGGTTGGTGTCTCAGCGAGATCAAGTTTCGAATAGGCGTTCACGGCCTTGATCTGCGCGGCATCGAGAAGTTCGATACGAGCGAGGCCTAATCCAGACTGAATGGCGCCAATCGCAGCACGGCAGGCTCCTTCCAGATTTTCGAACACGGCCACAGCCGCCAAGACCGACTCGGGTACGCCATACAGCTTGAGCGTCAGTTCGGTGATGAGCCCGAGTGTCCCTTCCGAGCCGACAAGAAGGCGCGTCAAATCGTAGCCGGCTGAAGACTTCCGCGCCCGGTGCGCCGTCTTGACGATCTCGCCGGACGCGAGAACAACCGTGAGATTGACGACGTTTTCGCGCATCGATCCGTAGCGGACCGTCGTCGTGCCGGACGCCCTTGTAGCCGCCATACCGCCAAGCGTGGCGTCCTCGGCTCCTGGATCAACCGGAAAAAAGAGGCCGCTGTCGCGGAGTTCCTGATTAAGGCGCTGTCGCGTGACACCGGCTTCAACGGTGCAGTCGAGATCTTCGGGGCGCACCGCTAAGACGCGGTTCATACGGGAAAAATCCAAGCTGAGACCTCCCAAGGGGGCGTTGACATGGCCCTCCAGCGAAGTGCCGGCACCGAAAGCAATAATTGGCACCCGCGCCGCGCTCGCAAACCGAACAATTTCAACGACTTCCGCCGTTGTTTCAGGCCAAAAGACCGCGTCAGGCAACTCCGCTGGCAAGAACGTCAGCGCGTTGGCGTGTTGGCGGCGCACGGCCTCTCCGGTCGAAAAGCGGCCCGAAAAACGTTGTTCGATTTGATTAAGCAGGCCGGATATGGCCTCGTTTCGTTCGATCGCCCCGAGCAGCATCTCTCTATCGCCTTGGTTTTCAAATATTCGAGCGCCACCCTGCCACAATCAAGCACCCGGCCGCCAGAAATCCACATGATCTCATGTCCGGGAGAGGATCAACCCTCAAGCCACGGAACTTCCAGCGAGATCGCCGTGTTGCAGATTCACATCACCATTCCCTGGGAACAATTGTTCTAAGCCGTTCCGGCTGCACTTTTTTTTGGAGGCCGCTAGAGTGCGGGGCGACTGTTGGCACGGGGCACGCGGGGCGTACGTGTATAGAAATCAGGGAGTTCGTTCATGTTTCGAAGGCTGGTAGTGGCGTTATGCGCCATCATGGCTGCTGGCGCGCTGTTAAGCGCCCAGGCCCATAAGCTGCGCAGCAGAGGTGGCGGCGAAAACCTGGTTGTTATCGCCGAGCACGACATAGATTTGGCCATTGATCGCTACTCTATCGATATCAGCAAGGCCAAGGGCGGCTACAAAGGCATTCGCGTTAAAGCGAAGCAGGGCTTCTTCGACGTCTCAAGCGTGCAAGTCATTTACGCCGACGGCTCGAAGCACGACGAAGTTCGCCAAATCGACATGTATCAGGGCGAACGCAGCCGTCAGATCAATGCCACCGAAGATCATCGCTTCATTGATCAGGTGAACATTACACAAACGCCAGGCCGTGGCCGCGGCCGGTTGCAGATCCTCGGCATCCAAAACCGTGACGGCCGCGAAATGTCTCGCGGTGACAGCGGATACTCCGGCAGAGCGCGCCCGGCCACGTCAGGCGGCGGCGATGACAGGGTTACAACGACGACACCCGCGCCGGCGCCTGTCGCAGATCCTGTTGCACCCGTCGAAACGCGACCCACAGCTTCTGTCGAAACGGCAGCGCCTGTCGGCCGCGCCAGCGAAGGCGGCGACGTGTTGTTCGGCGCTCAATACGTTGGTTTCGGTGTCGATCGCGACGTCGTTCGGGTCGGCAATGAAATTGGCAAATTCGAACGCATCCGGTTGCGCGTGCTTGAGAACGACATCTTCATCAATGAACTGAAGGTGGTCTACTCGAACGGTGAAACCGACACGCTAGCTGTAAACGCAAACGTGCCGAAGAACTCGCGCACCAATTGGATCGATTTGAAGGGTGACAGGTTCATCAAAGAAATTCAGATGGTTTACAAGTCCAAGCCAAGCTTCAAGGGCCAGGCCCGCGTCGAAGTCTTTGGCCAGTACGCAGCAGGCTGGCTCGGCCCGAACGGCGAAGGCCGCAAGTTTAACCAGGGTTGGGTTCTACTTGGTGCACAAACTGCCGGATTCGTTGGCTTCGACAAGGACGTCATTCCTGTTGGAAAGAACGAGGGCGGCTTTAAAAAGCTCCGCGTAACTGTCAAAGACCGCGCCATCACCTTGAATGAAGTCAAGGTGATCTACACGGATGGAACGGACGAAACGATCCCGGTTCGTACCCGCGTCGACGCTGGTGGCACCTACGGTCCGATCGATCTCAGGGGAGAAAAGCGGATTGCCATCGACCGCATCGAAGCCAAATACCGCTCACGGTTCTTCGATGCCTCTGCAAAGGGCAAGGGGACTGCAATCGTCGAAGTCTGGGGCGCGCACTGATTTGCGCCATGCTTTGCAAACGTGCCAGGCTTTGAGGACGTGCCAAGCTTTCAGGACGTGATTGGGACAGGGCCGCGAGCAATTGCGGCCCCGTTTTTATGCCGCGCCGGTAGCCGCATCACCTTTCATGACGCGGCGCAAAATAGCCACCCTCGTCATCAACAGATGTTATTGCCGCAGCTAATCATTCTTAGTTCGCGTCGATCCTGCGAATATGCTAACCGAACGCGGTCTTTGGGCGTTAATCGCCTGCACGAAACTGTTGGGGGATGCCGCCTGTGAACTTGACTGTATCGCTCTATGCCGACGCGCGCGAGAGCGCAGAGCTCGCCGCAAATGGCATGTTCGAGCCGCGCAAGCTTGAAGAAAGCGCCAAACAGAAAGTGCGCCGGCTGGCAATTCATTGCCAAGCTTTTCGTGGCGCAGTGCCCCGGCGCGCGTATCTCCAACTTGCCAACACACTTATTCCGCTGGCGATCCTCATCGGATGCATGTTCGCAACCGTACGTTCCAACTATTGGATGACGCTTCTACTCGCCATCCCGGCGGCAGGACTCCTCGTTCGCGTGTTCATCATCCAGCATGACTGCGGACACGGCTCATTTTTTGCCTCGCGCACGACGAACGATTTCGTTGGGCGCCTCATGAGCGTGTTGACGATGGCACCTTACGGCCTTTGGCGGCGCGAACACGCTCAGCACCACGCGACCTCCGGCAACCTCGACCGGCGCGGGGCCGGCGACATCGACACGAAGACCATCGCCGAGTACGAAGCGCTCTCGACACTCGGAAAGCTGCGCTATCGCTTGTATCGAAATCCCATATTCCTTTTTGGCTTCGGCACGCCTGCTTATTTCATACTGATACAACGGTCGCCCTGGCTTCACGCATACACCGCGAAAGATACATGGAAGAGCGTTATGGGCCTGAACTTGGGTCTCGCACTTTTCTACGGCCCGCTTTTCTACGCATTCGGTTTTTCAGACGTCCTTTGGGTCGTGCTGCCAATTGTGCACATCGCTTCCGCTGTTGGCGGCTGGCTGTTCTTCGTTCAGCACCAGTTTGAAGAAACGCACTGGGACAAAGCAGAAGGCTGGGATTTCCAAGTTGCAGCGCTCCTCGGCTCGTCGTTCTACGATCTGCCCAAGACTTTAAACTGGTTCACAGGCAACATCGGCCTGCATCACATCCATCACTTAAACAGCATGATCCCCAATTACCGGCTTCAGGATTGCCTCAACGCAAGTCCCGAACTCAAAGAGATCAACCGGCTGAAACTCTGGGATAGTCGCCGGTGTGCAAGTCTTAAACTCTGGGATAATCGCCGCCAGAGAATGATCCGCTTTGATGAGTTGGAAACCACGGCTTAGAGTGCTTCCGGAAAAAGCCTGTCCTCGCGCGACCACTTGGAAGTCCCCTTGCGGGGAAGGCGGGGATGGGAACCGGTTTTCCGAAAAGAAGCACGATAAGACAAAGTGCTAG
>JANOKW010000196.1:0-10633 GCA_031419475.1 Hyphomicrobium sp. | reverse complement strand
CCCGCGTTCCCGGACGGGAGGCGTGCCTGCAAGCGGCGCAAACTGTATAATGCTGTTCGCAGTCCCCCTCCCCCATGCCACCCCTGCCCTAATCCCGTATACCCCGCCCTTCACCCGCTCCGGTTGGAGGCTGAACGGGGGCTTGCGTGCGGTTGCACGCCTGAAAACGCAATCGTTCCAGAACGTTGCCCCGAAAGTTCGGGCCAACCAGAAGGAGCGGCGGGCGAAACAGGCAAGTTGCAGCGGCACAAAAGAGGAGTAGCGACTCAAAACTGAGGCAACTCAGGCGCGAGACGGCTCCGTCCCCCAGTGTCTTCTCCTTTGGGTATCTGAAAAGGCCTTTCACAGGCTCATCAGGGCTTTGCGCCGGAGGGATGACGCGTTCGGGGGTTCCCCTTGCGTGTAACTCAAACTGAAAGGCACACCCGTATGCCGCTTTATGAGCATACGTTCCTGGCACGCCAGGACGTGACCCAAGCCCAAGTCGAAGCGCTGATGAAGGAATTCGAAGGCGTTATCACTGAGGGCAAAGGCAAAGTTACCAAACAAGAATACTGGGGCGTCAAAGGCCTCGCATTCAAAATCAAAAAGAACCGCAAGGCGCACTACGCCTATTTCAACATCGACAGCCCTCCGGCGGCTGTCGCTGAAATGGAACGGCGCATGGGCATCAATTCCGACGTCATCCGCTTTTTGACCGTCCGCGTTGAAGAACTCGAAACCGAACCGTCTGTGATGATGCGCAAGCAGGATCGCGATGACCGCGGCGAACGTGGCGATCGTCCCGATCGCGGCGGCGGCTTCGGCGGCGGTGGCGGACGGGGCGGCTTCGGTGGCGGCGGCGGACGTGGCGGCTTCGGTGGTGGCGGTGGCGGCGGCGGCGGCGGCGGGTTCCGTGGCGACCGCGAAGGCGGCTCCACGTTCCGTCCCAGACCTCCAAGAGAAGGTGGGCCTCCAAGAGAAGGTGGACCACCAAGAGAAGGTGGACCTCCACGAGAAGGGGGGCCGCCGCGTGAAGGCGGCGACGCACGCCCACCTCGCGAAGGCGGTGATCGTCCCCCGCGTCCCCCGCGTGACGCAGGTCCCAATTCGACCCCCGGTATGACCCCGGCTACGACACCCGGTACGAACCCGGGTACGACCCCGGGCACAACATCAGGCTCATCTAATTCTGGTTCGGAGAGCTAACCCATGGCCGAAATTCAAACTCCAGGCGGCCCAGGCCGCCGTCCGTTCCATCGCCGCCGTAAGACCTGTCCGTTCTCGGGAGATCAGGCGCCAAAGATCGATTACAAGGACGTGCGCACACTTGGCCGATATGTGTCGGAACGCGGCAAGATCGTGCCGAGCCGCATCACAGCCGTCTCGGCCAAAAAGCAGCGTGAAATGTCGCGTGCCATCAAGCGCGCACGTTTCCTCGGGCTGCTGCCGTATGTGATTAAGTGAAGACGGCAAGCGGCATTCGGCAATAGGCAATCGGACGTTTTTACTCCGGTTGCCGATTGCCTTTTGCCGAGTGCCGAATATTCGTTGGGCGGGAACGGCTCAAAGCCGGATCCCGCTCTAACCGCGTTTCCCGCGGGACAGCAGGACCATGACACCGCAATCGATTCTCCTCGGCATTTGTGCCGGCGCCATTTCAGCGATCGTGTTCGTCTCCGCGACGACTGGCCCCGTGCTGTCGCGCTTCGTGCTGTTTCTGCTCACACCCTTTTCAATTTATCTGGCAGGCCTCGGCCTTGGCGTTTTGCCAGCTGCCATTGCCGCGCTGACGGCGACGCTTGCTATTCTTGCCATCACCTCCAGTCCGGCAACAGCCCTCGTGTTTGCCGTAAGCGAAGCCGCGCCCGCCGCCGTCTTGACACGGTTGGCGCTACTGACGCGCGGGGAAGAGCAATCACGCGAATGGTACCCGACCGGCCGCTTGGTGACAGTTGCCGCGATCTTCGGCGGACTATTTGCCGTTCTGACGCTCATCCTGCTTGGCGCCGATGTGGACGCGCTGACCAAGGCGCTGCGCGAAGTCATCGAAAAATTCGTCACGACCGAACTTCCGAATATCCCCGGCGCGCCACCGATTGCCGCGAACCAGATCGATGAGATTACAGCGACGACCGTGCGCTTGCTGCCCGCTGTCATGGCCATCGCGGTCATGTTGACATCGCTTCTTAGTTTGTGGTTGGCGGGCCGCGTGACGCTGGCGTCGGGCCGCCTCGCGCGCCCCTGGCCAGACCTCGCCCTGCTGGAATTGCCGCGCGGATCGTCACTCGCTTTTATGATCGCGCTTGCCATCAGTTTCGGCGGCGGAATTGTTGGGCTGATGGCGGGCGGATTTACCGGCGCTTTCTATTTCGCTTTCGCACTGCTCGGGCTTGCGGTTGCGCACTCTGTGACGCGCGGCTCGCCGTGGCGCAATTTTACGCTCTCCGCAATCTACGCTGCGCTGTTCGTATTCAGTGCCGGCACCACGCTCGTTTTGGCGCTCATGGGGCTTGGTGAATCGATTTTCGGATACCGCCGCCATGTTGATTTAGGCCCGGGTTCACATTCAGGACCCGACTCGGATGCTGGTGCTGGTCCTGGCGCTGGGCCGCCGCCGCCATCACAAACTTAATTCGCTCACCCAACCCAATCTCAAAACTCAAATCTCAAAACTCAAAACAAGGAGCCTACCCATGCAAGTTATTCTTCTCCAGCGCATCGGCCGTCTCGGTCAGATGGGCGATGTCGTCAACGTCAAGAACGGATACGCGCGCAACTTCCTGTTGCCGCAGAAAAAGGCCCTGCGCGCAACCGAAGACAACAAAAAAGTCTTCGAAGGCAAGCGCGCTCAGTTAGAGGCCGTCAACCTTGAACATAAGAAGGAAGCCGAAGGCGTTTCCGCTAAGCTTGACGGCAAGAGCTTCGTGCTGATCCGCGCTGCCGGCGACACGGGCCAGCTTTATGGCTCGGTCTCGACACGAGACATCGCCGAGTCGGTCACGGCGGGCGGTTTTACCGTCAACCGCAACCAGATCATTCTCGAAAAGCCGATCAAGACACTTGGCGTGCATGCTCTCAAGGTTCAGCTGCATCCTGAAGTCGTCGTGGCCGTATCGCTGAACATCGCGCGCTCGCAAGATGAAGCCGACAAGCAGGCCAAGGGCGAGAACGTTTCGCACATCAAGGACGAAAAAATCGAACTCGAAACCTTCAATCCCGATGGCGTGTTTGACGAGGGCTCGAAGCCGGACGAAGAGGATGAGGCGTAAGAGGGCTCCCCCTCTCCCCATTCTTCTGCGCTTGGAATGGGGAGAGGGAACAAGATCACTGGCTGATTCGCATCGCGCAAGCGATTTCGCAAACAGGGACCGGGGCGTGTTGATAGCGGGGATGAGACGCGGAGAATAATCCTGGACAGAGCGAATCAGCCGCGAAATCGTCTAAGCCACTCCCATGGCAAATCCCGCATACGCAAATCCATCCGTCACTCTGGTTGAAAAGCTTCGCGAGGCCGCATCGGCCAGCGAACCGCTGACGTTCCGGCAGCCGCCCCATAACTTAGAGGCCGAGCAGGCGCTCTTGGGCGCAATCCTAGTCAACAACGAGTCCTTGGATCGCGTCTCGGGCTTTCTGCAGCCGGGGCACTTCTACGATCCGCTGCACGCGCGCATTTATGAAACGCTCGCGACACTCATTCATGCCGGCAAGGTGGCAACACCCGTCACGGTCAAATCGTTCTTCGAGAACGCGGAACCCATCGACGGCAACACGAGCGTGCCGCAGTATCTCGGCCGCCTTGCCGCCAATGCGACGACCATTATAAACGCGGCCGAATATGGCCGCACGGTCTACGACCTCTCGACGCGCCGCTCCCTCATCGTTATCGGCGAAGACTTGGTCAACACAGCCTACGACAGCGGCGTCGATCAGCCGCCGAAAACACAGATCGAGGACGCAGAGTCGCGCCTCTACGGGTTGGCCGAGCAGAACAAATACGGCCAGGGCTTCGAGAGTTTCCAAAGTGCGCTAACAACCGCCATCAACATGGCGAATAGTGCGTTTCAGCGCGCCGGGCACTTGTCGGGTGCTTCAACGGGCCTCTCCGATCTCGATCACAAACTCGGCGGCCTGCAGCGTTCGGACTTGATCATTCTTGCCGGGCGCCCGTCGATGGGGAAGACCGCACTCGCGACCAATATCGCCTATAATGTCGCTAAGGCTTACAAATCAGAGAAGGCACCTGACGGCACCGAGACCGTCATCGATGGCGGCATCGTCGGCTTCTTCTCGCTCGAAATGTCGTCCGAACAGCTGGCGACCCGAATTCTCGCGGAGCAGGCGGAGATCTCGTCGGAGAAAATTCGCCGCGGCATGATCGACGACAACGAATTCCGCCGCTTGGCCGAAACCGCCGCCGAGATGTCGCGCATCCCGCTCTTTATCGATCAGACCGGCGGCATCACCATTGCGCAACTTTCCGCACGCGCGCGCAAACTCAAACGCCAGCACGGGCTCGATCTCTTGATCGTCGACTACTTGCAGCTCCTCTCAGGTTCCAAGCGCGGCGATGGCAACCGCGTGCAGGAAATCACGGAAATCACCACGGGGTTGAAGGCGCTGGCGAAGGAACTCGTCGTGCCGATCATTGCGCTCTCGCAGCTCTCGCGGCAGGTTGAAAACCGCGAAGACAAGCGCCCGCAGCTTTCAGACTTGCGTGAATCGGGTTCGATCGAGCAGGACGCCGACGTCGTCATGTTCGTCTACCGCGAAGAATATTATATCGAGCGCACCAAGCCGACCGAAGGCACACCCGAATTTTCCGATTGGATGCAGAAGATGAGCATGGTGTCGGGCAAGGCCGAAGTCATCATCGGCAAGCAGCGCCACGGTCCCGTCGGTACGGTCGAATTGTCGTTCGAAGGCCAATTCACGCGCTTTGGCAATCTGGCGAAAGACTATATGGTGCCGGAAAGGTGAGGGATGTCGAAGACATGCCTCCGGCAAAGCCCTCTCCCCATTCCAAGTGCGGGGAAATGGGGAGTGGGAAAATTTTGTGTCCGAACACGCAAAACGAAAAGAAAGCCCCGCGTCGCTTCCCGATGAGCGAACCGCGTCAACGGGCGTTGTCACGATCGATCTCGGGCAGATTGCCGCGAACTGGCAGAGCCTGGCACGGCTTGTCGATGGCGCGGCGTGCGGTGCGGTTGTGAAAGCCGACGCCTATGGCCTTGGCGCGCGGCGCGTGATCCCGGCGCTGGCGGTAGCGGGATGCAAAACGTTTTTCATCGCAACACCGGACGAAGCGGAAGAGGCGCGGGCGTGTGCGCCGAACGCAACGATCTTTGCGCTCGATGGTTTGCTGCCCCATTGCGCTGAAACGTTCGCGCGCCTCGGCGTCATTCCGGTGCTGTCCAATTTGGCTGACGTTGAAGCGTGGGTTGCTTTCGGAAAATCACGAGGCGCATCGTTGCCCGCCGCGTTGCATATCGACAGCGGGCTCAATCGCCTCGGCTTGCCCGCGCGTGACGTGCGCAAACTGGGCGTGAACGCGGCGCTGCGCGCGGGGCTTGATTTGAAATTGGTGATGAGTCATCTCGCATGTGCCGATAATCCGGCGGAGCCGAAAAACCGCGAACAGCTATTGGCGTTTGAGACGTTGTCGGCGTTGTTTCCCGGCGTTCCGCGTTCGCTTGCAGCGTCAGACGGGTTGATGCTGGGCCAAGCGTTTCATTTCGACCTCGTTCGCCCGGGCTACGCGCTCTATGGCGGGCAAGCCAGCGCGACGAACCCCGCGCCGGTTTCTCCAGTCGTCACGGTTTCGGCTTTGATCCTCGCAGTGAATGACGTGGCTCCCGGCGCGAGCGTTGGATACGCCGCGTCGTGGCGGGCTACACGCGCGAGCCGCATCGCCACGATTGCGGCGGGCTATGCGGACGGCATTCCGCGTTCGGCCAGTTATGCCGATGGCAAACCGCGCGGCTTCGTTTCGATCGGCGGCTTGAAAGCCCCGATTGTTGGCCGCGTGTCGATGGATCTGATCAGCGTCGATGTGACGGCGCTGCCGCCCGATACGGCGCGCGCGGGCGGCATGGCGACGCTCATCGGGCCGGGATTGTCTATCGAGGATATGGGCTATGAAGCCGACACGATTGGCTATGAGATTCTGACGCGTCTCGGCCAGCGGTTCGAACGGATTTACCTCAGCCGGGATTGACGCCCACAGAGGGAGTAGAGTGTGACCGCATTGCGATCCAGAGCGTTGAAAAATGCACGCAGGCATTCTCCAACGCTTGTCGTCTTAGCGAACGCCTGAGTGAGCTACTTATTAGGTGTGCGATCAGACGTGTTTCCGCCGCTGGAATCCGTCTGTTCGGGAGGTGTTGGATTCTTTGCTTCTGGCGTGCGGTCGGACGTTTCGCCCGGCGCTGGCGTTTTGCCCGTCGCGCCATTGGTTGAACCGGTCGTCACAGGGGCGCCAGCACCCGCCGCCGCTTCCTTCTTGATCATGCCGCCCTCGCACGCCTTAGTGAACTCCGGCTTCTCGATTGTCGTGTCACCATCAGCATTCACCGCCTTCATGTCGGTGAGGTAGGTCTGAGCGGCCGCTTCCGGCAGTTTGCCGGTCTTGGCAGCATCGGCTTTCAGCCAAAGCGCATCGCACTCGGCCAGCGTGAGTTTGGCGCCCATGTTGGCGCCGGTGGCAGCGTCCGCCGCCTTCGGCGCGTCGGCGGCATATGCGCCGTGAGCCACTGCAAACATCAGAGCTGAGGCAACAACAAAGTGTCTCATCATTTCTCTCCTTGGTAATATTCTCTTTCCTACAGGATAATTCGTGTTGCGCTCCAAAGTTCCATGCTACCAGACGCAACGCGCCGCCACCTTCGCCGCAGCGCCGCAGCGCCGCAGCGCCGCAATACGCGATCACGAACTTGCGAACGAATGTGAGATCCACGCATCCATGGCCAAGGCGCAACGAAACGCCTACGTCTGTCAGAACTGCGGCGCTACCGCCCCCAGATGGTCCGGCAAATGTCCGGCGTGCGGGGAGTGGAACACGCTCGTTGAAGAAACAGACGCCGGCCCCGCGCCCGGCTCCGGCATAACGCGGGCTACCAAGGGCCGCATCGTGCAGCTTCAGTCTCTCAAAGGTTCGACCGATGAAGCGCCGCGATTTCTTACCGGCATTTCGGAAATGGATCGCGTGACGGGCGGCGGTATCGTGCCGGGCTCCGCGATGTTGATCGGCGGCGAACCGGGCATCGGCAAATCGACGTTGCTTTTGCAGCTGACGGCGAACCTCGCCCGTAGCGGGCGGCGCGCGCTTTATTTTTCCGGCGAAGAAGCGATTGCACAAGTGCGCCTTCGTGCCGAACGTCTCGGCCTGGCGGACGCGCCGGTTGGTCTCGCGTCCGAAACGAACTTGTCGAATATTCTGGCGACACTCTCGGAAGGCAAGCCGCCGGATCTCGTCGTCATCGATTCCATTCAGACACTGTGGGCCGACACGCTGGACGCCGCGCCCGGCACCGTCAGCCAAGTGCGCGCCGCCGCACAGGCCCTCATCCGCTACGCCAAGATGGCGGGGAGCGCGCTGCTGCTTGTTGGTCACGTGACGAAGGACGGGCAAATCGCCGGGCCCAAAGTCATCGAGCACATGGTCGATACCGTGCTCTATTTCGAAGGCGACCGCTTCCACACCTATCGCATCTTGCGCGCCGTCAAAAACCGCTTCGGACCGACAGACGAAATCGGCGTGTTCGAAATGGTGACGGGGGGATTGCGTGAAGTCACCAATCCGTCCGAACTTTTTCTTGGAGAGCGCGATGCAACGTCGCCGGGTGCTGCCGTGTTCGCTGGCATTGAAGGCACGCGCCCCCTCCTCGTCGAGATCCAGGCGCTGGTTGCGCCGTCCGGCCTTGGCACGCCTCGACGCGCCGTCGTCGGATGGGATTCCAATAGGTTGTCTATGCTGCTCGCGGTATTAGAGGCCCGCGCCGGCATGTCGTTCTCGGGTCACGACGTGTACCTTAATGTGGCGGGCGGCCTTAAAATCACCGAACCGGCGGCGGATTTGGCGGCCGCCGCCGCCCTCGTCTCGTCAATTTCCGGTGTTGCGCTGCCCCGTGACGCCGTGTACTTCGGCGAAGTTTCGTTATCGGGCGCTGTCAGGGCCGCAGCGCTCATGTCCGCAAGGCTGAAGGAAGCCGCAAAGTTGGGATTTACAAAAGCCGTGCTACCCGAAGCCGGGGACGCCGATACGCCGGGAATGAAACTCACGCTGCATCGCGTCGCACACGTCAAGACTCTTGCGGAACGGGCTTTAGCATGCGACTGAAACGGCGATGCATCGGGGCGTGGACGTGACGACTGAATGGGGCCTAACCCACAACTGAGGGAATTACGGCCATGATAGGCCCGCTTACATACCTCGACGCCGCGCTGCTTGCGGTCTGCTTCATTTCCGGTTTGCTTGCCATGTATCGCGGATTCGCCCGGGAAGTGCTCTCTATCCTGTCGTGGTTAGCTGCCGCCGCTGCTGGCGTGTGGATCTTCTTCACAAAGAAGTCGTTGTCCGCTGACGTTGCCGCACAAACCGGGTTACCCGAACAGATTGCGCTTGCGGTTGTGGCGCTCGTCATTGCGCTGATCGTGTTGATCGTGGTGCACCTCATCACGGCGCGCATCTCGGACGCCATTTTGGACAGCCGCGTCGGCATGATCGACCGCATCCTGGGCTTCGCCTTTGGCGTGGTGCGCGGGTTTATCCTGATCGTCATCCCTTACATGTTTTACGAATCGTTCGTCACCGACGAGAAGACGCATTTTCCTTGGGTGCGCGAAGCTTCATCCCTGCCCTACATCAAGAGCGCGGGCACAACGATCCGAAACATCCTGTTGGAGTACGCACCATCGACGCTCACCACCCCGCCGCAAGGGGAGCAACAGGGTTTCCTTAACGATCAGAGACAGTTGGTCACGCTGGTCAGCATCGATGTGGGCACCTATATCAAGCTCAAACGCGAGACCTGAGCCGCGGCACTTGTGAGTCACACCTGCTAAGCTCTTGCTCCCACGTCGTCTTCGGGCGTAGAAGGCAAGCGAAACGTGGGAGATGGCCATGACCAGCGAAGCCGGTACGGTTCAAATCGACGGCCTCACCTTCACTCGATACGGCGACGACCGCTTACGCGAAGAATGCGGCGTGTTCGGCGTCTTCAACCATCCCGACGCCGCCGCCATTACAGCGCTTGGGCTCCATGCGCTCCAGCATCGCGGCCAAGAAGCCTCCGGCATCGTCTCCTACGACGGACGCCAGTTCCATTCCGAGCGCCGCATGGGCCTGGTTGGTGACAATTTCTCGAAGGCAGCGGTTGTTAATCGTCTCAAAGGGCGCATGGCGGTCGGCCACAACCGCTACTCCACAACCGGCGACGCGCTAATCCGCAACGTGCAGCCGCTGTTTTGCGATATCGACACCGGCGGCTTTGCGGTTGCTCACAACGGCAACCTGACGAATGCGCTGACCCTGCGCAAGGAACTGATCTCCTCGGGCGCCATCTGCCAATCAACGTCCGATACGGAAGTCATCCTGCATCTTCTTTCGCGCTCCAAGAAGCGGCGCGTGGTCGAACGCCTTGTCGATGCCATCCGGCAAGTCGAGGGTTCGTATTCGCTCGTTTGCTTGACCAACGACATGATGATCGGCGCGCGCGATCCGGTCGGCATCCGCCCGCTCGTTATCGGCCGCCTCGGCGTCTCTTACGTGCTCGCCTCCGAGACCTGCGCACTCGACATGGTCGGTGCCGAATTCCTGCGCGAAGTCGAGAATGGCGAAGTCGTGGTGATTACCGACGATGGCTTGGAGAGCCACCGCCCGTTCCCGAAGCGCCCGGCACGCCCGTGCATCTTCGAATTCATTTATTTTTCGCGGCCTGACTCGATTGTCGGCGGACGCACCGTCTACGACATCCGCAAGCAAATGGGTATTCAGCTCGCCCGCGAAGCCCCCGCCAATGCCGATGTCATCGTCCCGATCCCGGACTCGGGCGTGCCGGCAGCGATCGGTTTTAGCCAGGCAAGCGGCATACCGTTCGAGCTTGGCATTATCCGCAATCACTATGTGGGACGCACCTTTATCGAGCCCGAGCAACGCATCCGCCAACTGGGCGTCAAGCTCAAGCACTCAGCGAATTCGAGCGTCCTACGCGGCAATTCCATCGTGCTCATAGATGATAGCGTCGTGCGCGGCACAACTTCTAAGAAAATTGTGCAGTTGATCCGCGACGCTGGCGCACGCGAAGTGCATATGCGCATCTCGTCGCCGCCGATTACGCATCCCGATTTTTACGGCATCGATACGCCGAGCAAGAAGGATTTGCTGGCGGCCAATATGGATCTCGAAGGCATGCGCCAATACATGGGCGCCGATAGCCTCGCGTTTCTGTCGGTCGATGGCGTCTACCGATCGGTTGGCGCCGAAGGGCGCGATGACCGCTCACCCCAGTTCACAGATCATTGCTTCACTGGCGACTATCCTACCGAATTGACGGACCAGAACGGCGAAAGCCTGCCGCGTCAGTTGTCGCTGCTCGCGGAAGTTGGGTGATTGGTCTCGCACCCCTAACCCCTCCGTCGATGCGCAGCATCGCTC
>JANOKW010000195.1:0-3424 GCA_031419475.1 Hyphomicrobium sp. | reverse complement strand
GATGCCAAGGCTGCTCGCAGAAGCCTGAGAAACACCGCTGGAATGCCTCACACCCAAAGACCAAGAGACCAAAAACGTTCAATCGGACGACAGAGACGAAAAAAACAGTCTACTGTCGCCCCAAGTTCAACAGCCTGCTAGGACCTTCGACGAAAGCCGGGTCTCTCAGGGCCCGGCAAATTCGCTCCGAACGCCCGCGTTAGTAAGTGGCTTTTGAAGCGGCGCCCGGTTCTGGCGGCGATGGGGCTTTGCCGCCATGTCCGGCACCAGCGCTGTCTCCGTGCCCCGCAATTCTATCGGAGAGGGCCAGCAGTACACTCGACACCACAAACACCACGTGAATGATGACCAGCCAAAACAGGACCTTTTCGTTCTCCGGCGTGATCGTTTTCACCGACATGAATTGCTTCAAGAGCTGGATCGCCGAAATCGCGACAATTGACGACAGCAGCTTCAGCTTCAAGGCGGCGAAATCAATCGTGCCCATCCATTCCGGCCAGTCCGTATGACCGCTGTGGTCGATCTTCGAGACGAAGTTCTCGTACCCTGAGAAAATAACAATGATGAGCAGCGATCCGGTCAACGCTAAATCGACGAGCGTGAGGACGCCGAGGATCACATCAGGCTCGGACAATGTGAATGCACCAAGCACGAGGTGCAGGAGTTCGGCCATAAACTTAACGAGCAACACGATGATTGAGACCGCAAGACCGAGATAGAACGGCGCCAAAAGCCAGCGCGAGGCGAAAATCAGCCGCTCGAGAAGTGTTTCGGTTCGTTTGGCATAGGTTTGCTCAGCTATTGTGGTTTGCTTAGTCATTGTGCGCGCGCCGCTCCATATTTCAATTGCTCGGCGGTCCTAACCTAAGTATGTGCGCGGTTACAAGATGGCGCATGCACGCAAGTGCTAGGCTGGCGTCATTCGAGCTCCGGCTTTATCAACTCGGGCTTTGCTGTCAGTTTGAAGCGGCGCAATCCGCTGGACAGGAGCGCCGCGCGCTTCGCGGCCATGTAGTTCTGCAGCGTGAGATAGCGCCCGCAGCTGCGCAATGCGAACCGGCATCTGATGGCCCGCACTTCGGGCACCATGGAGGGCGCGAGTTCAGCCGACGCTGTCATGGGCCCAAGATTGGCGTCCGTCACGCTTGCAGCGCCTGATGAGGCGGGTAGCATTGTCGCCGCCGCCGTGCGCACGGGGATGGGTCCGGGAGAGGGCACGTTATCCAGCCAATCTTCCTGGTCGCGGATCGTTGCAATCGTGTCGCCGCACGCTTCAAGGGGGCCTGAGTTGCGTGCCGAAGTGGCGGCAGTAAACTTATACTGGCCGTCACATACGCTGACGCGCGGCGGTAACCTGCTCTTCTCAAATAGGTCGTAGCCTTCCTTGAGATTAACCCAGAAGGCTTGCCACGGCGAACGCTCGTGTGTTTCCCAATTGTCCTTGGTCATGCGGAACGGGAATACGTGGACTGGAATATGCTCCTGACCACTCTCGATCGCCGCGACCGACAGGCGGTGGATTTCGTCCATCACCGGGTTGGTCATAGCAAAGCACCCAACCGACGTGCAGCCGCCATGGATCAGAATGAGATTGCCGGTGCGTGCCTGCGATTGGTCGAAAATATTGGGGTAGTTGAGATACAGCGATTTCGGCCAGCGCCCAACGTGGTGCAGCTGCTTGCGTGAGACGGTGTAGTAGCCTTCAGGCGCCTGCTTGTCGCCATCGCGCAACTTTGGCCCGACGCTGCCCGACCAGTGACAGATCGGATAAGTCGCGAAAAGCACGTAGCTGCCATTGACCTCCTTCCAAACTTCGAGTTCAGACTCGGATTTGAAGACGCGAATGAGCATGGGCGTGTTGAGCAACACACGTTTCTCTCGCAGGCGCTCTTCGAGGATCGCCACATTGGGTGTGCCAGGCAGCGGCAGCGCGCCTTCAGCCGCCGCGCGCTGTCGATCGACGCGATCAGCGGCAACGTCCTTGAGTTCAATCGAGAGCGCAAACGCCGGCCGCGCGGACATAGTCACGCTGGCCACCAAGCCTGCAATCAGGCTGAGGACCGCGACGGAACCAATCCTGACGCGCGCAATCATAGACGTCATCACGTGCCGCCTCGAAAGAACTGACCCCCAACGGACTGCCAACATAATGCCCCTAGCGGCAGAACCGAAGTGCCTTTTTGCATCAAGCCCCAACAGACTTACGCCTTTGCATTAACTCAATTCTTGGCAGATGCCGCCGGGCAACTATCGGACATCATCGCATTGCCGCCATCGTTCGGGCTGCCGGGCTCGAAGACATAGCGGCCGCCGCACACGGCAACTTTGGGCGGCTGCAGGGTTTTCTCGAACAAGTCTTGGCCGCGTTTGAGGTCGTTCCAGAACGATTGATTGGGGTGTCCGGCGTAGCGCGCCGCCAGCTTGTCCGCGCCCATCCGGAACGGGAACACCTGCACCTGGAACTGCTTTTGGCCGCCATCAAGCGCCGCGTTCACCAGCCGCCAAATTTCGTCCATCTGGGCGTCTGTCATGGCATAGCAGCCGACGGAGGCGCATCCGCCATGAACCATGAGGAATGATCCGGTGCGGCCATGGGCGCGATCAAAACCATTGGGAAAGCCAAGATTGAAGGATCTGTACCAGCGGCTGTTGGGATTGAGCGCCGCTTTGTCGACGGCGTAGAAGCCTTCTGGCGCTTGTCCGTCGCCTTGCGCCAGTTTCGGTCCAAGCGTCCCCGACCAGCGGCAAATGGGGTACGTCACGAAGCGATGAAACACGCCATCGCGCTGCATCCAGAGCTCCAATTCGAATTCGCGCTTGAAGATGCGCATCAGGATGGGAGCTCCCTGCGTCAGACCATGTTCCGCCAAGCGGCCGGAGAGATTGGCGAGATCGGGAGCGCCGGGAAGTGAGAGACCCGCGTTCACACGCCACAAACGCTGGCTACGCTCGTAGGCAAGGTGGCGTCGCTCTGTGTCGCCCTGAACCAGCGGTAACCAGTAAGGCGACACGAGCGCCGCGCCAACAGAGAGCGTGACAAGCGATAGCATTGCGATGCGGCGTAATCTGCGCCGGGCGCGTGATGGTGCGGGCGCCGTACTCTCAGAAGGCGGAGGAAAGTTGGTCATTTCTGGTACCGCCCGTCCATCATCCGGTTCTGATGCAGATCCGGTCGTGAGCCGTTTCGACCTTCACCTATGCTGCTGGCCCTATTGGGCGTTCGCAATAGATGGCGGGGATTGCGGCGAAGTCACGCCCGTCGGAATCACGGCCGTGGCCGCATTCTTATACCAACCTTCATTGATGCTGACCTGTGAGGACCCAATCGCGGGTACCGATGGAAGCGATGCGGCCGGTTTCGGCGATGAGCTTGTTCCAAGCGTCGCAGCACGCATCGCAGATGTCTTTGTATCCTTCGAATACG
>JANOKW010000194.1:0-3680 GCA_031419475.1 Hyphomicrobium sp. | reverse complement strand
GAGGGGTTAGGGGTGGGGTGGTGCACCGAACGGAATAGTTGTGCGATCGCCGAATGCCGTTTGGTCAATTTTTGAATCGAACGATTGATCACGTTGTCTTCGATCCCCCCACCCCTAACCCCTCCCCGCGAGGGGGAGGGGGATTTCTGAGCTTGCTGCTCTCGCTGTAACTGCCGGAGAGATCGATGCTATCGATGCAGGTGACATCGGTGTAGATGTGCATTCGTCCGCCAGCATCGCGGACGGTGTAGGTGCCATCCGAATTCCGCGTCACATTGCCGTCGATTTCGACTTTGCCGTGCCCGCCTGGGATATCGAGCACGTAACGGGGCAGCGCGATACCGGAAAGACGATGCCGCAGTTCGCGCATGATCGCTTTTCCCTCGGCAATCGTCGTTCTGAAATGCGCCGTTCCCGGTGCGAGGTCTCCGTGATGCAAATAGTACGGCTTGATGCGGCATTCGATGAGGGCGCGCATCAAGGCTTCGAGCGTATCGGCGTGATCGTTGATGCCCTTGAGAAGAACCGTCTGGCTAAGTAACGGGATACCGGCACTGCTCAATCTTGCGAGTGCCGTGCGTGCGCCTACGCTTAGTTCGCGCGGGTGGTTGGTATGGATGGCGACAACAACGGTCTTGTCTGCCGAGGTCAGTGCCTGCACCAAATCATCTGTCACGCGCGCCGGATCGACAACCGGAACGCGCGTGTGCCAGCGCAGAATTTTGACGTGCGGAATGTTCCCAAGCGCCTTTGTGATCTCTGCAACCCGGCGCGGCGACAGCAAGAACGGATCGCCGCCGGTCAGGATCACTTCCCAGATGCCCGGGTGGTCGCGAATGTAGGCGAGTGCGGTCGCGACATCCTCTGCGGACAGGGCCTCACCCAACTGCGGGCCAACCATTTCGCGCCGGAAACAGAAACGGCAGTAAACTGGGCACACGCTGGCGATCTTTAATAGCACGCGGTCAGGGTAGCGATGCACGATGCCGGGCACAGGGCTGTGCGCGTGATCGCCAATTGGGTCGCTTAACTCTGCCCCGAGGGTGTTGAGTTCGCGCACATCGGGCACGAACTGCTTTGCAATCGGGTCGTCGGGGTCGTCGCGATCGATCAGTTCAATCATCGCCGGTGTGATCGCAACCGCATAACGCTCCGCGACGCGTGCAATGTCGCCGCCTTCTGCCTCGGACACGAAACCCGAGTTCACAATGTCATCGATAGTGCGCAACGTTCGCAAGATTTCGTTCATTTTGGCGGCCACACGCCCGTGTCGTGATCGGGGTGCTGGTACGAGACGATTCTGTCGAGAAACGGTGCGGCCGCGATGTCATCCATCGTGTGATGTCCGGAGAGTGATGGGATCATATCCGCATAAGGCAGCTTGCCTTCGGTTCCGAATTGAACGACAGGCACAATTCGCTCAGGGTGATCGAACGCGCCAATGGCGAGGGCGACGCCATCCGGCGCCTCATAGCTCAAGGGTGTACCGCACCTCTCGCAAAACCCGCGCGTCACCATGTTTGACGATTGGAAATATGCAGGTGTCCCGCGCGTCCACACCACCGTCGCCCCCCGCGTCGAAACAAGCGGCGCATAAAATCCGCCGAATGCCTTCTGGCACATGCGGCAATGACAGACGGACGCGTCGCCGAGTTTGCCTTCAACGTGAAACCTGACCGCGCCGCATTGGCATCCGCCGGAGTAAATTGGGGTGGTCAAAGAGTAGTGCTCCCGCTGTCATCCCGGCCGAAGAAAATGCGATAGCATTTACGCAGAGCCGGGACCCATTATTGACCAACTAAGTTCTCTGGGTCCCGGCTCTTCGAGATCGCACGTCGTGCGCTCTCTTCGGCCGGGATGACAGTGCCTTCCTCCGCCAGCGGTGTCCAGATCACTTGGTCGATATGCGTCGCGCCTGTTGCCAACATGACGAGCCGGTCGAAGCCAAGCGCACAACCACTGGCCGGCGGCATGTGTTCCAGCGCTGCCAGGAAATCCTCATCAATCGGATAGCGTTCGCCGTAAATGCGCTGCTTATCGTCCATCCATGTTACAAACCGGCGGCGTTGTTCGGCCGCGTCATTTAATTCGCCAAAGCCGTTGGCGAGCTCGACGCCGCAAACGTAAAGTTCGAAGCGTTCGGCAACGCGCGGGAAATCCAATTTGGGCCGCGCCAACGCCGCTTCGTGCACCGGATACTCGCAAAGGATCCCGGGCCGATACAAACCGAGAAAAGGTTCGATTTTCTCCAAGAGCACCCGGCTGAAAATGTCAGCCCACGAATCATCATCGCCAAAGGAGATGCTCCGCGCGCGTGCTCGCTCAGCCAAGGCGTCGCGGTTCACCGACGTTGTATCATACGTTTCATGGAGCGCGATATCGGCGAACTGCGCAAAGGCCTGATCCAGCGTTGTCCAATCGTTACTCTTGGTCATGTCGCAGGTCCGCCCGCGCCACGACCATTCCATCCGCCCGGTGACGTCTGCCGCGATCTTCAAAATCGCCGCGCAATCCCCCCACAACGTTTCGTAATTGGCTCCCGCCCGATACCACTCCAGCATCGTAAACTCTGGCGCATGCAGCGGCCCGCGCTCACGGTTTCTGAAGCACGGCGCGAACGTGAAAATCTTCTCCTCTCCCGCCGCAAGCAACTTCTTCATCGCGAACTCGGGCGAGGTGTGCAGATAGAAATCGCGGCGCTCTAAGTCCGTTCCCACAGCCTCGGTCTTGAAGGCATGCAGATGCGTCTCGTTGCCCGGCGATACCTGCAAACACGACGTCTCGACTTCAACGAAACCTTGCCCTTCAAACCAGGCCCGTATGGTAGCTTTGATGCGCGCGCGCGCCATGAGGACGGGCCGCCTGTCCGCATGGCAATCGGCGTTCCACCAGGGAGAGGGGCCATTATCCGGGGTTTTCATATGAAAATACGCTGGGTTCGCTCTGGTTATAGGCCGCACTTGGCCTTCGGGCCCGAAGCAGGTATGAAGCGGCTCAGAAATCCCCGCCCTCAAGTGCCGGTTGTGTGGCAACTCTCGCTGCGCCGGCCAGAACAGTCGAACGGAGACCACGCCGTGGTGAAGGTTATTGCAAGCTCGGTCCGCAAAGGCAACGTTCTCGACATCAACGGCAAGCTTGCCGTGGTCATGACGGCCGAGAACATCCACCCCGGCAAGGGCACCCCGGTCACGCATCTCGAACTTCGCCGCATCCACGATGGCGTTAAATTGACCGAACGCTATCGCACCACCGATCAGGTTGAGAAAGCCTTCCTCGACGAGAAGGACTACAATTACCTCTATGAAGACGACATGGGCTACAACTTCATGCAGCCCGAAACCTTCGACCAGATCCTGATCTCGAAGGACGTCGTTGGCGACCAGGGCCAGTGGCTGGTCGATGGCATGACGTGCGCAGTCTCGTTGTTCGAGGGCAACCCCATCGCCATCGAATTGCCGCAGCGCGTGACGTTTGAAATCGTCGAAGCCGACCCGGTCGTCAAAGGCCAGACGGCGTCATCATCGTTTAAACCGGCGAAACTGTCGAACGGCGCGCGCGTCATGGTGCCCCCCCACATAGCCGCTGGCACCCGCGTCGTTGTCATGACGGCGGATGGCTCCTACGTCGAACGGGCGAAGGATTAATTTGCGGGCCGGTGTAGTTGATCGTACTTTCCGGGA
>JANOKW010000193.1:0-2845 GCA_031419475.1 Hyphomicrobium sp. | reverse complement strand
GGCGAAGCGGATGCTCCGCTCTTGAGCCACTTTGAACCCCGATGCCGCATCGTTTCCAGGCATGGCACCAAGCCACATGCTTGATCCTACGATCATTGCGTCCATGAACTGAGCGTAAGCGGCGCGTCCTTGTTCAACGTTTTTCTCCGCGAGTTCACGCAACTGCTGCGGGACTTCAAACGGTTGGTTTTGTGTCATGGTGTCTGTCACCTTTATCGACTGTTGTCGCAGCCAATCGGGGCTGCACTTGACCAAAGGTATAGGCTAAAAACCCTGCTTTGGGTGGTTTGTCGTCGTAGATTGGTGCGGCGACTAATCCGGTCGATGACGCCACCAGCAGCTTCGACACGAGAACGGTAAGCCAAGCCAACGGCTTCGTCGCCGCTCTTCGAACCAAGAGGCCGCTGGGACGTCCATGCCGTGCAGGGGCGACCGGCAATGAGAGTCAAAAAGGCTGGCCGCCTTCCGTGGAACCAGAGCCGGCCAACATCAAGGAGCAACTCCCACCAAAGGAGCTTGTGAAGAAATCTACACGGAGCTTTGTTGCCAATTTGTCCGATCGAAAAGCGCTTCCAAATCGCGTTTCTCGTCGAGCAGAATTTGAAACGTCGCTGCCGGCCACGCTGATGTCGACTCTGCAAACCTCCGATATCGATAAATTCACAAGCTCAAAGGTGGGGGCACGCACAGCGCGACAATTTTGAAATGCCTCTCGCCGCGTTCCCGTTTGCCGAACGAAAGGCAGACTGAAATTGGCGGCTCGGCTGCTCCACCATATCGGCCCCTTGGCCGAAGACGATGGCCCGACGTTCTCACTCTAGCCAATCGCGATCCGACGATCGTCCCATCCCGCGCATGCGGGCTACGTTGAAGGCGCGAAATTGATCGACGCGTAGGTGATGACGCGTGTCCCATCCCGCGCATGCGGGCTACGTTTAAGGGATTGGCTCTCGATGATCGCCGTCAAATGCTCGCGTCCCATCCCGCGCATGCGGGCTACGTTGAAGGGTGTTCGTCGGCGCACCCAGCGTGCGATTGCCCCGTCCCATCCCGCGCATGCGGGCTACGTTGAAGGGTCACCTTCGGAACGTCCACCGGAGCGGCGACGAGTCTCATCCCGCGCATGCGGGCTACGTTGAAGGGCCGAGGCCGACGCAGCGCGCGCCGAGATAGCCGTCTCATCCCGCGCATGCGGGCTACGTTGAAGCGCCTTGTACTGCTCGACGAACGCCGTAGTGATTTGGTCTCATCCCGCGCATGCGGGCTACGTTGAAGGAGCTGCTGATAGGGGATTTTGTTGAAAGGCCAGCCGGGGCATCATCGGCGAGATCGTCAAGCGCATCCGAACCACACGACCAACGTCCTTGTGACCGGTTTTTACACGTATCTTCAACCGCAAACCGACCCGCTATCCCACAATAGTGGGCTGACGGCCTACATGTGATGGTGGCCACACGCCTCACATGATTGCTTCGAGGCCCTTGCTTTTGACCAGCGACAGCAGCTTGAGCGTCGCCCCGCGTGGCCGCTTCGCGCCGCGTTCGATCTGGCTGACGTAATTCGTCGTCACGTTGAGGCAGCGAGCAAACACGGCTTGACTGACACCTTCGCGCTCGCGCAACGCCAGAATGTCGTCGGCGGTCAGCTCCTCGACCATCGTCAGGCAGCGCACATCGAATTCGCGCATGGTCTTCTTGTCGACCAAGCCGAGACGGTGCATCCCGCGCACGCCCTCGTGCACGACCTCGGCGATGTCGCTCCGATATTTAGTTTTTGCCATCGCACTCGATCTCCTTCAATTCGTCACCCGCAACGATCGTCTCGATCCCATCGTCACCAAGGCCCAGAAGCATTCGGCCGTAGTCGGCCAAGTCGCGTTCGTCGGCTGCGTTGAGGTTTGTTTGGCGGCTTTTGGCAAACCCGAACATGAACACCGACCGTTCCGCCATGCGGTAGGCGATGATGGTGCGAAACCCGCCACTTCGCCCGTACCCCTTGCGTGCCACCCGCTGCTTGATGAGCCCGCGTCCAAGATCGGCGTCGATGATGCCGCGCTCGGCCCGCGCGACCGCCTCGCACAGCGCCGCGTCGTCGATCCGCTCCTTGCGCTGGAATCGCCGGAAGGCCTTGGTCACGAAAACCCGCAATGTCTCATCCCCCGCACGGAGACATATAGCACGGAGACACACAGTATTCAATGGCAACCTTCGGCACTGGCGAGGTGCAAAAACCTTCGTTATTGCAACGTGGTGGGTTCGAGTGGGCCGAGGGGCCTGCACATTATTGAACAGGCGAAGCCAGAACCGGTCTGCAAGGGCATCATCCCAAGCAAGACCTTGCCGACGACTGTCCCCGATTTGAGATCGAGGAAACGGCGAACAAATTGGTTCGCGCGTCTGCTACCGTTCGCCCGATGGCCGGATTGCCTACACCTAGGCGTTGTCAGAACTGCGCCGCGCCATAAAGACGATCTTCCTCGCTCGCTATCTGCACAGCAAGGCTCTGCGCCAAGAGATCCACGAGGGTCTCAACACCATCGAGCGCTGGAACGGCGCCAACAACTTCGTCTTTTTCGCCCGCCATGGCGAGATGACGAGCAACCGCCGCGAGGACCATGAAATCAGCATGCTGTCGTTGTATCTGTTGCAGAACTGCTTGGTCTACGTGAATAAGCTGATGCTGCAGCAGCTGTTGGCTCAGCCCCGCTGGCAGGGCCGATTGACCGAAACCGACCTGCGGGCGCTGACGCCGCTAATCTGGGAGCACGTCGACCCGTAAGGCCGTTTCGAGCTGAATATGACGACGCGGTTGCCGATCGGCTGACAGAATTGGCCCCTGGTGACAC
>JANOKW010000192.1:0-21416 GCA_031419475.1 Hyphomicrobium sp. | reverse complement strand
CGTTTCGACGCCTCTGCAATCGTCCAAATCGATCCGCGCCAGAAACTGGTATCAAACCTCGATAGCGTCGTCACCGATCTCAAGGGCGACAACCCGACCGTTGAAAGCGAAGTTGAAATCATTCGCTCGCGCCCGATCATTCTGTCGGTGATAGAAACACTTGGATTGCGCAATGACCCCGAATTTAGAAAGAAGTCGTTACAACGCAAGTGGCTCTCGAAATTTGGTTTAAAGGACTCGGATTCCGGCGATGCCGCCGAACGCACGCTCCCTCAACACCGCGACCAAATCGCGGAAATCCTAAACCCGGAAAAACCAGGCACTTACACGCCTGAGCGCGACGAGGTAGCCGTTGCATTCGCTGAGCGCTTGAAGGTCGTGCGCGTGCGCATGACGCTGCTCATCGACATCCGCTTTACGGCGTCCGATCCTGTGAAGGCCGCCAAGATCGCCAATACGGTCGCGGAAACCTACCTCCGATATCAGATCGATACCAAGCGCCGCGCAAATGCGGCAGCATCGCAGCTCCTCGAAGAAAAAATCGACGGCATGCGAACGAAGGTCAGCGAAGCGGAACGCAAAGCCGAACAGTGGAAAGCCCAGCACAATATATTCAGTTCCGAAGGACAGGTCCTGTCTGAAAAGCAGATGGCGCGTTTGATGGAGCAAACCATCAATGCCCGCAACGCGACAGCCGAAGCCAAGGCGAATTACGAACAAGCCCAGAAACTCGCGCGGCGCGGCGACGGCGGTGCCGGTTTGGCCGAAGTTTTGAAGAGCCCCAGCCTGCAATCCTTCAAGGACGCCGTTGCCCAGGCCAACCGAAAGGCTGCCGAACTCGGCACAAAGTACGGCGCTAAGCATCCTGAAATCATCAAGAGCCGGGCTGAGGTTGCCGAGGCCGAAGCCCAGCTCGCAGTCGAGGTTCAAAAGCTGACAAGCAACCTGGAGAACGACTTCGAAGTGGCCGAAGCGCGCGAACGCCAGCTCGCCCAAAACATGGCACAGCTTAAAGAACAGGAGGTCACGAGCAAGGACGCAGGTGTCGATCTCAAGGAACTCGAACGCGAAGCGGCAACTTCAAAGACGATGCTTGAATCCTTGCTGACCCGTTACAAACAGACGAGCGGCACCCAAGATTTCCAGCTGCCTGACGCCCACATCGTGGAAAAGGCCGACATACCCCTTTATCCCGCCTCGCCCAAGCGCAAACAGATCGTGATTATCGCTGGCATAGGCGGCCTGATCATGGGGTTGGGGCTAGCCGTGCTCTTGGAAATGATGGCGCCCGGAATCAGCCGCTCCGACGACATCCCGCGTCTTCTCAAGGCAACGTATCTAACATCCCTGCCGGCAGCGAACATGGCCGACCAGCCCGCAATCGAACCCTCAAAATTGGTCCGCCTCATCGTCGCGGAACCAGCAAGCGCTTATGCGGACGCCATTCGCAGTGCGCGCCGTGAACTCGATTTGCGCCGCCCAGCGCCAGGTCCGCGCATTGTGCTCTTGGCTTCGGCCTTGCCGGGCGAAAACGCCGATGCGATCGCGTCAAACCTCGCGCACCACTATGCGATGACCGGCGCACGCGTGCTTCTTGCAGATGGCGACGCACGGCGCTTGCCGCTGACCCGCCATTTGGCCCCTCAGCGGACATCCGGGCTTATCGATTTGCTTGCCACCAACCGGCCAATCGAAGCGGCGATCCTGCGCGATAGTTTAACGGGTCTTCATTTTCTGCCAGCCCTGGGTCAACGCCCTTGCACACGCTCAATACCTGAAATCTTGAGTGGACGGGCCATGCAAGACTCACTCTCCCGGCTTAAAGGCCGCTTCGACATCATCGTACTGTCGGCCCCTCCCCTGCTTCCAGTTCTTGATGGCCGCATATTGGCCGACTACGCCGATCAGATCGTGTTCGTTATGAAATGGCAAAGAACCCCGAAGGCGCTCGCCAAGAAGGCTTTGACTCTTTTGGGCGGCAACAGAAGCAAGTTAGCCGGCGTCGTACTGAGCGAAGTGGCCGAAGACACGTCCATGGAAGGAACTGGTGCCCTGGCCGCCTTGATCGGGCGCAGGCAGGAGAATTTCGGCTTCGAACAGCCGCCGCGCCGCGCAGCTTAAGCAATTCGAGGCCGGCAAGGCACTGTCTGAACAAACAGAAAGTTTCGGCGTTCAGTCAAAATTTAGACAGTTGGCGTTAGATGAGTCTTGAAGGTGGCGAATCGAATCGCTTGCCAAGCAATACCCTTCTTCGGGAACGAACATGACCACGCAAATTGCAGCCGCGCAGACGATTGAGATCAGCCCCGCGCCAATGAAGCGAAGGTTGTCTCGCCAAGTTTCGGCCGACGTGGTGGCGATCTGCGATATTCTAGCGATGGTTCTCGGCGGTCTCTTACCGGCGCTGATCTATGCCGTTGCTGGCAAGGTTGCGATTGACCAAGTCATGGTCATGCAGTCCGTTCTCGTAGCCGGATTCATTTCCCATCTCTGCCTGCGTTTCCGCGGCATGTACGAAACAAGCCACATGGAAAGCTTCCCGCTTGATCCTTTCGAGCTCATGATCGCGGTCATCTGCGGCATGGTTGGCGTGCTTGGCATAGGCCTGCCACTGGCGCTTCGCAATATGCATATCGCGGTTTGGTATACAGCGTGGGTCTCGGCAAGTTTTTGCCTTATTCTTTACGGACGCATGATGTCGCGCAGCATCCTGGCCAAGCTTGCCAAGCAAGGCCGCTTTGACGAGCGTATCGCCGTCTTCGGCGCTGGCCAGATTGCCCGCCGCGTCCACGATTACTTGAAGACGCCGGGGGTCGGCATCCACTTCGCTGGCGTTTTCGACGACCGGGTAGGCCAAGACCGTCTCAATCCAGAGGGCCTGGAAGTTACCGGAAAGCTTGAAGACCTGATCACGGCTTGCCGTGAGGGCACCATTGACAGGATCATCGTTGCGCTGCCGCAAGCCGCCGATCAGCGCGTTTCGAAAATCATAGAGAAATTTTCCGACCTCCCGGTTTCGACACACATCGTCACGCACATTGCCTCCGATCTCGTCGACGGTGATATCAGCCACAAGGTCTCGAACCTTGGACCGGTTGGCCTTCTCGATCTAAAAAAAAAGAACTAGCCGACTGGGCGCCCATCACAAAACGCTTTGAGGACGTTGTTCTCGGGACCATTTTCCTGGCTGTCAGCTTGCCCTTGTGGCCGTTGATTATCTTGGCCATCAAATGCGAGAGTCCGGGCCCGGTCTTTTTCCGTCAGCGCCGCCGCGGCCGGCATCAGCAAGTGTTTGAAGTTCTGAAGTTCCGGACCATGTGCGTCATGGAAGACGGCAACGACGTGCGCCAGGCCCAGCCCGGCGATCAGCGTGTTACCTTGGTCGGCCGCATTTTACGGCGCACAAGCCTCGACGAGTTTCCCCAATTCATAAATGTCATCAAGGGCGAGATGTCGCTTGTCGGCCCCCGTCCCCATGCGCTTGTTCACGACGAAGAATTCAGCCGGCTTCTTGAGAAGTACCCAGATCGCCATCAAATGCGGCCCGGCATGACAGGCCTTGCCCAAGTGAGCGGCCTGCGTGGCTCGACCGCGGCGCCGGGGAGCATAGAGGCGCGCGTCGAAGCCGATCTCGCCTACATCAAATCCTGGTCACTCGGACTCGATTTCAAAATACTGTCGAGAACATTTTGGGCCGTGCTCGTTGGAACAAACGCCGATTGAGAGAGAGGGCACTAGAGGCCGCTCCGAATAACGCCATGGGAAAGTTGAAACATAAAGCCCCCCTGCCGGTCATCATTTTGATCGTCGCCTTTCTGTGCCCAACGGAACTCTCACTTTACATCGCCGGATTGCGTTTTCCCCCTCATCGTGTGGCCGCGATCATTTTGTTTCCCATGGCCATTGCCGCACTCTTATCGCAACGCGGATTGAAACTGCGCGGCTTCGACATCGCCTTCATCGCCTTCAACATCTGGACCGTGGCCATGTATATGCGCCACATGGGCGAACAAGAGGGGCTGGTGTACGGCGGCTCGCTCGCGCTTGAAGGCCTTGGTCCCTATCTCGTGGCCCGGGTGTGGATCCGCACACAGGATCACATGCGCGGCGCGCTCAATGCCATGGCGATCGCGATCGCAGTCGCTGCATTAATAGCGCTGCCTGAGACCCTGTTCGGGCAAATATTTACCCATGAAATTCTTAGGGCCATCACCGGTTATGTGCACCCGATCGGCATTGAAACGCGTATGGGTCTGACGCGCGCTTACGGCACCTTCGACCACCCTATTCATTACGGCACCTTCTGCGCCGCACTCCTCGCGTTATTTTGGTATTCAGAACGCCGGACCGCCAATAAATTAAAACGTTCGGCACTGCTCTGTAGTGCAACCGTGCTTGGGCTTTCGTCAGCGCCGCTACTCTGCCTCGGACTGCAAATTGGCATGCTGATCTGGGAAAAATTAACGCGACGCCTCAAGGGCCGCGCGTCGCTGACGTGGGTGGTTATTGCGGGCTTGTACATCGGCGCATCCATTATCTCCACGCGCGGGCCGATCGCCGTCATCGCAACCGGCATGACGCTTGACCCGTGGACCGGTTTCTACCGGCTGCAAACCTGGGAATTCGGGCTCGACAATGTTTGGGGCAATCCCTTGTTTGGTATAGGCCTCGCCGAGTGGGACCGACCGGCGTGGATGGTCTCATCGACAGTTGACGCGTTTTGGCTCGTTATTCTCCTGCGCACGGGTATTCCGGCGCTTGTCTTAATCGTCCTGGCCATTGCACTGCTTGCGCGCGGCGTCGTTAAACGCGGCTTAACGCAGAAGGATGCCGATACCCGCCGCTTAGCGCGAGGATGGAATATGTCGCTGATCGCACTTTGCCTGATCGCGACCACAGTGCATCTTTGGAACGTACCCTACGCCTTCTTTTTCTTCTTCCTCGGCATGGCAGGGTGGCTTGCTGATCCGGCACCATTGAAAATGAAGGCAAAAGTTACAAAGACGGCGGAACCGCCCCATGCTCCGGAACGGCGGCCGTATATTCCAGCCATTCAGGCGGCACCCGGATTGCCCGGCATGCAAATCCCCGGCGCTCTTCCCGCTTAAGCCTTACAGTCTGCCGGTCAAGTGAAGCCCTATGCCGCCGAGCGGCGCGGAATGGAGCCGGACGATTTTCCGGACCCTACCTCTCCGGCAATCTCGAAGAGATTTTCAAGCAGATAATCGGCCTTGGCGTTCCAGCCTTCGCTTGCCACAGAATTTCTAGCCTTATCGGCGTCGTAAGGTTGGGCAAGTGCTTGACGGATTGCGCAGGCAAAAGCGGCTGGACCTTCGCCGACGCGCACCAGTTCGCGATAACGGCCGAGCGCCGGGAAATCCGTTGTCACGATCGGACGGCCAACGGCGAGATACTCTTTGAGCTTGATAGGATTGCATGCCTTGATCCACTCGCTATCGTTCCATGGCATGATGAGCACGTCCATCGCCGCCATGTAGCGTGCTACCTCGTCATAGGGCTTACGGCCCAAGAGTTTAACGTTCGGCAACGGGCACCAGTCTTCGGGCAATGAGCATCCCCCAATCAGCACAAACTCAACGTCGCCGAGGCGCCGGGCCACCTCCACAAAGAGCGGTGGATCGAATGTGTGAGCATCAATGCCCCCAATGAAACCAACGCGCGGCCGCTTCAAAACCGCGACATCGGCCGGTCCGGGCGAACGCGATTGACCTGCCATAACAAACGTTTCGAGATCGACCCCGTGGGTAATGAGCAATTGACGGCGCACTTGGCCTTTCTCTTCGGCCATCAAATTTGGGTTACAGTAAATGACCACATCGGCTGCGGCTTTCATTTTTCTGATCTGAGCGCCGACGATTTCAGGATTGGCCTCCGGAAAAGCCTCGAAACGGTCGGTGCGTTGCAACACGAGAAGGGCGTGGGGAATTTCATCGGCAAGTGCGGCGCCAGCCGGGCAATGAATCCACAGCAAAGGCCGGGATATGCCGGCGCGGCGTGCAGCGCGATTAATCTGCGGGCTCAGTGCCCAGCTCGAAAGTTTTTGCCCCGTTGGACCCGGAACCGATACAGGCGAGAAGACCCAAAACTTGTTTTCAACGTTGACGATCCCACGTGCCAAACTGCGCATTTTGCGGCCAATGCGGGCGGCGAATTGGCTCTTCTCCTTTAGCGAGGGCATGCGCACTGCGAGCGAATTGACGAACAGGACCGGCATGGTCTCGGCCAACCGGCGCATAATCTGGAAATCGAAGTGGCCGCGGTTGTGATACCACCAATCTTCCCCGCCGATACAGATGATGCCGTCGAAACCGAGGTCGGGTTCGCTATCCAAATTGTCCATGTCAGGCGTCCCAGATTTCACTCGGCGATTCGCTTCGGAGAGTGTGACGCCGCTGCGTTAAGCATTCGTTAGTGAGTGGGGCTTGTTGTTCGTTAAGGGAAGGTTAGCCGGTGCCCGCTAACGTTGCGCCAGACTGAATCGCGACCGGTCATGTCCAATGCAGAACGCCTACATCGACGTTTCAATTCTCGTCGTCAGCTACAATACGTGCGCCATGACGCGGGCGGCGCTCAATTCAGTGCTGACTGAAACCAAAGATATTTCCTACGAGGTCATCGCGGTCGATAATGCGTCGGTTGATGGCTCGGCTGAAATGATTGCAAGCCACCCGCTGCATCCGCAATTCATTCGCCTCAAAGAAAATATTGGTTTCGCTAGGGCCAACAATTTTGCCGCCCGGCGCGCGCGGGGCCGCTATATTCTGCTGCTTAATCCTGACACGCTGGTGCTCGATCACGCTATCGATAAACTCGTAGAGTTTGCCCGGAAGGAACCTCGAGCGCGGATATGGGGCGGTCGAACACTCTATGCGAGTGGATCGCTTAATCCGTCGTCTTGCTGGGGCCGCATGACGCTCTGGAACCAGTTCTGCCGTGCAACAGGTCTAACCGGATTGTTTCCCAGGTCCGAATTGTTCAACGGCGAAGCCTACGGCGGATGGCAGCGCGATAGCGCCCGGCGCGTCGATATCGTCTCCGGCTGCTTTTTTCTCATCGAACGAGAACTCTGGGAAGGGCTCAACGGATTTGACCCCCTCTTTTTCATGTATGGCGAAGAAGCCGACCTTTGCCTCAGAGCTCATGCCTTTTCGGCCCGCCCCATGATCACCCCGATTGCGACGATCACCCACTATGGCGGCGCGTCGGAAGGAGCACGTGCCGGCAAGATGGTGCGCCTGCTCGCCGCCAAAGTCTCACTCGTTGATCGCCACTGGCAGCCACACCTGGCCCCGGCTGGGCGCATGTTACTCGCGGCATGGCCGCTGACGCGTCTCGTTGCAACGTCCATTCGCGCGGCAATTGTCCCGTCTTCTGATAACAGCGAAACGGCTGACGCTTGGCGCCAAATCTGGCAGCACCGCAAAGAATGGCAATACGGGTACGCGACAACTTCTCAACGCCAAACAACACCTGCGGCTCTGGCACCGTCCACCTAAGGTATTTGAATATGGCAACGGCTACGACGATCTGCCCCACGAGTTGCACACCTCGAATTCTGCGACCGGAAGCCGAAGCACCGGTGTCAGCTGAACCGCGCTATACGGTTGCGACGCTGGTTTCCGACCGTGCGCTGTATGCAGCGATGCGTAGCTCTTTCCTCGCCGGGGGATTTACCGGTACGGATTGCGAATATCTCTTCGTCGATAATACTGGACCCGTGCAAACCGACGCCTACCGGGGTCTGAATGCTCTCCTCAACGCGGCGCACGCCCCAATTGTCATACTGTGTCATCAAGATGTTCGCTTGCTTGAAGACCAACGTTCGATTTTAGACCAGCGCCTGAAAGAGCTGCACGGCCGCGATGGCAACTGGGCCCTTGCTGGAAATGCTGGCGGAGTAGCGCCTGGAAACCTTGCGCTGCGCATCACCGACCCGCACGGCAGAAACCAGAGTGAGGGAAGCTTTCCGCAGCGAGTATTCAGTCTAGATGAAAATTTTATCATCGTCCGGCGTGACACGCGCCTAGGCTTCTCAAGAGACTTGACGGGATTCCACTTCTATGGCGCAGACGTCTGTCTGCACGCGGCACAAATGGGATACTCGGCATACGTCATCGATTTCCACCTCGAACACTTGTCGCCTGGAAAAAAGGGCTCGGACTTCGGCACCATGGAAGCCGCATTTCGCAAGAAATGGGAACGCGCCCTTTCGCCTCGCTGGATCCAAACAACGTGCAGTCTCATGCGGCTCAGCGGGGATCCAGTGGGCGGCTTTTTTGGCCGTTTAGCCAGCAAGCCGTTCGCCAAAATATCACGCAGACTTCCGAGCGCACGCGGCTGGTCGCAACACAAACCAAATGCGGTCTAAAAAGATGAGCGAATCGCCAACACTATCTCCAATTACGCTGAGTGGCGCCGGGGTCCAAGGATTTCTGCTGTTTTCAGGCTATGGGATGGCCCAAGCGCTCTCCTTCCTGCGCAACGCCATCATTGGCCACGCACTTTCTCCGGCGGATTTCGGAATTGCAGCTTCGATCACGCTGCTGCTGCAGATCGTCGAGACGCTTTCAGATCTCGGTTCAGACCGTTTAATCGTTCAAGCGGAGGACGGCGATAAGGACGAATTCGTTGCCACGGCGCACACGGTTCTCCTCGTCCGCGGCGTGCTATTGACCGCTGTTCTTCTGGCCATTGGTCCATCGGTCGCGCGCTTTTTCAACATCGCGCAAGCTACCTTGGCGTTCCAGATCGTCAGCTTGGTACCGCTCATCAAAGGATTTCTGCATCTCGATTGCCGCCGCGCCCAGCGCCGCTTCGACAATCGTCCGCAGATGTACGTTGAAGTCATTCCTCAAGCCGTCGCGCTCATGGCAACATTGCCGTTCCTCAAAGTCACGGCCACGTTCGACGTCGTGGTCTGGCTCTCGCTTGCGCAAGCCTTCGCCGGCGTGCTGATCTCGCACCTACTCTCTGACCGCCGCTATCGTTTTGCCGCCAATCGCGAGATACTTTCACGTCAGATTGCATTTGGCTGGCCAATTCTGCTGAGCGCGCTGCCGCTAATTGCAGTCTACCAAGGCGATCGCCTGATCATCGGACGGCTTTCGGGTATGGAATCGCTTGCTGCCTACACCGCCAGTTTCATGCTAACGATGGTCCCGGGCTTGCTCGCGGCAAAAGCAGGTCATGCCCTGATGCTCCCGCTCTTTTCCGACGCTTTGCGGCGTGGGCGCACGCTCGTCAGCCGTTTCAGGGTAATGGCAGAAGTAACAACACTCGGCGCCGCCCTCTATCTTGTCTTTTTCATTATTGCCGGAGAGACCGTGCTCCCGGTTGTGTTTGGCTCTCATTACAAGGGGCTTGGAGCTGTGACGGCCTGGCTCGCCGCCATGTGGGCCTTGCGCATGATCCAGGCTGTGCCAGGCATGGCCCTCATGGCAGCGGGACATACGAAGCCCTTCTTAGTGGCCGGTCTCGTGCGAGCGTCCGTACTGCCGTTTGCACTTTGGACGGCGATTGATGGTGCCACGATTTCAACAATCGCGTTCATTGCTTTCTTCGGTGAATGTCTGTCGTTACTTTATGTCGCGGCGCGGCTCGAAAGTCTTGAAGCCACGACTGGGCGCCTTCTGATGGCGCGCGCGTTCTTTCTACTGCCGGCTGCACTTCTTGCGGTTCTCGCTCAAGGCGCAGCGGGAGCGAGCCTGTGGAAAATCGCCGTTGCACTTGCTGCGTCAACCGCCGCCGTCATTGGCGTTGGCATCGCCATCATGCCGTCGTTGCGCGCTCAAGTGAGGATGCGATTGAACTCACAAGTCTCAACAGCCGCAGGATAGTTCTCAACCCGAAACCACTTGCGTTACGGGCCGCGCCGCCGTCTTGCCCGTATCTTCAAGCACAAGAGAATAAGCCGCCAACAGTCGCGCGCGCTCGTTTTCCCACTTGAGCAAAGCGCGCGCACGGCACCGGCCTTCTTCGGCAAGAGCCCCTGCCAAATCCGCGTCGTCGAAGAGTTTCGCCATCTTGTCGCTGAGATCTTTGGGATCATTGTCGCGAGCGTAAAGCGCAGCTTCGCCCGATGCCTTCCGGCCTTCAACGAGATCGAACGATACGAACGGAATGCCGAGACTCATGTACTCGAACACCTTATTCATGGAGATCTTGTCGTTGTAAGTGTTCTTCGGGTCTGGAATGACGCCGATGTCGAACGCCGAGAAGGCCTTGAGCAAAGGCTCACCGGACTGGAAGCCGGTGAAGGTAATGTAGTCGTCCAGCCCCTTGGCCGTACACTTGCGCTGCAGGTTTGGCAGTTCGGTCCCCGAGCCGACGATGGCGCACTGTATGTCACGCCGGCCTTGCGCATTGACGAGTTCAGCCATGGCATCGATCAAGAGATCGACGCCGTCTTGGGCGCCCATAATGCCGACATATCCGGCAAGATACTTGCGGCCATTTTTGAGATCCGTATTGGGCTCAACACGCTTGAAGCGCGTGAGATCGGGCACCGAACGCACGATGAAAACGCGGTCCGGGTCCATGCCACCGCGCCGGACGGCAATTTCCTTGAACGTTTCGTTGGTGGCAATCGAAACGTCGGCGGTTTTAAACGTCAGCTTCTCGAGCCACAATAGCAGCGTGTGAAAGCGGCCCTTCTTGTTAAACTTGGCTTCGTAAAGCTCCGGATTGATATCATGGTGGTCAAACACGAAGCGCTTGCCGAAAAGATACTTCCAGAACCCGCCGATCAGGAACAAGAGGTCAGGCGGGTTGCACGCTTGAACAACGTCAAACCCGACTTTGAAATAGGCTTTAATCGAGAGCGCGAATTCCCAGGCTAAGGCCCAGCTGTACTCAAGCGCATAGCCCAATGCACCATCCGCCTCGAAGGGCATCGGATGGCGGAACACATGAATTCCCTCGAGGACTTCGTAGGATTCGGTGTATTTACCGCCCGTTGGGCAGACGACGGAAACGGTATAGCCCGCATCGTGCAACGCGCGCGCTTCCGTCCAGACGCGTCGGTCGAGTGGAACCGTAAGGTTTTCGACGATGATCAGTATGCCCGGACTGCGCAACACAACGTAACTCCCGCCGACACGTTACCCTGGAGCGGAGTTTGCCCGTGATAGGTAAAGGAAGGCTGGAGGCAATAGAGAAGCAATAAAAATCAGTTGTATCAGAATGATACGCTGCACGGACCTTGCGCCCTAATCGGATTTCTGAGATAACTCAAAGGTTGATAAAGTCTTAAAATGATCTTTCGAGTTTGAGGTAGTCGCGTGTTCAAACTTTCAGACCGTTCGCGTCCCAAGCCGCGCATCGACCTTGAGACGATCCGCGAGACCCTTCTCTATATCGAGAGCGATTGCCGCGAGAGCGCGGATCTTGAGCGCGTCACGGTCGCTTTAAGCGAAGCCATCGCAGAACTCGAGCGGCTCGAAGCCCTCGACGGCCCAAAACACAAAGCCGAACCATTCTACGCGCACTTCGTGCCGGCGGGGTTCTGAGTTTTCTCGAATTGCAGTTCGTCCAACAAGCAAAACGGCGGACCCAAGGTCCGCCGTTTTTTATTTGACGATTGCCCAGCCGATCAGAACTTCACTTTCACACCGCCGTAGATGGCGAAGGGTTGAGCCGGCGTCTGGCTTCGCGGATCTGTCAACGTGATACCTTGAGGCTCGGCGGCTTCTGTTGCTGCAACCGAATCGAAGAACGTGCCGTAAAGCCCATAGCGCTTGTCGAAGAGGTTCTTGATCGAACCATAGATTTGCACGTTTTCCGTCAGGTCGTAGGACGTCTTGAGATCGATGCGCGTGTATCCAGCGAGCTTAGCGTTGTTGTTCGCTTCGTCGCCGAAGAAGAACTGGTCGCTAGCCGCCACGAGGTCGGAGCCGATTTTCCACTGCGGCGTCAGCCCATATTCGATACCGGCTTTAAAACGGTGCTTGGGAATGCCCGGCAGGTTGTCGCCGCTTTGCACGAAGTTGCAGGTGATCGTTCCGGGAGCAGCATCGGGGCAGTCAGGCGCGCCCGGTGTGTTGGGAGCGGAAAGGATCAGGTCCGTCTGGAATGTCGCGTCAACGAGCGCATAGGACGCGAATACCGACAAGCGCTCGTTCTGATATCCAATGGCCGCTTCAACGCCTTGGCGCAGCGTGTCGCCAGCATTGAGGAAGAAGCCGCGCCCGGTCGTCGTCGCCGCGACATTCAAGATGTCATCCGTGTTGAGGGTGCGGAAATATCCAAGGCTCCAGGTGATTTTCTGCCGATCCCAGGACTTGTGTTCGCCGCGCAGACCCGCTTCCCAACTATGCGAGACGACCTGCTTCAGAGGCGGGTCATCCGTCAGGAAGCTTTCGATGAGACAAGGGTTTGTCGGCTCTGCGCAACCAAGTTCTGCAGCCGTCGGCGCGCGATTGGCTTCTGAGTATCCGCCATAGACCGATAGACCCGGCATGAACTTGTACGTTGCGCCAATCATTGGGTTGAAGCGGTCATACTTGTTTGTCGTGTTGAGTTCGGGGAAATCGCCTGTGAGATCGGTGAGTTTGATAGTTGCGTGATTGTAGCGCCCGCCAACGGTGACAGCGAGTTGATCCGTCACATCAAGTGTGTTGGAGAAAAAGACACCGTAATAGTCGTTCTCGGTGACGAGATCGCGGGGTTGGAGATCATCGGGCGCAACAACGATGATGCCAGATCCTGTGACAACGAAGCGATCGCCAATCGACCCCAATTCGCTCGACGTCTGATAGGCCACCTTGCCATGATCATAGGAGACGCCAACCAAGAATTGGTTCGGGCGGCCGAACAGGTTTGATTTCTCGACCGCCTGGGCGCTGGTGCCGTAGCTCTTGGCATCCTGCGTGATGCGTTCGAGCGATCCGATGGGGCCATTGAACAAATCGGTCGAAACGGTGTTGCCGTTGCCGTCTTCGACAACCTCTTCGCCGCCGCCATCGCCTACTAAGCAAAGCAAGCCATCATTCGGCCCGCCTGCTGCACATTCATCGACTTCCGACAAGTTGCCGTCGAGCACATTTTGTTTGAAACGCCGATAGTAGGCGAGGCCCGAAATGGTCAGTGTGTCCGTAGCTTTGACGCTGCCGCGCACCGACGGCATTTGCACTTCGTATTCGGTGTCCTGCGGACTGGTGAAGGTACGGCCATAGTCGATTGCCAACAACTCAACGGGTGCGGCCGTGACAACACCCGCAATACTCTTTGCCCCATTGAAGCTGAAATGCAGCTCGACGTCGCTGCCCTTGAAGCCAACGTCCGCAAACATGCGCTTGACTTCAGCTTCGGAAAAATCGCGGAAGCCATCTTCTTCGAGATATTCGGCTGCGGCATAAGCGGCGAAGGCGCCGCTCTTCACGCCAGCTTCAGCCGCGATCTGCTTGCGCCCGAACGAACCAGCCGAAGCGTCAATCGTGCCGCCTTGGTAATTAAAGCCGTCTTTCATCGTGAAGCTGATGGCGCCGCCGATAGCGTTGAGACCGAACACGGGATTATTGCCGACTACGGCGATATCGCTGATGGCTATCGAGGGAATGGCATCGAAGTTCACCGTGTCGCCAAACGACTCGTTGATACGAATACCGTTCATATAGATGGCGAGCGCTTGCGAGCGCCCGCCAATGGGTGAGGCGTCGAAGCCGCGATACGATACATCGGTGCGAAAGCCGCTACCGGCTGTATCCGAGAGAATAATTCCGGGCACCTGCTGCTGCAGAACGTTCTGAACTTGCCCGGAACCATTTCGCGCTACGTCTGCGGCCGACACGGTGCCAACAGCGCCTGGCACCTTATCGAGCGGAATTTCACTGCCAGCGATGGGCGAGATTTTGACAAGCGTATCACCAGCCGGCGGACCACCAACAGGGGATGGCAAAGCGGCAGGCTGCGGTGCCGGTTCAGCGACTTGTTGAGGAGCGGGCTGAGGTTCGGGTTTAGGTTTGGCTTGAACCACGACGGGCTGAGGCTCGGGCTCAACGGGCGGCGGCTTTTTCTTCACGACTTTTGGTGGCGCAGGTGGCGCATCCGGCGGCGGCTCCGGTGCAGGAGCGGGTTGCGTTTGAATAATCTCGACATCTGGCAATACCGGTGCGGCACCATTCGCCGGTGCGGGCGTCTGCCCGGCTGCGGGAGGCGTTGTTGTCGAGGGTGGCGTCGCGGTTGAGGGCGCCGCTGTCGTTGGCGCCGGCGGCGTTATCTCTGGAGTCGAGGGTTGTGTCGTCGCAGGTGGCGGCGTTTGCGGTGCTGGAGCGGGTGCCGCAGTTCCAGCAGGAGCATCGGCCGGTGCGGGCGTCGTTGTGCCTTGCTCCTGAGCCTGAACGATCGTGGCGCTGGTCAAAAGTACGATGGATCCAAGTGCGGCCCCAAATCCGCTTACAATGCGCGTCATTTCTGTCCCCAATTCCCCGATTCCTGCGCCGCCAAGGCAGACGCAGAAAGTGCCTGAGAATCGCGCGCAAATCGCACGATTCATCCCCGCGCAATCGTTTCCTTAACAGTGCTGCTCAGGTCAAGGGCGGAAGTTCCCAGTCTCGAACGAGGAATGCGAATTGTAATTGCTCTGTGGCTACACCGCCTCAGAACTGGTGTGACGCGGGAAGGCGGCTGCTTGGGATCGGGAAAAATTCCCGCTGCGGCGCCCATAGTCCCGCCTTCATCATGTTGTGCCTACCAATTGAAAACGCGACTAAAAAACAGATCGACCGTAGCCACAATCTGCCGATATAACCTCACATAAATGTGTGGCTTTCACCCCTGTTACCGTGAGTGCAAAGCCGCTACATGCAGGGTGACTTTTAACTCCAGCGAAGAGAGTTCAAGCGTGTCCAACAGAGTATCCGCCGCATGGCCGGTTGCTACGGCAGCGGTTTGTTTACTTGCAGCATCCCCCGCCCTTTCGGCAGAAACAACACCGGCAGCAGCAGCCACGCCGGCGGCGACATCAACCTCGCTGGAACTTAATAAACTTGAGACTTACGACAAGGGCTGCCGCGCTTACATGGTGGTGAACAACACGTCCGATGTGACGTATCAGGCTTACAAACTCGATCTCGTGCTGTTTCAGGCCGACGGCATAATCGGCAAACGCTTCGCCTTGGATCTGGCGCCGCTGAAACCGCAGAAGAAAACAGTCAAATTGTTCGAACTTGACGGCGTAGGCTGCGACAAGATCGGCTCGTTCCTCATCAATGAAGTCATGGAATGCAAAGCGGACTCAGGTCCCGTCGCCGATTGCTTGCAGCGCATGTCAACGTCCAGCCTAACGGCCGTAAAAATCTCGAAGTAATGAAGGAAGTGCATTTTGGAAACGACTGTTGCGGACACTGCTCACAATTTTTCAATGTACAGCATGCTCGTGGACGCCGACCCGGTGGTCAAGGTGGTCATGGTGTTGCTTGCCATTGCCTCGGTCATCTGTTGGGCGATCATTCTTGAGAAGACGATCCGGCTGATGAGACTAAACCGCAGCCTGCGCGATCTCGAAGTTGTCTCAAAATCGCCAACTGACGCCCAATTAACGGACGGTATCGCGCGCACGATCCTGACGGCGGCCGAAGGCGAAGTCAGCGACGGCGCATCGCGCGGCGAAGTGCGCACCGAGGTGCGTGCACGCCTCGACAAAGCGATGCGCGCATCATTGAGGAGCGAGTTGCAGCGGATCGAAGTCGGGTTGCCGTTCCTGGCAACCGTTGGCTCAGCCGCGCCATTCGTTGGTTTGTTCGGAACTGTATGGGGCATCATGAATTCGTTCACGGCCATCGCACACCAACAGGATACAAGCCTCGCGACGGTCGCGCCCGGCATTGCCGAAGCCTTGTTGGCAACCGCACTCGGTCTCGCCGCCGCCATCCCAGCTGTCATGGCTTACAACCATTTCGCCGTGAAACTCGGACGCGCTGCGGCACGCGCGGGAACAGCCATCAGCGAAATCGCAAAGCAGCTATCCCGTCCGGCATTGGAGGCTGGCCCAAAAACTGCTGTCGAACCGATCCGCGCCGGAAAGGCATACTGATATGGGTATGGGCATGCAGTCTTCTTCCATTGATGGCGATGACGATTATGGCTACCGGCCCGTGGCGGAGATCAACATCACGCCGATGGTCGATGTCATGCTCGTGCTACTCATAATTTTCATGGTGGCCGCGCCGCTTATGGTATCAGGCGTTCCGGTGCAACTCCCCAAAACGTCCGCCGCCAAAGTCGGGCCAACCAAGAAACCCATGGTCGTCACCATGACGAGCGATGGGCGATTGCAGATCCGCGACGAGTTCGTCACGCGCGAGCAGTTGATTCCCAGACTCCAAGCTGTGCGCAGCACCGAGGGAGACGCTGTCGTTTACGTGCGCGCCGACAGTAAGACTGCCTATGGCGATGTCATGCAGATTTTAGGTCAAGTGGGCGAGGCCGGTTTTGCCCGCGTGTCGTTGCTATCGAATCGCCTACAAACGTCCACCCCCGCAACGGGTCAGCAATAGGGTTCCGCACTGAAATGAAGAGCGTTCGTTCAATTGCAGTTGCCTTATCCCTGATCGCTCATGGGTCGTTTGCCTATGCGTTGACGCGCCACGTCAGCACCTCGAATGATTTCGCAGCGTTCGACGCCGGGACGGGCGTCGACCAGTTCGTGGTCGAGCAGGGCATTGGCATCGACAACATCGTCAAGCTTGGCGACGATGTGCAATCCATCCGCACGGCTGAAGTGACACCGGTCGAGACGCTTCCAACGCCCGTCCAAGAAACGAAGGCCGCAGAAGAATTGCAGCAGGCCATTACGTCGGTTTCGGAAAAGGCCGTCGATGACAATATCGTCAAAACGGAAGAGCCCCTGCCCGAAATCAAGCCGCAAGAAACAAAGCCGATCGAAGCGGCCGAACAGCCGGTTCAGGTTGCGATCGCCAAGGACGCAAGTTCGGGCGGCGAACAGACGGGTGGCGACGCAACAGCACTCGCCGAATATCGCGGCAAGCTCGTGAAACTGTTTCAGGAATGCAAATTCCCGCCCAAGAAGAAACTCATTGGCAATGCCCAAGTCCGCATCGTCGTCGATGAACTTGGTAAAGTGGTCAACCGCGAAATCGTCAAGAGCTCTGGCGATGCCAAGGTCGATCAGGCAGCGCTTGCCAACGTCGATTACGCCCTCAGTGATTGCAAGGATGAGGGATTGCCCCAAGCACCGCAGGGTTTAACGGCAACAGACCGGACCGTCATCCAGGGCTATAATTTCAAGTAAGCTGTCACCAATTACGGGCGCTTCAGTATTCAACTTCGACGCTGAGCTTGAAGGTCAAGTCAGGCGTATTCTCATTCAAGCCGAACAGCACGCCGGTGCCAATGGCAACCGATAGTTCTTTATCGCCCTCATCCGCATCGCCAGACAACGCGACGGCTCCTTCACCACCATTTGTGCGGTGAGAAAGCGCCCGTTCTTCATGCGGAAAGAACGTGTAATAGACTACAGGCCCAGCGCGATGCTGGTTCAGATCGCCGAAGAGCACCCGGGTCTCGCCCGGCGTGCCCGTATTCCCCAGCCGGTCAAACGTGCCGTAAGCCTCGAGCGCGACGCCAAAGTTGCGCGAGATTTCGTATTCAAGCTGCGTGGCGTAGCTGAAGTCCCATTTCTCGTCACGCACGTACGCGTCATTGCCGGGCTCCGCCTTGCCGCCCATATATTTGACGAACATAAGATTGGCGATGAATGACCATGGACCCGTGTGGGCTTCGATAATTGGGCCGGCATAGAATTCCGCCGGTGCTTCCATCTCCCCGACCGGGCTTCCATACTCCATCAGCAAGCCGAGTCCGATGCCCTCGTCCTTCGGCTTGACGAAGATCACAACACCCTCGACGGCTACTTCGTCGAACTTAATCGGCGCGAACCTGTCAGCTTCGGAGAAGCTGCCTGGATCATCGAGCCGCTCCTGTTCGAACTCGACGCCGAAGCGCACGCGGAACCAATCGGTGACGCCAAGTTGTATTTCCAATGCCTCGCGCTGCTTAATCGCAGTGTTGTCGTCAAAGGCAATTTCGCCCAGTGCGGTGAGCGCTGAACGGCGCCGCGGCTGCCCGGTTGACCAGGCATTTTGGCTTTGAAACTCAAAATCTCCGGGCGAACTCTGAAGATCCTTGACCTCAAACTGATTTATTGCGGGGCCCGAAATTGCAGGTTGCGGCAGCAATGCAATGGCCAACAACAGGCAAGAACTCACCCCAGAGCGTATGTTCAAAATTGCGTCCCCGCCATCCGCCAACTCAGCGGCAACCCCTGATTCCCTCCATAAATCTATCAAAACAGGTGTGTCAGTGCATTGTTTTTTACATCCCCCCTTAGTCACATTTAGCTTGTCGCCTGACTGCCACCCTGCAGCAATGTCTCGAAAATCCCAAAAGTCCCTTCGCCCCGGCACGGTGAAATCAAAATACCGCAAAATCCGATATTCGGTCATCGGTTAACTTTGGATTAGGTACTGCCCAATAGGCTCATGATCTGGAAATGCCTTTTTTTGCACTGGTCGGGACATGCTCAACGGGGCCTTCGGGAACTCGAAATCGAACTCGCTGATGAACGAGTACGCATCGCTGCTCGGCGATGCGGTGCTCCGTCATCGCGCCCGCATTGCCGAGCATTCGGCCCGCATCGAAGCCGAACTCGCGAGCAAGGTGAAGTCCGAATTCATCGCCAACATGAGCCACGAACTCCGCACGCCTCTCAACACCGTGATCGGGTTTTCTAAGCTCCTTGCCGAGCACGAACGCCGCACCCTGCCGCAACACGAAATCGTGGAATACGCCACGCTCATTCACGACGCGGCCGGCCATCTGTTGTCGGTCATCAATGATATTCTGGACATCTCCAAGATGCAAAGCGGCAGGTACACACTCGATAGCCGCGAAATAAACGTCGATGAAATCGTGCAAACGTCGATTAATTCGTTTCGGCTGATGGCTTCCGAAGCCGGCGTTGCTCTGATGCCAGTCGTCGCGATCAACTTACCGACGGCTCGTGGCGATGCGGTCAAACTTCGGCAAATCATCACAAATTTGATCTCCAACGCGATAAAGTTCACCCCGCGCGGCGGCACAGTCACGATCGAAGCGCTACGCATCAACAATGGCGGGATCGCTATCCTTGTTCGCGACACGGGCGTCGGCATGTCACCGGAAGAAATCTCGGTCGCGCTCACGCCGTTCGGTCAAGTTGATGGCGGCCATTCAAGGTGGCGCGATGGCACGGGCCTTGGCTTACCTATCGCGAAAGCGCTGGTCGAACTGCACGGCGGAAAAATAGAGGTCCGTTCAACAAAGGGCGAAGGCACAGAAGTCGCAATCGTTCTGCCTCCCAGAAATTCCGTATCAGCAGTCCACGACCACCAACTGAATAACAATCGCCAGTCAACTCTCTAAACGAGCGACGCAAAAGGTAACTCGATCATGCAGATGACAATGCCACCCAATGATCGCAATCAGCGTCCGGGAGACTCGTCGATCGGTCGAATCGTTTCGGTCACAGGCTCTAAAGCCATCGTCCTGCTTGACGGCCACCAGGATGGCCGGGCAAGGTCCTTGAACGACCGCCCGGAAATGGGAACATTGCTTGCAGTCGATACTGCCAACACCATTGTCTTCGCAATTGTTTCCGCCCTCAGCGTGCCGGTCCCTGCACAGCGCGAAGGCGATTCGGAAATATGGATCGCCGAACTCGGTCTCGTCGGCGAACTTTGGAAAGGCGTTGACGGCAAAAAGGCCAATTTCAACCGCGGCGTTACCGTCTATCCGGCACTTGGAGACCGCTGCCGCGTTGCCTCGAAAGCCGAACTCGAGGTCGCTTTCTGCGGCGATATGGAACGATCCGTCCGCGTTGGCTGCATCCGCCAAGACAGCTCCATCCCAGCCATGGTCAAAGTCGACGATTTGCTCGGCAAACACTTCGCGATCCTTGGAACCACCGGCACGGGTAAATCCTGCACCACAGCGCTTATTCTGCGCGCCATTCTGGAAAAAAACCCAGCCGCCCACATTGTCTTGCTCGATCCCCACAACGAGTATTCAACCGCATTTCAAGAATGGGGCGAAGTCATCTCGCCTCGCAATATGCAGCTTCCCTATTGGCTCCTGAACTTTGAAGAGATCGTTGAGGTTCTCATCGGCGATCCCAATCGCAAAGCCGAAATCGAAATTCTCCAAGAACTCATTCCGATCGCCAAGAGCCGCTACAGCACGGGCCGCACAGTCGAGAGCAATAAGCTGCGGCGTGGTGTGCTCGATGCCGCGCGCTACACGGTTGACACGCCGGTCCCCTATCGCATCTCCGACCTCACCGGCCTCATCGTTGAGCGAATGGGAAAGCTCGAGAACAAGCGCGACCTCGCGCCCTATCGGATGTTAAAGAACCACATCGAAACCATCTCTCAAGACGGCCGTTACGGATTCATGTTCGGCTCTCTGACGGTTTACGACGGCATGACTCAGATCTTAAGCCGAATCTTCCGCGTGCCGGTAAACAACAAACCCATCACCATCCTGGAGTTGACCGGTATCCCGACCGAAATTGTCAACGTCGTCGTATCGGTTCTCTGCCGCATGACCTTCGATTTCGCGCTTTGGAGTGAGGGCCAAATTCCCGTTACGCTCGTCTGCGAAGAAGCCCACCGCTATGTCCCGGCCAACGCCTCGCTCGGCTTCGAGCCGTGCAAACGGGCGATTGCGAAAATCGCCAAGGAAGGCCGTAAATACGGTGCTTCACTGTGCATCGTCACGCAGCGTCCAGCCGAAATCGATCCAACCATTCTGTCCCAGTGCAACACTGTATTCGCACTGCGAATGGCCAATGATAGAGATCAAGCCATCGTCCAGTCGGCCGTTGCCGATACGGGATCGGGTTTGCTTGAATTCCTGCCCTCGCTCGGTCAGCGCGAAGCCATCGCATTTGGCGACGGCATGTCGCTTCCGGTTCGTATCAAATTCGACGAGTTGCCCAAACATGCCCTGCCGCGCTCTTCGACCGCGCGTTTCACCGAGAAGTGGCAGAAATCGACGGGCGACGAAGGCTTCTTGGAGCAGGTCGTAGATCGCTGGCGCGCTTCGGGAATTGGTATGGGTGGAGACATGTCCCAGCAGATGGGCATGATGGCTGAAGCGATGGGTATAACCGCTCCTGAGATGATTACTCACGCGGAAGACGAATTCGAAGCCTACGAACCGGCCGCGTCTGACCAGTCCGTTCCCCGACCTGCTCCCCAACAGCCTGGATTCCAGCCGGCACCCGGTCAAGCACCTGCGGCCCGGCCAGGTTCCCTCATGCGCAAGGAAAGCAGCGTGCAGACTGGCGGCAGCCTCTATGCCCGGCCATCAACTGCGGCAGAGCGCCGTACCCCATTGGC